>JBGTFW010000301.1:0-15972 GCA_041747075.1 Pirellulaceae bacterium
GACAGCGTGTACTTTCCCGCGACCTACTCGGCACTTCGGGAAATGAGCCACATTTATACCGAATGGGCCAGTGGCGGACGCGAGTATTACGACCTTACGGCGGATCCTGAACAAAACACCAATCTTTTTGCGGACCTTGACGAGGCGACGCGATTGCGACTGGCCAGCGCGTTGCGGGGCGTTTTCCGGCCCGCCATCGATCCGCTGATTGCCCCGCGGCTTTTTTCTGATTCCGAAGCAATCGATGAGACGCTGCCGGTCAACACCGGTTTTCGGCCGATCGAGTTTCAGGGATACGTTGAAGATGACACGGGCGTTGCGTCCGTGGAGATTGAGCTGCGATGCCAGTCCACGGGCCAGTATTGGAACGGAACGCGATGGTCGCCAGATGTTTCCCGATTGCCGGCGTCGATGACCAATGCTCACGGTCAGCTTTCACGTTGGAAGTTCAGCGTCGATACGTCTCCGGGAATCATTTTCCCGATCGATCTTGAGGAACGAACGGTCGCACTTTCGGTGATTGCCACCGACACGATGGGAAACGACTCGACCTGGAGCGAGGCGCGACGGCTTGTCCTCCGCCTCGACGATCCGGAAACGTGGATCGACACCCCGGACAAGCTGAGTGACGGCTGTCGCCCCGTGACGGTGGCGGGACAAGCGGCTGACAACGGTGCCGTCCGTTCGGTGCGGCTGATCATCCACGACAAGGACTCGCTCCAGTTCTGGAACGGCGACCAATGGACGAGCGAATACTCGACGGTCGAGGCCAGGATTCAGCCTGCCGCAACCGCCGGACGCGTCACGTGGAAATATGAATTCACCGGTTCGAGCAAAAACACCGTGTTTGTCGGAGCACGCGCGATCGACGACAGGAAACTGTTTGACCACAGTGTCCCGTTTTTCGAGTTTCCGGCACCAGCGGCCCCTACAAGCCCGACGCGCCAGCGAGTGAACGATTGACGTGCGGCTAATACAAGCCCGAAGCGCCAGCGAGTGAACGATTGACGGCGAGGTCAGTTGTACTTGAGCGCGCCGAACAACTGGCGAACGAGTGAGAGTTTTTTCCCAAGCCCGGATGTCGGGGGAGGTTCGGTTTCCGCATCGTTAAAGGCGAGTTCCCAGATCGTTGCCCAATCCTCGTAGGGACTCAGCGTGCTGTAACTGCGATAAAACTGGGCGGAGCGAAGATACCACCACTGGCCGTCCCCCGAACGGGCATAGGCCGCGTTGTTCGGATTGGTTTTCCGCCATCCACTCTGGCCGAGGAACGTGTCAAACAGCGCGGGACTGACGTAGGGCGTCTTGGCAAGTTCAAAGCCGTTGTCATAATTGTGGCCAATCTCATGCGCCAGCGCCAGAACGCGGGTCTGATTGAGTGGTTCGTTCGATTCGTTCCAGTCCGAAAAGCGAATTTCCCGATAGTAGGTCGTGTTACCGTTCTTCGTCGTGAATTCAAGGTAATTCTCGGCCGTTCCGCCTCCCGGAAGGTTTTTCACCTTGACGAATCGCAAATCATCGCCCGTCACCCAATCGCGGAGCAGCCGCGAATTGTTCGTCGCGTCATGGAGTTTTTGCAGACCCTCGTTAATTACTCGCACTTCAACTTCCGTCCATGAACTGGTGGAATTGACCAGCCGCACGCGGACATCCGTCGCGGCGCTGGAATTGACCAGTACATTCTCTCCAAAATAAAGCAGGTGATCCACGCCATTGCCGCCGCGGAGGACGTCTCGTTCCGCGATGACGCCGCCGAGCAACAGGTCAACGCCGTCGTTGCCGCTCAGGTCATCCGTTCCGTGTCCGCCGAAGAGCTGATCGTGACCCGCGTCGCCAAACAGGTAATCGACACCCTCGTTGCCGTACAAGGCGTCATCCCCGTTGCCGCCGCGGAGCCGGTCGTTTCCGGCTCCACCGGAAAGCGTGTCGTTGCCGTCCCCCCCAAGTAGAAAATCGTTGCCAGGGCCGCCCGAGAGGGAATCGTTGCCGGATGCGTCGTACAGACTGTCGGATCCCTGTCCACCGTCGAGCGTATCGTTGCCGTTCCAGCCGTACAGCAAATCGTCCCCGCCATGTCCGTGGAGCTGGTCGTCGCCGTTGTCACCGAGCAAGGTGTCTTCGCCGTCGTCGCCGCTTAGTACGTCGTTGCCCGCGCCCCCTCGCAGCCAGTCATTGCCGTCCGAACCATAAATCAGGTCGTTGCCGCCACCGCCAATGATCCGGTCGTGTCCACGACGTCCGTACAACCGATCGTCTCCGGCACCTCCTTCGATCACATCGTCGCCGTTGCCACCGTACAACGAGTCGTTGTCGCCATCGCCGAACGCCTGAGTCACAACGTCTGTGGCGTTGCTGAAGAGATCGTCGCCGAAACGGCCCTTGAAAAGAATGTAGTCAAAGTCGGCGGTGTTAAACTCCCGAGTTTCCACGCCGGAAAATTTCACGACGATCAAATTGGCCGTGGAACCACCGGCCACCGTAACGATGTCGTTATTGTGCGTTCCGTTGATAAAAACCCGCCGCAAGTTTTCCTCAAGGTAAACCCGTGAGGGCGCATTGGCGTTCATGGCCTGCATGCCCCCGTCAATCGGAGGGGATGAGATCATGAACGAACTGCTGGCTTCAAAGGGATTTAACGCGGAACTGGTCATCAGGGCCTCCCTGGTATTTTTTTGAAAAGAGAATCGGCGAGCGAACTTGCGTCAAGTCGCGCGAGTAAGGCGTCAGGGCAATGAACGCAAACCCGCGAAGTGATCTCCGCTCGCGGTGCCGAATTCCGGCTCAGTCTGTAGATAAGGGTTGAAAAGGATCCGCCCGGCCGCCAATCATTCCATTGAAAGGGACCGTTCAACGCGAAAGTCGTCGTACCCGCGGGCGAGAATCCGGCAATCCGGTCCGGCGGGATCCCTGACGCGTCGCGACCCACTATATGGGGTTCTCGCAAGCCGTTCAATCCGAAATCCGCCTATTTTCCGAAATTCGACGATTACACTTTTGCTTCGCCAAACGATTGCTTGCGCGGATGAAATCCCCGGCGGCTCACCGGTGCCGGTGACTTACTCGTGTCTCGCGAAAAGCCGTTCAATCTTGACACGACACCGGCGGCGGCTAGAATTCACAAGCCGCCACAAACGGTCAGCGGGCGCGGTCAATTTTTCGCTCCGCGCCGCGAAACTCTGTGTTTGCCACGTTGGTTCGACCGCATCGCGTCATCTCCGCCGGAGGGATTGATGACAACAGGACCCGCACCCCATGAAATGTCAAAAGTGCGACAAGCCCGCCACTTTTCACATCACCGACTTGACCGCTGGCGAGCCGCAGTCGATTCACCTGTGCCCGAATTGCGCCAAGGGGTTCCTTCAACCGGATGAGCCCGCCGATTCCGCTCCCAAGATAACTGGCGTCATCACCAAACAGTTCAAGCTCGGCCAGACCGCGCGCGACCTGGCTGAACTGGACGAACGCCAGTGTCCCGTTTGCGGCGTCTCGTTTTTTGAGTTTCGTCAAAGCGGCCGGCTCGGATGCCCGCACGACTACGAACACTTTGCCGAGGAATTGCGACCGCTCTTTCACAACGTTCACGGCGCGACGCAACACACCGGCAAGCATCCGCGGCGGGGCAACCCCAACACGAGCGGCCAGACCGAGCTGATCAAGCTCCGTCGCGAGATGAAGGAAGCGGTCGACCGCGAGAAATACGAACTTGCGTCGACGATTCGCGACCGGATCAAGTCCATTGAGGGAGGTGTCCGCCCGTGATGATCGACGACCTGGCGAATCGCTGCGGGGAATGGCTCAAGGGAAGCGGCCCGGAAGCGGACATTGTCATGAGCAGCCGGATACGGCTGGCGCGCAACCTCGCCGACTATCCGTTTATTCGCCGCTGCAACGATTTTGACCGGGCCAACATCGAAGCCCTTCTCCGCGAACGGATCGCCGCCGAGTCGCGATTCGTCGACCTGACCTTTATCGACGTGGCGGACCTCGACATGGTCGACCGCCAGATGCTCGTCGAACGCCAGCTGATCAGCCGCGAACTGGCCGAGTCGCAGGGTGCGCGCGCCGTGGCGATCGACCATCAGGAAAAAATCAGCCTCATGATTAACGAGGAGGATCATTTGCGGCTGCAAGTGATGAAAAGCGGTCTCGATCTCCAGAAGGCCTGGGAAACGATCAACGAAGTCGACGACCTGATCGAACAGCATGTCACGTTCGCGGTCCATCCCGAATTCGGATACCTGACCGCGTGTCCAACCAATGTGGGGACGGGGATGCGCGTGAGCGTGATGGTGCACTTGCCGGCCCTCGTGATTGCAAACCAGATCGAGAAGGTCTTCAACAGCTTGCAGAAAATCGGACTGGCGGTGCGCGGCCTGCACGGTGAAGGCTCGCAGTCAACCGGCGATTTTTACCAGATCAGCAACCAGGTGACGCTTGGAAAAAGCGAACAGGAGCTGATTGATCACGTCGCCTCGATCGTTCCCACCGTGATTAACTACGAACGAAAGGCGCGAGACCTGCTCATCAAGGACGGCAACCACGATCTCTTTGATCAGGTCAGCCGGGCGATTGGGACGCTGCAGAACGCCCAGCAGATTTCCAGCGATGAAACCATGCACTTGCTGTCAAAGGTGCGAATGGGAATCAATCTCGGACTGATCGGCGACGTCGAAATCCGCGTGATCAACAAGTTGTTCATTCACACGCAGCCCGCCCATTTGCAGAAAATCCGCGGTGGCCAGCTCGATCAGGCACATCGCAACCGCGAGCGCGCGAACTACCTGCACCTGCACCTGAAGCGCGGCAATTCAGTTCCGGACGCTCCCCCGGAAAACAACTGATCGGGTGCCGCGATTCACGTCCGACCGGGACCGAATACAAGCCCGAAAGCGCCAGCGATGAACCTGCAAGCCCATGTACGACAGTCCGCCTCCGCCTGGCGCGGCGACAAGTTTCATTTGGCCGTCGCGCGGCGGCTCGCCCACTGCTGCCAGACAAGTTGCGGGAAAATCCACGCGTCGCGCGCGTAACGGCGGACCAGGCGGCGCGGCTCGCTGCACATCCGGTGGAGCCATTCGATCCCCGCTCGCTGCATCCACCGCGGAGCGCGGCGTTTCTCACCGGCGAGAAAATCAATCGTCGCGCCGACGCACAACACGACCGGTGCCTGAATGTTCTCGTGATGCCGGTGTACCCAGCACTCCTGTTTCGGCGCGCCGAGTCCCACCAAAACGACATCGGGACGGCACACCGCGATGCGTCCGAGAATGTCATTGCATTCCTCGTCATCCGTCTCGAATCCCGGCGGTGGACTGTAACAGCCGACCGTCGTGACATTGGGCCACCACTCGAGCATCGCCGCGGCAGCTCGCGCCGCCACGCCGGGTGCGGCCCCCAGGAGAAAAACGCGAAGCCCCCGGTCCGGTCGAACCGCGGAAAAAAGACGCGGCACAAGGTCCGAGCCCGCAACGCGCGAAGGGACCGGCTGGCCCAGCAGACGCGACGCCCACACGATCGGATACCCGTCGGCAAGAACCAGATTCGCACCGGCGTACGCGTCGCGCAGCCCATCATGTTCGCGGAGCAGCACCGCATGATCGACGTTCGGCGTCACGACGTACCGGCATTTCCCCGACCCCTCTCGCGTCCACTCGAGAATCCGGCCAATCGCCTCGTGCATTTCGATGGCGTCGATTTTCATTCCGAACAAGTGACTTTGGCGCGGCTGACCCATGAGAGCGGCTTGTTAAAAAAAGAAAAAATGGAAAGAAAGCGCTGTCCGTTAAATACTTGGGTATTGCCGCCGAGGAAGTCTGAAATTCCGCCACGATCGGTTCGGGAAAGCCTTCTTGAGTGCCCGCGGCACCGGCACGACCGGAAAAACCCGTCCGATTCCGGGAACGAGTCGAAAGAAGGCGACACTCGCCGCGGCAACAGTTTGCCCGACCCGGCACCTTGACCGAAACTTGTCCATGAATTCGTTTCCCCTCAAGCCGCTGGCAATCGATGCGTATCGCGTCGCTACGTGGCCCGTTCGCGCGGCGGTGAAGTCGTCGGCACGGCGAACGGGATTGATGCCTGTCGCAATCCTCTTCTATCACCGCGTCGCCGATGACCATCCCAATCCGTGGACGATCGGCCAGGACGCATTTCGCCAGCAAATCGGCTGGCTGCAGGACCAGTTCGACATCGTCTCGCTGGAGGAGGCGCAGCGGCGCATTCGCAGCGGATTCAACAACGAGCCGACTCTCTGCATCACCTTTGACGATGGGTACGCGGACAACTCGACGTTTGCGTTGCCGTTGCTGATCCAGCGGCAGATTCCCTTCACCTACTTCGTCACCACGACGCACATCGCCACCGGGCAGACTTTCGCTCACGACACGGAGCGGGGAACACCGCTCGCGCCCAATTCGATTGAAACGATCAAGGCGCTTGCTGACGCGGGCGTCGAAATAGGCGGCCACACGCGAAACCACGTTGACCTCGGCGCGATCCGGAACTCTGACCTGCTGTTTGACGAAGTGATCGCGGCGAGCAACGAGATGGGTCAGATGATTGGCCGCCCGATTCGCTATTTCGCGTTCCCCTTTGGCCAGCCGGAAAACCTCAACACCGAAGTCTTCTCGCTTGCGCGGAGGCACGGCTTCGCCGGCGTCTGCTCGGCGTACGGCGGCTGGAACGAGATCGGCGGCGATGCATTTCACTTGCGGCGATTTCATGGCGATCCGGAAATCGCGACCCTCAAGAACTGGTTGACGCTCGATCCGCGAAAGCGCAACCGGCGAGCAGATCCTCCGACCGGCAAACTACGGGTGATGTTCCTGATCACGAGCATGGAAACCGGCGGCGCGGAAGTCTTGCTGGTTAGTCTGATGCGCGGGATGGACTCGGACCGATTCGCACCGGAACTTGCCTGTCTGAAGGAGAAGGGCGAACTGGGCGAGGAACTGACCGGCGAGTTTCCCGTCCATTCCAGACTGATTCGTCACAAGTTCGACGCGAGCGTCCTCGGCCGTCTGAGTCGGCTGATGAAGGAACGGCGGATCGACGCCCTCGTGACGGTCGGCGCGGGCGACAAGATGTTCTGGGGCCGGCTCGCCGCGCGGCGGGCGGGCGTGCCCGTGATCCTGTCCGCGCTGCACTCGACAGGCTGGCCGGACGATATCGGGAGGCTGAACCGGATGCTCACGCCCATCACCGACGCCTTTATTGCCGTCGCCCGGCCCCACCGCGAGTACCTGATCCGTGAAAAACGATTGCCGGAATCGCGCGTGCGGCTGATACCCAACGGAATTGACACGGAACGGTTCGTCCCCGACGCCGAAGCGCGACGACAGTGGCGCCACCGACTGGGGATATGCGACGACGCACCGGTCTGCGGAATCGTCGCGGCATTGAGGCCGGAAAAGAACCATGAATTGTTCCTCAACGTCGCGCGCGAGGTATTGAATTCGATCCCTCGCGCGCATTTTGTCGTGGTTGGCGACGGCGTCGAGCGGGAGAGGCTGGAGGAATTGGCCCGAAAAGTCGACGGCGGCGATTGCGGCAGTGCCTTGTTTTGCGAACGACTTCATTTCACCGGCACGCAACGCGACGTGCCGGGATTGCTGGCGGCGATGGACCTCTTTGCTCTCACCAGTCACAACGAAGCCAGTCCGGTCTCGATCCTCGAAGCGATGAGTTGCGAGTTGCCGGTCGTCGCGCCGCGGGTCGGTTCGATCGATCAGGCGGTCATCGACGGGGTAACGGGATATGTCGTACCGCCGGGCAGCCGCGCCGCGCACGTTGATTGCTGGATACAGCTGATGGGAAGTCGGGAATTGCGCCGCGCGTTGGGCGAGGCGGGCCGCCGCCATGTCGTGCAATACGGCTCGATCGCCACCATGACCGGCGGATACATGCAACTCATCGAGGAAGTCTGGCGGAGAAAACAGCTCTAGCGGTTCAGTGCCGCGTTTGAGGCAATACAAGCTGGTGTCCGCGGCACGCTGGACAGGCGGAAAGCAATGCGTCGCCTTCCGCGTGCTCCTCCAGCGATGATACAATTGGGCGCGTGGAGGCTTTTTTTTGCCCGTCGCCTGAATCATGAAACCTGTTACCGTCCCGTTGCTCGTTGCGACCGCCAAGTTGTTTTCGGGTGCGACGCTGCGCTGGGTCGAGTGCCAGCCGGATACGTGCCAGCGAATCTATTTCGCGAATCACACGAGTCACCTCGACGCGCTGATATTGTGGGCGTCGCTTCCGCGGGGGATTCGCGCGCTGACGCGTCCGGTGGCCGCCAAGGACTACTGGGTGGGCGGTCCGATCCGCCGCCACATGGCGAAAGTTTTCAACGCGCTGCTGATCGACCGGGATAAAATCCGGGTCCATAACAGCCCGATTGACATGATGTTACGGGAAATCGGCGACAAGTATTCCCTGATCGTCTTTCCCGAAGGGAGCCGCAACACCGACAGCGAAATGCGTTCCTTCAAGAGCGGCCTTTATTACCTGACAAAAAAAAGGCCGGAACTGGAACTGGTCCCGGTTTACCTCAACAATATGAACCGTATCATGCCGAAAGGCGAATTTCTGCCCATTCCCTTGCTCAGCTCGATCACGATCGGACCGCCGATGTGGCTGGAGCCGGGGGAATCGAAGAACGCCTTTCTCGACCGTGCGCGCGAGGCGATCAATCGATTGCGAAACATCTGAACGAAGCGGTTTTCGCCGGGGTGGCACGCACGCAAGGACTTTATCCAACCAGACAGGGACGAACTTGCTCGATTTCCGCAATTTCGACAGGCCGACACTGATCCTCCTGCTCTCCAACCTGGCGGCGCTGGCGGCGCTGTTCGTCGTCGGCAGGTTTCTCAAGAAGCGTTCCGCGTCGGACATCGATGTCCGCGTGCTGAGGTCATTCAACAAGTACATCCTCGCGTGGATCGTCCTCTGTCTCGTGCTGGCCCTTGCGCTGGTTGTTCACTGGGTCGTGACCGTGGTCTTCTTCTGGGTCGTCTCGTTCTGGGCGCAGCGCGAGTTTGTAACGCTCACGCCGACCCGGCCAAGCGACCACCGCACGCTTTTTTGGGTCCTCCTGGTCTTTCCGATTCTCCAGTACACGCTGGTTGGAATGCAGCTTTATCCGCTTTACTCGATCGTGATTCCCGTTTACGGCTCGCTCTTTGTCGCGGCACGTATCGCGTTTGCAAACGATCCCGAGCGATTCCTCGAACGGATCGCGAAAATCCAGTTTGGATTGCTGATCACAGTCTACGCGCTCAGCCATGCACCGGCACTCCTCACGCTGGACAATTTGCGCACCTGGAACGACGTCACCGAAGGGTGGGACGCCTGGACGGGAGTCAACGGAGGGTTGCTCCTCTATCTCGTTGTGATTGTGCAGATCAGCGATGTCATCCACGTCGCGGTCGATCGGGTCTTTGGCAAGCACGTCATCGCTCCGCGCGTGAACGAGACGCGAACCTGGGAGGGCCTGATCTTTGCCGCCTGCGCGACGACGGTCATCGGGGTACTGATTCAGTTGTTTCTGCCGGTGACACCCTTTCAGGTACACGGTTCGGGAATCATGGCGTTGATCATTTCCGTCATGGGGAGTTCCGGCATCATGACGATGTCGGCGATCAAGCGGGACCGGGGAGTCGCCAGCCACGAGTCGCTGGTTCACGGTCACGAAGGCGTGCTCGACCGGATTGCGTCTCTTTGCTTCGCGGCACCGATTTTCTTTCATGTCACGCGGTACTTTCTCGAGAGGCCCGCCGATCCGTCCGCCGCCGTGCAGACCTGGCTAGGCCCGATCGCGGGTTGGGTTTGATGAACGACGAGAAGGCTGACGAATCGCGCGGCGGCCAGGGGGAACTTGAGGAGAGTCTTCGGCGGCACGGTATCGAATTGCACGCCGAGGTCCGGCGCCGACTGGCCCGCTGGTGCGAACTGATGTGGGCCGCCAATGAGCAAATCAACCTGACACGCCACACAACCTGGGAGGCGTTTGTGGCGCGAGACCTGACCGACGTTCTCGAATTGTCAAGGTTGCTCGACTCCGGGCTGGAAGTCCTTGACATCGGCTCGGGCGGCGGCGTGCCGGGACTGGTGCTGGCCATCGTTCGCCCCGATCTGGACGTCACCGTCTGCGATTCGGTTGGCAAAAAGGCCCGGGTGCTTGAGTCGTTGTGCAAGGAACTGGAATTGCCCGTTGCCGTCTTTCACGACCGCGCGGAAAACCTTTTCGACGATCTCGGGTTCGATTGTTGCGTGGCGCGGGCGGTCGGTCCGCTGTGGAAGATGCTCGGTTGGCTTCGTGAACACTGGGCGGGCGCGCGGGTGCTCTATGCCTTCAAAGGCCCGCGGTGGCACGACGAATTGGCGGAAGCAAAGTCCCGTGGTCTGACGCGATTTATTCACGTCAAGGCCGTCGCGCGTTACCCGTTGCAATCGACCGACCCGCACGCTCCACCTCTGGAGAGCGTGATCCTTCGCATCACGCGCGAAGGCGGACAATAAAATTCATTTTGCCGGAACTAACGGAGCGGCGCGTCGGCTTGCCGTTCGCCGATTTGATTTTCGAGCAAGCGCGTCAGTTCCGACATGTCATCCGTTAATGGCGTGGTGAGCTGCTCGCCGCTTGACATCCACTTGACGTTGACCTGACCCGACGCGAATTCGTTCTCGCCGGCGATCAGGCAGGCGGCAAAGCCACGCTGGTCGGCATAGCGAAATTGCTGACCCAGCTTTCGATCGTCCGGATAGACTTCAACACCAACACCCGCGGCACGGAGTTTCCCCGCCAGTCTCAGATACCGACCGAGGAACTGCCGCGAAAAATTCACGATCAGCACATCCGCCGGCGTTCGCGAGGCGTGAATCATGTTCAGCCGTTCCATGGCCGCCAGCAAACGGTCGAGTCCGAGCGAGGCACCGACGCCCGGCAGCTCGCGGCGCGTGTACAGTCCGGCCAGATTATCGTAGCGGCCTCCCGAACAGACGCTGCCGATTTGCGGGTCGTCGTCGAGGGTCGTTTCAAAAACGACACCCGTGTAGTAGTCGAGTCCCCGCGCGATGGAGGGATCGATGCGAAAGTTTTCGGGATTCGCGCCGGAGGCGGCGATCAACCCGGCAAGTTCACGCAATTCATTGAAACCCTCGACGGCGAGTTCGCTCCCTTCGACAAGTGATTCCAGTTCGCCGAGGACTTCGTCGCTCGTTCCCCGGGTCTCGACAAGGCGAAGGACCTGCGAGGTTTGGGATTCTGTAACGCCCGCCACGTTCAGCTCCGCGACGACCTTGTCGCGTCCCGCCTTTTCAAGTTTGTCAATCGCGCGCAGCACACTTGTCGCCTGGTCGGCCAGTCCAAACCTGGCGAGTAACCCGTTGAGGACCTTGCGGTTGTTGATGCGGATCGTGAATCTTTCAAAGCCGATCGCGCGGAGCAGGTCGTGGATCACCAGCGCCGTCTCGACGTCGCTGGCGATTGACGTCGTGCCGATCGTATCGAAGTCGGATTGAATGAACTCGCGAAAACGGCCCGCTTGCTGCCGTTCGCCGCGCCAAACGGGTGCGATGTGATAGCGCTTGAAGGGCGTTCCCAACTGGTCGATGTGGAGTGCGACGAAGCGGGCCAGCGGGACCGTCAGGTCAAAACGCATTCCGACGGCGCGGCCGCCGCCGTCAACGAAGTGAAACATTTGGCGGTCGGTCTCCTCACTCGCCTTTCCGGTGAGGACTTCCAGGTATTCAAGGGCCGGCGTGTCGATCGGCGCGAACCCGAATGAACGAAAGACTCGCCGCGACGTTTCCATGAGCGACTCGCGCGGCATCATTGCGGCGGGGAGGAAATCGCGGAATCCGGGCAGCGTCCTTGGCTGAATGATTTCCTGGGTCATGCGTTCATGGTCTGGTGCGGCATATCAGCCGGAACTCGCTGGCGTCCGCTAGCGCGGTTTCAGGTCCGAAGGTGACGTTTATGTGGCTGCGGCTTCCAGGCGCAGTGCCGGGGCAAAGTCCCCGGCGACGTGGTGAACGCAACTCTAAACCTGGCCCAGTACGGGAAGCAGTGCCGGTTGGCGCGAGCGAAATCGCTCGTCGCCTGGCTCGGCGAAAAGGGCGTCCATGTACTCATCGACCTGCTCGGCGGTTTCGAAATACCGGTCGTAGGTCCACTCGTCGTCGTACTCGCAGTTCTTCGTCGAATAGTCGCGGCAGATTTGCGGCCGCGTTTCGTAGATGCCGCAGCGCTGGTCCTCGCGCAAATGCTTGCAGACCGTATGGACGAGCAGGTACCAGGTTTCGTCCTCGGTGAAAACGGTCGCCTGGCCATGCAGGAGATACCAGCGAATGAACTCGAAATCCTCGAAGGTTTCGGGCGTCTCGATGGGCAAGGCAAAATACTTGCAGCACTTGGCGGTGCAGTAATCGCAGAGGACTTCACCGGGCTTCAGTTGCTTGCGGGTTGGCCTGGCGTTGCGCGGCGGTGTGATCATGTGGGGTGACGACTTTGGTCAGGGTTTTTCCTTTTGAGTCCAGTCTCGCCGCTGGCGCGAACTGGGAATGCCCATTTTCTTGCGGTATTTCGTCACCGTGCGGCGGGCAACGGGCAAGCCCTCGGAAGCGAGCCGCTTGACTAGTTCGTCGTCGCTGAGCGGTTTTGACTTGTCCTCGGCGTCGACAATCTCCTGCAGCTTGATGCGAATTTCGTCCCATGTGACGTCCTCGCCCGATTCGTTGCGCGTCCCGCCGACAAAGAACTTGCGGAGCGGGAAAATGCCGCGCGGTGTTTCGACCCACTTGTCATCAACGGCGCGGCTGACGGTCGTGACGTGGACGCCGACGCGCTCGGCGATCTGCTGCATCTTGAGCGGCTCGATGAAGCGCGGTCCCTTGTCAAAAAAGGCGCTTTGGTGCTCGACAATTTCCTGGGCGACGCGCGAAATCGTGTTCCGCCGCTGCTCGATCGATTCGATCAGCCAGCGGGCCGCCATGACTTTTTGCCGGATAAATTCCTTTTCCTCGGTTGTCGCCTGACCGCTCGCCAGCCGTTTGCGATAGTATTTGCTGATGTACAGGCCGCGTCCGGGACCTTCGTCCATCTTCACGACGTAGCGGCCGTCGCCGTCGAGCTCGATACGCAAGTCGGGAGTAACGACCTGAACAAAGCGGTCGGCGAAATGCGAGGCGGGGCGGGGATTCAGGTGCTTGAGGGCGTCCCACGCATTCTGGATACGCTCGATCGAGTACCCCGTCGTCTTCTGGATGTGCGGGAGCCGGTTGTCGCTCAGGTCCTCAAGGTGGCCGTTAATGAGCGTCTTCATCTCCTCGTAATGTTCCATATTCTCGTCGAGTTGCAACATCAGGCACTCGCGCAGGTCGCGCGCAGCAATCCCCCGCGGTTCAAGCGTGTGGATCAGCGCGAGAGCTTCATCGGCCAGCCGCAAGTCTTCCTCGTCGGCGCCCGGCGGCAGCAAATCGCGCAAGGCAATCTTCAGATATCCGCCATCCTCGGGTGCCAGCGCTGAAATGATCCGCTCGCACATCAGGTCCAGTTGCTGAGTGATCTCCATTTCCCCCAACTGATGTAAGAGGAAATCCTGCAACGTATCGCCGCGATCGGCGATGTTCGCCATCAGATCGTGCTGGCGGTTCATATCGTCCTGAACGCGATTGACGCTCGTTCGGGGGCGATCGTCAAAATACTCCGGCACGTCGTTGTCAAGATTGAGCAATCGCTCGAAGTCGTCCGTGTTGCTGCCGTCATCGTTGACAACCATTTCCCGTTCCTCGACGTCGGGACGGTCCTCGCGCTCCTCCTTTTGCTCTTCGGTCGTTTCGTCGGGAAGGCTGGGGTCCGAGGCGCGCTGCTCAAGCACCGGGTTCTCGGTCAACTCCTGTTCGATCCGCTCCTCCAGTTGCGTCAGCGGCATCTGGAGGATTTCCATCGACTGGATCATCCGCGGTGCCAGCGTCTGCGTCTGACGCTGCTGCATGTGCTGGCCAAGATTAAATCGCATACTCACGGCGGCGATTCCAACTGTTGAACTTCGGCATTTCGGAATAGAACAAAAGAAAAGGTTGCTTCCAGCCGTTTCCTCCAACTGGATTTTAACAACTAGGCAAGGAATTGCGACTGCCAGTCATGTCGTCCGGCTCCTCGCCATCCCCCGCGTCTTCGGGCGGTGGCGCGGAATCGCCCGGTTCCGCCCGCATTAACTTCGAGGTTTCCGGATCGCGCCACGGTGTCACGCCGGTGAATCGCACGGACGTTTTTGGACGTTGGCGGTCCGCCAGCATTTTAAACAGGTCGCGAACCGCTGCCTTCCTCACCGCTTTTTTTGCGTGGTACCACTTGAGGACGCCAGGCTCGATCTCCACGCACTTGATCAGGTGAATTCCAAAAGTGGTTTGGACTGGCTCGCTCATTTCACCCACCGCAAGCGCAAAAGCCGTCCGGGTGAATTCCGGCGGCATCGGACGGGTGAATTCGATCCACCCGATGTCCCCCCCGTCGTCGGCGGTCGGCGCGGTGGAATGGCGGCGCGTTGCCTCCTCCCAACTTGTTTCGCCCGAAAGAATCTGCTGGCGGATTTCGGCGGCGCGTTGCCTGGCCTCCTCGACTGCGAGTACATTCGCGCCCGCCTCGACGCCGAGCAGCAGATGGGCAACGTGGACTCGTGTCCCGTCAAATTCCCGCTGTCGCCGCTCCCAGTATCGTTCAAGGACCTTGTCGGTCAGCACATCGTTCAGATAACGCTGCCACGAAATCTGCCAGCGAACATTGAAGCGGAGGCACGCCATCGACTGTCCGTTGTCCGCAAGCCAGCCATCGAGCGATTCTTCCCTGGCGCGAAGCAACTCCTCAAACCGCGCGATTTCCAGGTTGACCTCGTCGTCGTGGGCCAGATGTTTCGTCTCGCCGTCGGCAAGCCGGTCCATCACCCGTTGTTGATCAACCAGTTGATCGAGGATTTTCGCGCGCGCTACGTCGGCAAGCTCCTCCTTCAGTCCCCGCGACGCGAACTGCTGCTGAAACTGCCATTCGACCTGCGACCGGTAGATCGGTTGATCGCCGACGATTGCCGCGGGAGGGTCGCCCATCGGCATTTCGCCCGTGGGCGGGTCGCCAGCGCGCTGGGCGGTTGCGGTGCGCGGTATCGCGCAGGTGATAGCGAGCAAGATCAACGTGCGAAACGAGATTCCGCGGCGAGTCCGTTGAAGTGAAAGCGATATCATTAGTGCGTTGATGCCTCCCCAAAAGCGCCCGGTCCGAGTCTCGGAGAGAATCGGAATCGTGACAGCCGCGGTTGCGCGGGTGACACCCCTGAAACACCGATTATCGCGTCCTCGTCCAGGAGAATCAATGTAGAACCATTGTCCCAATTGTTCCCCCACGAGAATCAACCAGCGTACCGAACCCGTGGGACAATTGTACTACACAAAGACATCCTGCTTCGTTCGAAACATGAACGTGCCGATTGCAAAACAGACGCCGCCGGTGACAAGCAACACCAACAGCGGCAACGCCATCTCCGGCCAGCTAAACTCCCGCCACACCGCACCTTCGATGGCAAGGATCGCCCACCGCACCGGACTGACGACGCTCGCCGACTGGACCCATTGCGGCATGAACATCACGGGTACCATACAGCCTCCCAGCATCGCCATGATCAGATTGGCGGCCCAGCCCGCACCGCTGACGCCCTGCTCGGTGCGGCCAAGGAGGCTGACGACCATCATGATTCCGGTAAAGGCGGCGGCAATGCACAAGCCTGCCACGACCAGTTTGCCGTAGCTTGCCGGGCGCATTCCCAGCATCAATCCGAGGACCGTCATCATCACCATCACGCCGATGGCGGTGAGGAAGCACGCCAGCGCCTTGCCGGCCAACAGGCTTGCCCCGCCGAGCGGTGCGATTCGCAGGCGCAACATCGTGCCCATCGATCGCTCCCTGGCAATTGAAATAGCGAAACTCGCGATACA
>JBGTFW010000302.1:0-5424 GCA_041747075.1 Pirellulaceae bacterium
CGACGACGGCGTTGCCGGCGAATCCGGCGGCGGGAACCTGATAGCGAAAGGCCGAATACTGATCGCTCACATGGCACGGCCGGGGACAATGATGACAGCAGCAGGTGTTCCGGCAATTTCCCGGCCACCGACAGCCCGCCATCATCACCAGTCCAAGCATCGCGAGGACAAGTGGACCGGCGGCTGAACAGCGTGAACTCGATCTAAGGGCCTTCATTTTGTCTTCTCCGGCGGAAACCGTGCGATTGCGTTTCCCCGCGAAAACTCCGCGGTATCACAAACGAAATCACCCTCGCTACTGGTATCGGACGCAAATCCGCCATGATCGTACCCGCGCGCGGCACGAACCAATAACCGTTGCGGCACCAATAACCGCTCCGTCCGTCACGACCGGCCAATCCGTTACGACCGGAACCGCGTATGCCAAAACGTGCGCTTGCAGAGTGCGCAGCCCGACTATTCGGCATTCGGCTTCCTCCCGGAGAAATCGCGGCGGCTTGGGGAATATTGTGAACTAGGTTTTGGAAACCGTTTCAATTCGTACTCCCTCCGCCTTTCAATGACCATGTTGCCTTCCGGACGTCCCTCATCGATAAAGTCCACCCGGCGCGTTGGCGGCCAGGCGGAACGCCGAACCGCTGGTCCAGGCCGTAGCGGCGCGATTATTGTCTACACCGCATTTTTCATCATCATTCTGGTTGCGATGGCCGCCCTTGCCATTGAGGTCGGGACAATGATGGCGGCCCGGACCCAGGCACAAGCCGCCGCCGACAGCGCGGCACTCGCCGCGGCCAGCGTCCTCTCACAAGGCGAGGCCGCCGTGATTGCCAAGGCGCAGGAGTATTCGGCCTATCACCAGTTCAACCATGCTCCCATCGAACTGACCGCCGACCAGGTTCAAATCGGATTCTGGGACTCCGCGTCGAGGCAATTCACCGAGGACCCGAACGGAAACGCCGTCAAGGTTGATTCGCGAATTGAGGGCGTTTCCCTTGCTCTCGGTTCCCTCCTCGGCACCAATACCTTTGATCGGTCGGCCTCGGCGATTGCCATGGCACCTTGTCGTGATATCGCGTTCGTCGTCGACTTGTCCGGTTCCATGAATGACGACACGGAACCGGCCTGGGCAACCAACACCATTAATAGCCAATTTGCCGGGACGGAATTCGAGGGGGTCGGCAGCGACCTGATTCAGCAACTCTTTGACGACTTTGGATATGGCGCGTATCCGGGGGAGATACAGTACATCGGAAGCACCCTTTCAGGGATTCCGCGAAACAAGTACGCGTACGCCGAAATGACTTGCGACACCGGTCCGCTGGCGGCCGTAACCATCCCGGCGCAGTACCGAATCCTGACTTCGGACACCGAAACCGAGCGAAAAAACAAGGGTTATAGTTATCTGATCGACGTCGAAATTGCTTCGTTGATGCCCGCCGCGTTGCCGGTTCCCGACAGTTCCGCCAACTACGCCTATTGGGAAAAGTATCTCGACTACGTACTTGAATCAGCTTACATCCATACGCCTGTGCCGCCCCCACCCCCGCCATCGGGAGGCGGAGGCGGCGGTGGCAGTCCGCCTCCTCCACCCCCGCCCCCCACTCCGAATCCGGACCCGGTGCCGCCCGCATTGGGCTCGGAGCGGCACACGCCTGGTTTTCAGACCGTGACCTTCTCGCGACCCATTCGCCTGGAGGAATATGGAACACCACCGCTGGATCGCGGATGGCTGCCGCCCTACCAGGACTCGGACCGCATTTACAAGTTCAACAACCCGAACACGACCGCCTATACAAGCCCGGATACGAGCACGCGATACGCCGTTCGCAACCAGATCGGGTACTTGAGCTACGTTCAATTCATGCTCGATCATGGCCGGGACGGCAAACCGGACGACGCGACTTTCGTTCCCCTGTCGTTGAACAGCCCGCATTGCCCACTCCATCTGGAAAGCACTGCCGGAGGTGTTTTCCAGTTCCCGCCGAGATCGCAGCCCATGCATTCGTGCCGACGCGCCTTGATCGCCGCGTTGCAGATCATCAAGGAACGCAACGAGCGTTTTCCGGGCAGCGTCGAACCCGATCAGGTAGCGATCTACACCTTTGATTCGATCTCGAACGGTGTCACGCTCGTCCAGCCGCTGACCAGCGACTACGACGCCGCCATGGGGATTTGCACGACCTTGCAGGCGACCATCGACAAGGGTCGGACGACCGCGACCGAGATCGGACTGGAGGCGGCACGACTATACTTGCGTCCGCAACGCAACGGAGGTGTCGGCCGCAATCAATCCAACAAGGTCGTTGTATTACTGACCGACGGACTTCCAAACGACGCCACTTCCGGACGGGCTGTGATGGACCCGTACATCGCGGAGAATCCCGACAGCAATTTTTACGGTGGTGGATACTACTGGCTCGACGCGCCCATCATGCACACGCTTATGATGAACGCCGACAATGTGGTGGTTCATCCCATCGGGATCGGTTTCGGAACGGATTATGACTTCATGGATCGACTCGCGCGAACGGGTGGTACGGCGCGGGGCGGGGTTGGAATGAGAGGCTCCGGCAACCCTGCCATGTACGAACAACGGCTTCAGGAACTCTTCTCCGAAATCATTGAGGACCCGTCGATCAACCTGGTCAAGTAAGTGAATCCTTTCTTACCAACCGCGCCTGCCCGGCGGGGAGAATCTGGAGTTGGAAAACGTGATGAAGTCCTTTCGTAAACGTCGCAGGAACGCAGCGGCCGCCGTCGAACTGGCGGTCGTGTTGCCGATCTTTTTCCTGATTATCTTTGGCATTGTCGAATTCGGACGGGCGATGATGGCCCAGCAGATTCTCATCAATACGGCTCGCGAAGGTGCCCGCGCGTGCGCGGTCAGTTCGATCACGGCAGCCGACGTCGAACGGGTCTGCAAGGACTACGCGGCGGCCTGCGGCATCGACGACATCGACGTCACGGTCGACCCCGATCCGACGATCGTGGAACGGGGCGATCCGGTCGCGGTCAGCGTCTCGGCTGGGTTCACGGAAGTCTCATGGTTCTCGCCCTTTTGGGCGGGCGACGCGGTGCTTGGTTCGACTGCCTCGATGCGGAAAGAACGCGAGTACTCCAACTGACGGAGACGCGGGGACGTAGTAGAGACGTAGCAGGCACGTAGTCGAGTCGTAGTGCGAATTGCCCGTTCGCACCCAAACGTTGTTGTTCTGGAGGCTAACGGGTACCGGCCTTCCCGGCGGATACCGCCGCCACGACGTTGACGCGCGAGTCGAGCCACGCAACGCGCTCTCGAGCAATGTTCGCGACTTCCGCGACCAGATCACCCTCCGTTTTCCCGTAACGCAGCGCGATAATTCCGATGCCGGTGTTTTTCTGGATGAACTTATGGAATTCGTCGCGATTCATGACAAAGAGTGCGGTTGCCAGAACATCGGCTGTCGTCGCGTCGTCGGCAAGCACAGTCACTGACAGCCAATGATCGGCGGGCCAGCCGGTACGCGGGTCGATCACGTGTCCCAGCCGTCGCCCCCCGTGAATGAACGACTGTCGACCGCTTCCCGAAGTCCCCGCGCACTGGTTTTCGAGGTTAAGTTCGGCAAGTCGGGTTGCCAGCTTCAGCGGATGACTGATACCGATCCGCCAGGGAATTCCCGCGGTCGCCGAGTCGTTCAAGTTGACTCCGCGCAGGCCCCTCGCGACGACGCTGCTTTGACCACCATGCACGAGAAAGTCCTTTGCACCGCTGCGAGTCAGTAGTTCGGTCAGTCGGTCGAGCGCGTAGCCCTTTCCTATTCCGCCAAGATCAATTTGCAGCCGCCGATGCGCGAAGGCGATCGTCGAGTGACGTTCATCAATCGCGAGTCGATTGCTGCCGCTGCCCTCGATCGCTTCAAGGATTTCCCCGGCGTCAGGAACGCGACCTTCGCAACGCGCGGTTTTCCACAAACGATTCACCCGTGCCGTCGTGATATCAAATGCACCGAAAGTGCCGGTCGACAACTCGATGGCCCTTTGCAGTAATCCCAGCAGACGTGGTTCGACGGGAACCGGTTTCTCGAACGCCAGCCGGTTAATCTGGCTGATCTCGCTGTCGTGGCGATAGAACGACATTTGCTGCTCCAGCTCGGCGAGCAGTTCGAACCCTTCGCTCACGCGCGGGGCAAGTTGCCGTTGCGCGTCCCGCGAGCACAGAATCTGGAACCGGGACCCCATTGCATTCGCCGAAAAGCTGAACAGCGGTTCCGGTCGCGGGGGAGGCGTTCGCACCGATTCGTGATCGTCGGTTGTCCGTCCGGTAAGGAACTGCCGCCGGTCCGGGCCGGTGTCGCCATTTCCTGGAGGTTGGGGCGAGGACATTGCACTGCGGAAGATTTTGGTCGATCGATCGACATAAGACGGGAGAATCCAACGCTCGAATCGTGCGGACGGTTCTCAACGCGCACGGAGGCGGCTCGTGTATCTTACCGAATCTTTCGATCTCCTGCTCGAGGTCTTCTCCCGGTTGTTTTACCCGCCCCTCGTTTGAAAACCTTGCGCCTCCTTTGTGTGACGGGCCAAAGAAAAAAGGGGGAAGAAAAAAGGGGGACATTGTACTTTTTCGGGAACGAGAAAAAGGGGAACGAGAATAAGGCCATTTCGGGTCGAGGGGAACACGGAGAGGCAATGCGGAGCCTGACAAGGACGGGATGCAAGTTGAATTCGTCATTTCCGAGTAAAATGGCCCTGTTTCGGTTTTTCAAAAAAGGATGCGGCCATCGACGCCACCGGACAGGTGGTAACGAGGTCAACGGAGTTACGGTACAATGCAAATGAGCAAGGCGCGTAAAGGAATCCGATCGATGAAACGAGTAATTGTCGCAGTTGCGTTCACTCTTTTATCGATCCCCGCGGAAGCGCAAGACGACGCGGCGTCCGAGGCGAAGGGCGCGGCGGAGACGCCTGCCAGGTCGCGAAACGTCAAGCGGGCACCGCGCCCCCGGTTTGAAGGAGACGACTGGCAAGGCATTTTCTTCCAAAACCTGTTCGCCGAAGGGCTGCGCGGAGATCGCCCGCGGTCGCGCGACACCGCGCCGCGAGTCGTCGATGGGGCATCAATATCCGCCGAACCGGAGGGTGCCTCGAAGACAAATTCGCCCGATTCCTGGTCGTCGGTCATTCCCGCTTCGGTTCTCGAAGACGAAATCAAGCGGCAACACATTCGTCTTGGCAATCTCGTCACGAACCCGGGGCAATTCCAGACGAGGAACGCGGAAATTGGCGAGACGATGACAACACTTGCCACGATGTTCGCAATTATCTCGGCCTACGACGGTCAAGTGCGTTGGCGCAACGAGGCGGTATCGGCGGTCGCCGCGCTGACGTCCGCAACCGCGCGCGCCCGCACGACCGACAACGCGGCTTTTGAAAGCGTGCGCGGCG
>JBGTFW010000303.1:0-5162 GCA_041747075.1 Pirellulaceae bacterium
CGCGGGGGCGCGTCATGATGACGGCGACGGAACTGGGCGGGCAATACGTGTTGCGGATTTGCGTGATGAGCTTCCGCACGCACATCGACCGGATGCAAATGGCGCTGCAGGACATTGGCGAGTCCGCGCGGCGGGTCCTCGTGGCGACTACGGAATAGGTCAACAGCGTCGCTTGTGATACAGCCAAATATTGGAATCAGCCAATTATTGGAATCACCGAGTCACTGGGTGACCGCTTGACGCTTTATTCGCAAAAGCCGGGCCAGTTGCGCATCGTCCGTGGTTTTTTCCGGTAATTGTTTGCAATACAAGCCCGAAGCGCCAGCGAGTGAACGTGGCTGGCAATACAAGCCCAAAGCGCCAGCGAGTGAACGTGGCTGGCAATACAAGCCCGAAGCGCCAGCGAGTGAACGTGGCTGGCAATACAAGCCCGAAGCGCCAGCAAGTGAAGGTGGCTGGCAATACAAGCACGACGCGCCAGCGAGTGAACGTGGCTGGCAATACAAGCCCGAAGCGCCAGCGAGTGAATGTGGCGCTGTCCAGCTAAAAATGCCGACTTTGGCCCGCGAAAAACCTGTCGTTCCGGAATGTGTCGCCCTCCCGTAGAATTGCCACATGCCCGAGGCTGCAGCCACCGCGGGCGGGCAGTTGCACATCGAGGACTTTTCCGATGCACTGGCCGCCGTCACGGGATGGGATCGATGCCTGGCGGCCCTTGAAGACCAACGACCCGTCGCGATCGATTCCGTCTGGGGATCGTCGTGCGCGCTTGTCGCCGCCGCAATTGTTGACCAGACCCGACGGCCCATCGTTGCTCTCTTTCCCACCGAGCGCGACGCCGCGAGGTTCGCCGACGACTGGCCCGTGTTTTCCACCCGACCCGTCGAGCTTTTTCCGACGATCGATTCGGGTTCAACTGACGACTTGACGGCTGACCCGCGGTATGGCCAGCGATTGCGGGTGCTCAAGAAACTTGGCGCGCAAAAGGCAGGCGTTGTCAACGAGGTGCCAACTGCACCGACGGCGTATTCGTTGCCCGGCGATACGCAGACGTTGACGATTGCCACAAGTATCCAGGCGCTTTCACACCCCGTTCCCCTTCCCGCCGCGCTCGATGCCGCCGCGCTCGAACTGGGGGCTGGCCAGCAGCGCGATCTGGACGAGGTTCGCAATTGGCTGGCAAGAGCGGGATTCCAGCAAGTTCCCGCGGTGCGAATCCCCGGCGAGTACTCGGTGCGCGGCGGCATCGTCGACATCTTCGCACCGGACTGGACGACGCCCGCCCGCATCGAATGGTTCGACCGCGATATCGAGTCGATTCGTTTCTTCGACGTCGAGACCCAGCGGAGCAGCGGTCGTTGCAGCGGGATTCGCATCGAGGGGAGTGCGACGTTCGACGTTGGGGAAAAAGGGCATCTCATGGCCTGGATTTCCGGGGTCGCGACGGTACTGATGTTCGAGCCGCAGGAAATTGCGTCGCGTTCGAGCATGCTGCTCGCCCGTCAGACGGACGCCAGCAAGCTGCATTCGCTGTCGGACATTCAGGCTTCGTTCCGCCGTCATGCGGTGGCGCTTGCCGGCCGCCTGATTGCGGAAACGGACGTTCCCTTTTGCCGTCTTCCAATCTCCCCGGTGGAAAAATTTTCGGGCGAGATCACCGAAGTACGACGTGAAATCGATCAGGTCGCGGGCAACGCCCATGTTTTTTTGCTCGCCAACAATGAGTCGGAGATACATCGCGTTCGGGAAATCCTCGCACCAACGCGGACGGCGAATGAAGGCAGATTGCACTTTCGCACCGGAGGACTTCACGCGGGATTCCACTTTGACCATGTCGGTGCCGTCGTTCTCGGTTGCGACCAGTTGTTTAACCGGCGCGATCTTCGCCGCAAGGCCGTTCGCAAGAACGCGCGGCCCATCGACAACTTTATCGACTTGCAGCCAGGCGATCTGATCGTGCATTTGGCGCATGGGATCGGTCGTTTTCGCGGGCTGAAGGTGCTGGACAAGGACCGCCAGCGCACCGAGCATCTCGAACTGGAATTTCACGGCGGAACACGAATCTACTTGCCGGCGAGCAAGATCGGGCTTGTTCAGAAATATGTGGGGGGGACGAAACACCGGCCCCGCCTTGCGAAAATTGGCGGGAAGTCCTGGCAAAAACAAAAACAGGCCGCCGCCGAGGCGGTCACCGACATGGCCGCCGAGATGCTGGAAATCCAGGCGCGGCGGACGACGCGCCCTGGTATCCCCCTCGCCGCCGACACGGCATGGCAATTCGAATTCGAGCATTCGTTCCCGTTTCACGAAACACCCGACCAGATCACGGCCATCGACGATATCAAGTCGGACATGGAATCGGATCGTCCGATGGACCGGCTGCTCTGTGGCGACGTCGGGTACGGGAAGACCGAAGTCGCCATGCGCGCGGCGTTCAAGGCGGTGGAGAACGGCTATCAGGTTGCCGTGCTCGTCCCCACGACGGTCCTTGCCGAGCAGCATTTTCGCACGTTTCGCGAACGGATGGCCGAGTACCCGGTCGACATTGCCAAGCTAAGCCGCTTTTGCACTTCCGCCGAGCAACGCGAAACGCTGGAGGGACTGGTTTCGGGAAAGATCGATATCGTGATTGGAACGCATCGATTGGCGTCGAAGGACGTTCGCCTCAGGAATCCGGGCCTGATCATTATCGACGAGGAGCAAAAATTTGGCGTCCATCACAAGGAGCGGCTCAAGTCGATGCGCGCTGAAATCGACGTGCTCACGATGTCGGCGACGCCGATCCCGCGGACGCTGCACATGTCGCTCGTCGGCGTTCGCGATATCTCGAACCTTGAAACGCCGCCCGAGGACCGACTGGCCGTGCAAACGCGCGTCAGCAGCTTCGACGAGCGACTGATTCGCGAAGCGGTCTTGCGCGAACTGGAGCGGGGAGGTCAGGTCTATTTTGTCCATAATCGCGTTCTCGATATCGAGCTGGTCCGTGATCGGCTGCGGCATATCGTGCCGGAAGCGAAAATCGGCGTGGGACATGGCCAGATGCGCGACGGCCAGCTCGAACGGGTCATGTCCCAGTTCGTCAAGGGCCGGTTCGACGTTCTGCTCGCGACCACGATCGTGGAAAACGGACTGGATATTCCCAATGCCAACACGATCTTTATCGACGAGGCGAATCGCTATGGCCTTTCCGATTTGCACCAGTTGCGGGGCCGTGTCGGGCGGTACAAGCACCGGGCGTACTGCTACTTGCTCATCGATCCGCGGAAACACATGAATCCGAACGCGGCGAAACGCCTGCACGCAATCGAAAAGTACAGCGAGATGGGCGCGGGTTTCGCGATTGCCATGCGCGACCTGGAAATTCGCGGCGCGGGGAATCTGCTTGGTACCGAGCAAAGCGGGCACATCGCGTCGGTCGGATATGAACTATATTGCCAGTTGCTTGAGACTGCCGTCCGCAACCTCAAGCGACTGCCCGCGCCCGTCTCGGTCGATGTCGACGTCGATCTGCCCGTCGAGGCCTACCTGCCCGATGATTACGTGCCCGACAAGAAATCAAAGATCGACCTGTACCGCCGCTTGAGCCGGGCCGAAACATTCGATCAGGTGAAATTGCTGAAACAGGAGCTTCGCGACCGGTACGGGAAGCTCCCGCCGGCGGTCATCCGGTTGCTCAAGCTGGCCGAGGTTCGACTCGAAGCGACGCTGTGGCAAATCCACCAGATTTTCCTCGACGACAAGTACCTGGGGTTCCGCTTTCACGACGCGGCACGCATGCGTCAACTCGCCGGTGAATGTCGCTTTCCGTTGCGAATCGTCGACGACAGCACCGCGTATCTGACCCTCAAGTCCACGCTAACGGCCCCGGACCAGTTGATCGCTTTGCTGAATTCCATCTTGCGGCGAGAGGGGGGAATTGCCTAGTCTCCGCGGCTTTCGCGCTGGTGGCGCGGGCCAGCTTCGCTCGGTTTCATTGACGCCAGGCGTCGAATCGAAAGCACCGTCGCGCTCGTTGCACAAATTCAGGAATTCGCATGAAGCAAGTCTTTACTACGAAGCGACCAATGCGTTGCCGAGGCAACGAGTCCGTGAGCATCGGCTCGATCATCGTCGCCTTGCTCGCGGTCATGCAATCGACGCTGGCGGCACAACAACCGCGCGAGTCGTCCGATCCGTATTACCAGCCCGACCGCATCGCGCGACTGGACAATCCCGCGTCGGCCAATCCACCCGCGGCCCGCCCGCCCGTTGAACTTCCGTCGGTTGACGCAGGGAACACGAACGACTTTCGGCCACGGTCTGAAACGCAACCGCCACCGATGGCTGGCATCCGTGGGACAACCTCGTTGGGACAATATCCGTTGGAACAACCAGTCCTGGAAAACCCGGGCCCCCCGGCACCCGCCACTGAACTGGAAACGCCGGCGACGGTCCGCGAGGCGTTTGAAGCGGGTCGCGTGCTCGCCCGTGTCGGAGGCCAGCCGATTTTTGTTTCCGACCTCGCTGTCGAAGGGCGGCAGGTTCTTGACCAGTTCATTGGGACGGCTCCGGAATCGGTCAAACAGGAGGAATTCCAGAAGCTGATTCCGCGAATGCTTCCCAAGTACATCCAGGCCAAGGTCATGTACGTTCACGCCGTCAACAGTTTGCCGAAGGAGGCGAGTCTCAAGGAGATCACCGAGACGCTGAACGAGCAGTTCGACGAAATCATGTTGCCGAAACTAATGGAAGAGTCGAAAGTCGATTCGGCCGCGATGCTCGACGCCCATTATCGCGCACTCGGTTCATCGTTGCGCCGCACGCGGCAAACGTGGGCCGAGGGGGAACTGGTCCGCTACACGATCCGCACGAACATCAACATCAATCCGGAAGTCTCGCATCGCGAGCTCTTTGAGGCTTACATGGCCGAACGCGATGAAAAATGGTCAGTCCCGGCGCGGGTTCGCTGGGAGCGGATCATGGTTCGCTTTGACAAGTTCCCGACCCGACAGGCCGCGTGGGACGCGCTCGCCGAGATGGGTAACGAGGTCGTCTATGGTGCCTCGTTCGCGGCGGTGGCAAAAAAGGGATCGCAAGGATTTAATGCCGGGCAAGGGGGCCAGGAGGACTGGACCGAACGCGGCAGTCTCGCGGACAAGAAACTGGAGGAACTGTTATTCACG
>JBGTFW010000304.1:0-29523 GCA_041747075.1 Pirellulaceae bacterium
GCCACTGTTGGCCAGTTGAGTGGAAAGGGGGAAAAGGGGACATTGTACTTTTTCGGGGTCGAGGATGGTCGCGTGCAGTCTTTCAAGGTCACGCGCGAACAGGTCGACACGCTCAGCAATGAGTCGGTTCTTCCGAAGGAATGGAATGCAGACACGGAGACACGAAGGTTGAGAGGGTCGTTTTCCTCCGCGTCCTTGCGTCGCTGCGACTCTGCGTCAATTTCCAAAGGACGAATGTCGCCATCGACCCGAGCCGAAACTCTCCGCGAGTTCCGCTACGGGAGAATCGGGGACTACGACCCGACGGTTGGAAAATGGCTGAGCGAGGACCCGTTGAGCCTGGAAGCGGGCGACACCAACCTCACGCGTGCTACATCTCCCGGCCCTCCAGTTCCGCAACCAGCCGCCGCAGCTCGTCCGGGACCGGATGCGGGCGCTGGCGGTTGTAGTCAAAATAAACGACCGTCGAATCTCCGTCGGCCGCAATCGCTTTGTTCCGGTTGCTCCAGATTGCATGGGCGACGGTAATGCTCGAATTGCCGATCCGCGTCACCCGCGTCCCGATGAGGATGTCATCCGGCCACTTGATTTGCCGCCGGTAGTTGCAGTTGATCGCCGCGAGAATGGGACCAATCCCCTCGGACGTAATCGCCATGCCGAGTCGCGCAAGATACTCAATTCTTCCCGTTTCAAACCAGCGAAAAAAGTGAATGTTGTTGACGTGTCCAAAAGCGTCCTGTTGTCCCCACTCGATTGTCAACGGGGTCACGACGGGAAATTCCGCGAGTCCCGGGTCCTGCTGGTCAGTCATGGGAATTCAAGGCTCGTTTGCTAAAACTCGACGACTTGGCGATCCGCGCCGATCGTGATGCGGTCAAAGATCGACGCGACGCTGGCGAGGTCCAGCGGTTGCGGATCGTCGCAAGCGGGGTTGATATGAATGAGTACGGCGTGTCCGACGTCGGCGGCGCG
The DNA here is from genome assembly GCA_041747075.1 of Pirellulaceae bacterium. Classification (GTDB taxonomy): domain Bacteria; phylum Planctomycetota; class Planctomycetia; order Pirellulales; family Pirellulaceae; genus CAJQPP01. The sequence continues at coordinate 973 of JBGTFW010000304.1, forward strand.
GCAGACTTCGGCCACCGGAGTCAGGCAACTGTGTCCGGTCGTTCGCGCTAGTTCCTCGTTGCCGTCCGTGAAATGGCACTCATGCAACAACAAGTCGACTCCCGCAATTTGGCGGACGTACGCTGCTGAAGGATCCGCCGTGGTGTCGGTGACGTAGGCGAGACTTCGTTCGGGCCAGTCGATCCGAAAGCCTGTGCTTCCCCCTGGATGGTCGAGCGGGAAAGCCCTCACTCTCCCGCCGCACGGGAGCGTGATTGCCTTGTCGTCGAGCGGCGTCCAGCGAAAATCCGGTTCAAGGGGAAACAGCAATTCGGTGAACAGGTTGCGCCGGACGGTTTCGAGCTTTCCGGGTTCGCCGTATACAAAAAAATCCCTGACGTCTCCCCGGTGGATCACATCGATGAAATAGGAGAGACCGACGCAATGGTCGAGGTGGGCATGGCTGAGAAAAACATGGAGCGAAGGTCCGCGAACCAGCTTGTGAACGCGAAAGAACCCGGTTCCCGCGTCGAGAACGACTCCCGCTTCTGGAATGAAACTGCAAGCCGTATGGCGCGTCTCGTTTGGGTGGTAACCAGCGGTTCCCAGGAGATAGACCTTCATTCAGGCAACGCAGATTGTGGTTCGGAATGAGCCTGCCGACGGAAGGTCGATTCTACCCGCCTGGCGAAAAAGCCCAAGGACGGGAAAAATTGCCAATTTTGTTGCGGACCGATCGGGAATCGGCTAGCTTGTGCTGACCGGTGCGAGTTTTGGACGCGTTGTCCCGCCTCGACGCCGAACACTTTTCTGGAGAAGGTAAATGATCAAGTCCCTGGTTCGTGGAACGGTTTGTCTGCTGGTGGTCGTCGCACTTTCGTCGCTCGGCATCGCCCAACAAATGGAGGAAGAGACCCTGAAGACCCGCCTGGTCGGCAAATGGGCGGCGGACGTCGAGAAAACGCTGGAGTTTCTCAAGGAAAACGCCGGTGACGAATCCTCTCTCGAAATGATGAAGGATATGCTGCCCGGAATGGCCCTGGAATTCACGGCTGACGAAAAGATGATGATGCGCATGAAAATGGGACCCGAGACTAACACGAGCAACGGCAGCTATTCAGTAACCGAGGTCGATGTGGAAAAAGGGACGTTGGCGCTGACCGTCAGCATGGAAGACCAGGAGGACGAGAAAACCGGAACTGTCACGTTCGACGGTGAGGATTCGTTCAAGCTGGAAACCGATTCCGGTGACACGATCTTCTTTAAGCGCGCCCCCAAGGCCGAAGACGAGGACATCGACGGCGATGACGACGAGGATGATGAGGACGATGACGACGAGGATGAGGACGACGACGACGAGGATGAGGACGACGACGACGATGACGATGGCGGCCGATAGACGTTAGCTGGCTGTTGCCATCATGGTCCGGTCGTGCACGAGTACGAGTACGAGCAGGAGCGGGAGCAGGAGCGCGATCAGGAGCGCGAGTACGAGACGTGAGTCGGAAGTGATGGCCTCACACGGACGCCCGCCAGTGGACCTCCCCTGGCGGGCAGTTTCGTTTGAACGACCGACGGTTGTAACTTTTGTCAGCCGACCGCTCCGCCGGCCGGATACTCTTTTCAGAAACGAACTGGCGGAGCGATTCGGCGACATTTGGTTAGCTTGTCATCATGCAAGTTCTGATCATCACGCCCGCGCCCCCCGGCTCGGTCACGGGAAATCGAATTCACGCATGTCGATGGGCAAGGCTCTTGAGACGCGGCGGACATCAAGTTCGCATTTGCCAGCGACTTGATGAACCACGAGCCAGGACTGATGACAGTGACTGCCTGATCGGACTGCACGCACGGCATAGCAGTGACGCCGTCGATCAATTTCACCAGCGGTTTCCCGCGCGGCCGATCGTCGTTTGCCTCACCGGAACGGACTTGCACGGCGATTTGACCCGGCCGGAAACGGAGGGCTTTGAACAGGCGAGCCGTTCGCTGGAACTGGCAACGCGAATCGTGCTGCTCGAACCGCTGGGCGGCAAACGGCTGGACCCGGGTCAACGCGCCAAGTCCCTCGTGATCTTTCAATCGGCAGGGCCGTTGAAGGACCCGCCTTGCAAGCCAACCGACAATTGGCTGGTGACCGTCATCGGGCATCTTCGAGACGTCAAGGATCCGTTTCGAGCGGAAACTGCGTCACGGATGCTTCCCTCGCGATCACGAGCGGTCGTTGAGCACATCGGGTCGGCGCTGGAACCAGGGATGGCCGAACGCGCGACGGAATTGACGGGCGAAAACCCCCGATACCGGTGGATCGGTCAGGTGAAACACTCGGTCGCCCGACGCCGCCTCGCCGCCAGCCACGTGACCGTCGTCAGTTCGTATTCCGAAGGGGCGTCCAACATCATTTCCGAAGCGCTGGCCAGTGAGGTCCCGGTACTCGCGACCCGCATCGACGGCGTCATGGGAATTCTCGGAGAGGACTGGCCGGGGTTGTTCGACGCGGGCGACACGCGCGGGCTTGCCGAACTGATGTGGCAATCGGAGAGCGACCCGGAGTTTTACCGGTGCCTGCTGGCCGCTGTGAAAGTTCGCGCGTCGCTGATTGAACCCGAACGGGAACAGCAAATGTTGAACGCACTTGTGCGATCGTTGGGCTGATCCAGCGAAAAAAAAGCTGGCCTTTCGTCGACTCTGTACATGGTTATCATTGATGTTGGTCGGGGTGATGTTTCTCCAGATAGCGTTGATCGAAATCGCTGAGTCGATCGATGCTGAGGGTAATGATCACCCCGTCTTTCTTGCGCAAGCGGACGTCGTTGCCGAGGCGGTCGACAAATATTGCCTCGATCTGGTAGCGACCGGACTGGTCGGACCACGTGCGCGCGGCCGCGACATCGACCTCTTCGGGGACCTCGGTCATGCCCAGCATTCGACGGGCCTCGCCCGCGGAATCCGTTTCGGGATAGCGCTCGATGATTTTTTCAAGCGCTTTCCGCGACTCGTCGTCCTTTCCCTGTTGCTGGTCGTCTTTCGCCGTTTGCAGCAACTGGGCAGCGGACCGTTCGTTGTCTTCGGTCATGAACTGGTCGAGCGTGTTGTTCGGATCGTCGTCGGCAATTTCGGCCGAGGGCTCGCTTGCATCGCTCGCCTGGCGGATGTCGGCCGGGTGGTTGGGTGAGTCCTTGAAAAAGGAATCCGTGTCGACCGGCTCGTACTTTGCGGTGACCTTGACGGCTGCATTTTCCTTGAGAAATTTCGCGAATGCCTCGGTCATCGCCTTGTCCGGAGACTTCTTCGCGGCCTCGGCCTTCGCCTGCATGGCGTCCAGATGTGCGGCAACGGCGTCGATCGTTTCCTCGACGGCGCCCCGTTCGCCAGCGGAAATCCGGTCGCGGCTGTCGCGGAGGACCTTGTTCATCGCTTCGAGGTCCGAATTTCGCGGCTTGAGTTCGAGGACGGCCGAGGCGGCAATCGAAGCCTCGCCATGATTCCCCTGGGTCGCCATTCGCAAGGCGTATTGTTCCCAGCACCATCCCGATTTGGGGAATTTTGTAAAGCCTTCGCGCCACGCCTCGACGGCTTCATCAAACTTTTCCTGGTCGGCAAGGTAAACGCCCAGTTGCCGGTAAACGCGATCGTCCGCGGCGCCCCAGGGCGACAAATCAATGGCCTGGAAGAGGTACGTCGCCGCGGCGCTCGGCCGCTCGTTGCGTCCAAGGAGCAATCCGCAGTTATAGTAAACGGACCAGTTTTCCGGATCGTACTCGAGTGCTTCGTGGTAGGACTGCAACGCCATGAAGTGCATGATGGGAACCATCGGATGATCATCGCGCTGGCGTCGCGCCTGTTCACCCTGACGAATGTATTCGACCGCTTCGTTCATCGCGATCCGCGCGTTGCGGACGCTGGGTCCCTCGCGCTTCCATGGCTTGATCGAACTCGTCGAGAAATCATGCGTCGGCAAGACGAATCCGACCCGTTCGACTTCCGTGAACTTGAGCGTTGCGATGCCAATGACTTCGCCCTCGACGTTCACGATGGGGCCGCCGGAATTTCCCGGATTGATCGCGGCGTCGATCTGGTAATACCCGATCCCCTCGTGCATTCGGTTGACGCCGCTGATGACGCCCTGGGTAATCGTCTTGTTGAGAATCTCTCCGCCCGCCGCCGGATTTCCGATCGCGTAAATCTGCTGGCCGGGAATGGCCTGCTCGTGCGTGAAGGTGGCGGGAATCAGCTCTCCCTCATGTTCGATCGTGTTGACGCGGATCAATGCAAGGTCCTTGTCCGGATGCCGGCCAATGACCCACACCTGCTTGTAGGTAACGGCCTCAAGCTTGCCCTCCTTGTAGATTTCGACATGGCACTGGAACGGGATAGGGGAATCGACGACGTGCGCGTTGGTGAGGATCAGCCCCGACCCGTCGAGGATCACGCCCGTTCCGCTTCCCTCAAGATTGGCAATGCCGACGACGCTGGGACTGACCTTCCGGAAAACCTCCGTGGCGAGGCGCTGGGCGGTTGCCGGTGCCGAAAGCGCGTGAAGGACCATCAGGCCCATCGCGATGGCGAGTGTGAATTGGGGACTACGGAAGACAGCCCCGGAAGCGGTTTCAATCCGCGAACGTCGAGTAGGCATGACCCGTATCTCCTCTTTCCAAAGTCGTACTATTGATTGAAGGGTGTCTGTCCATCAAGATTACAGGCCGAACTGAATTATAACGCACGTTGCCACGGGGCGTCCCGCAAAAAAGAGCGGTCTATTAACTGACGCCTTCCTTGCGACCGTTTGTCCGTGTCAAACGCCGCCTCGCCGCCCCGCCTGCGGGGGTGGCGGCTTCCGGACGATTTTACCGAAGATTCCGCTGGAGAAAAACGATATGGCACGCCCCGTGACGCTTTTTACCGGCCAATGGGCCGATCTCACGATTGTCGATATGGTCCGCAAAGCCGCTGAATTCGGATACGACGGGCTGGAACTCGCCTGTTGGGGCGATCATTTCGACGTCAATCAGGCCCTTGAGGATTCCGGATATTGCACGCGGCAGCGCGAACTGCTTGACGGCCATGATTTGAAGTGCCTTGCCATTTCCTCCCATCTTGTCGGTCAAGCCGTTTGCGATCCGGTTGACGATCGGCACAAAGGCATTCTTCCCGATTATGTCTGGGGCGACGGCAATCCAGCCGGCGTCAACCAGCGAGCCGCCGAGGAGATGAAGAACACGGCTCGTGCGGCAAAAAAATTCGGCGTTGAAGTCGTGAATGGTTTCACCGGCTCGGCGATCTGGCACATGAACTATGCCTTTCCACCCGTTTCGCCGAAATTGCTCGACGCCGGTTTCGAGCAATTCGCCGAGCGGTGGAATCCCATCCTCGACGTTTTCGGCAAAAGTGGCGTGCGGTTTGCGCTGGAAGTCCACCCGACCGAGATCGCATTTGACATTCACACGGCGCGACGGGCGCTGGAGGCCGTCGAACACCGCCCGGAATTTGGTTTCAACTTTGACCCCAGTCACTTGCAGTGGCAGGGCGTTGATCCAGTCGAGTTCATTCGCGCCTTTCCCGATCGAATCTATCACGTCCACATCAAGGACGCGAGCACGACTCTTGACGGCCGTTCGGGGATTCTCGGAAGCCATCTTGCCTTTGGCGACGCGCGGCGCGGATGGGATTTCCGTTCGCCAGGCCGCGGCGACGTGAACTTCGAGGAGATCATCCGCGCCCTCAACGTGATCGGCTACGCGGGACCCTTGTCGGTCGAGTGGGAGGATACAGGGATGGACCGCGAGTTTGGCGCGGCCGAGGCCTGCCAGTTCACACGTTCGATCGATTTTCCGTCAAGCAATCTCGCCTTCGACGCCGCCTTTGAAAAAACCTGATCTTCCCTTTCGTGGAACGGACTGCCAGTCCGTTCATACATTCCTTTCGTAGAACGGACTGCCAGTCCGTTCATGCATTTCCCGACGGTACCGCAACGCTGCCCAATGCCCGAAACTGTCAAGCTGCGAAAGGACTTGCCGGGTGCGACCGTCCGGATCGATAACCCCGCAACGCGAAACGCGCTGACCCCGGAAATCGTCGCGGGATTGCGCCAGGCGCTGGAGGACCTTCACGGCGAAAGGAAAGTCCGCGCGGTTATCCTCACCGGCAATCACGACGCCTTTAGCTCCGGTACGGACCTGAGCCGCCTTGCCACCCAGATTCGTGAGGCCGAGTCCAACCGCGAAATCCTTTTGCAGTGGCACGAGGAAGTTGCCGGGACGCTGGAGCTGATCCAGTTCATGTTGCAGTTTCCCAAGCCGATTGTTGCCGCGGTTAACGGATGCGCTGCCGGGACGGGTCTGGCTCTTGCGCTCGCTTGCGACTTTATCGTCGGAGGAAGCAACAGTACGTTCGCGGCCCCGGAAGGACGCCGTGGACTTGTGTCGGGCCTCGTCGCGCCGTTGCTGGCTTGGCGCACCGGTCCCGCTGTTGCCAGAAAGTTCATTCTGGCGGCCGCCACGCTGACGGCGACGGAAGCGGAAAGCTTTGGCCTTGTCGATGAAATTGTCGCTGACGACATGGTCTGGGCGCGAGCCAACGAACGGGTCCGCGCGCTGTCGGAATCGGCAGCGGCCAGTCTGCAACTTGCCCGCCAACTTTGCAATGAAACGATTGGTGAGTCCCTTCTCACTCAACTGGCCAGCGGTGCCGCGAATATGGCGGCCGCTCGCTCCACCGAGTCCGCGCGTCGAGGCGTCGAGGCTTTTCTTCAAAAGCGTCCGGTCGACTGGAACGAGTGAGTCGAACTAATCGACTACCTGTGAGGCATACAAGCCCGAAGCGCAAGCGAGTGAATCCGTTCCAGCAAGGAGGCCCTATTCGACGACCTTGCTTCCCACGTGGTAGTTGTGACAGTCGACGCAACCCGACGGCGCGCCTCCCTTGCGATGGCAAGCCGCGCACGACGCTCGCAAAAGCGGTGCGAAATCCGACGCGAACTCTCCCGCACCCTCCACCGCGCTCGCCAATCCGGCGTCATTGTTTAACTGGTGACAACGGGTACAGTCCGTGAGGTCTGACTGAATGTCGTGCGGTGCGTGGGAAAATCGCGTGAATTCACGGACACTCGTATCCCGATACTGGAGGCTCCAGCGGAACGCATCATGTCCGCCTTCAATTCCGGAAACCGCATGGCATTCGAGACAAGCCCCCGTCGCGCCCGCGTCAGCAACGAGCAGGCTCGCCGTGCTGGCTCGTACTGCCGGCGCGTCCGCGTGTCGAAGGGCAACATCGATCCAGTTCTTCAGAACAGGGTCCTCGTGTCTGGTTGCCTTGTACGAAATCGAAAACCAACGGTCGTTGCGATACCAGCCGCCCGGTGCCGGGTCGGGCAGTTTCGCGACCGCCGGATCACGGGATGCCGTCACGGTGACAGGGATCGAACTGGCAATTTCTGAAAGCGGCGCACCGGACGCCAATGGGTTCTCGGTCAGCAACTCCTCGTTCCCGACGACGGGGGGTGACTCGGTGTATGGGTTTCTCACAGTTCCAGTGTCCGAGCCCGCATCGACGTGCCGGACTTCGGGAGTTGTCGTCGGCGGCCCGGTATCGGGTTCTCCGTTGAGCAAGCGGGCGAGGGGGTTTTCCGCGAGCACCGAGTCGTCGTCCTGTTTGCGGGCCAGCCGCGCGGGGCGGCCGAAGACGGCGTTGTCAAAAGCAAGAGTCCCCGCCGCCTTTTCACCGGGCGTGTCGTGCAAATCGAGCGTCAGTTCCTTTTGCAACTCAGGCAGCCAGCGCTGCCGCGCTTCCGCAACATCGGCGGGAGAAAGTCCGAGAACCAGACCCTCCCAATCGACGGCAGATTCGAGCGTCCCGGATTCCCCGAGGGCTCGCTCGATGCGTTCGCGGATTTCCGATTGCGTGGACACTGACAACGCCAACAAGAGCCGCTTTACCGCCCACACCAGCCGTGCCGCGTCGGCCAGGTGCTCTGGATTCGCCGGATCGATATCGCTCCATTGGAAGTCCGGCCCGTACCTGTTGAGGAGGGCCAGCACCTCCGGATCGGCGGCAAGCAGTAACTTCATCGGCGCGGGGAAGGCACCGTCAAAATCGCCTTCACAGGCGGCGGGCCAGTCGCCGACGGGGTGCCCTGCCCCGGCGAGCGCCGCGGTATCGAGCATGGGTAACTGAAAAAAGGTCCACGAAGAACTTTCCTCGCCATACACCTGGCCGGAATGGCACTTCGCACACGAGATTTCAAATGGCGCGACCAGTTTGACGTTGCCGCGCGCGTCATTGACATGGCAGGCGCGGCAATCAAACGAGGCTTCCTTGCCTGGAAAATGCTTCAATGCGTGCGCGTTGTGATCGAATCGGATGCTGGAAGTGCGGACGACCGGCCAATCGTGAAAATCGGGATGGTTCGTTTCAAAGCTGTGGATGTGGCTGGCATGGCAGGTTTGGCACTGCTGGTCGGTAAGCGCCGCCAGATTGAAGTCCGTGCCATGGTGCTCGCGGTGACAGGAAGCGCATGCCAGTTCGCCGCGCTCGTTGACGGGTGCGCCGAGTCCCATCGGCACCGTCCCCCGGCTGCTCGCGGCGGTGATCGCCGCCAGTCGCTCCGGGGCGACGTTGTGCGGCAGTAACGCAAACTGTTGCAGGAGCGACTGGTTGTGACAGTCCATGCACAATTGCGATTGCGAGACGGCGATGTGCCGACCGGAGCTGACGGCGTCGCGAATCCAGTCGGTCAGCGTATGATCTCCCGCACCGTGGCAGGAACTGCATTTCCGCGCGCCGTTCCCCACCAGCATCCGCGCATGGGCGTGGGCAAGCGGTCCCGGCGAAAGCAGATCGTTTCTCGCCGGGCCGCAGAGCAACGCAACAAGGATTCCGGTCACCAGCGCCGTACAGGCCAGCGCGAATGCTCCCCGTCTCAATCGCAACGAGGGTTGGGGGAGACAGTTTGCCGTCTCGGCGGCGTGAAGACCCGTTCCCCCGCAACTGGAATGCTCGTCCGCCGAGCATTGCCACAGGTCATTGGGCCGATTCCACGAACGTTTGTTTCCGTCGCGAGGTACGTTCATCGCAGCCCCCCACCGAACGCATGCGCAAGGATGCCGTGAAGGACCGAGAAAACGAGCAAACCGTAAGTCATCCCGATATGGGCGAAGAGCCAGAGCTTGAGCCGGCCCTGCATGGCGTGGTGAAAATCGAGGTCTTCCTTTTCGCGAACCAGTTCAGCTAGCCGCCGCCCGGAATCGCGCTGCGAACCCGAAAGGTACCGGTCGAGTTCGTTCAAGTCACCGACGAGGGCCTTGCTGCGGCGCATTGATGGAGCGACGGCGTAGGCCAGCGACCTTCGCTGCTCAAGAAACGCCGCGACGTGATTCACGTAAAACCGGGCGATTACGTCGGTCGTCTGAGCCGTTTCCAGGACGATCGATCTTGCTTGCTGGACGAGCTGTCGGCGCCGTTGTGGAATCTGTTCAAACACGACTTCATAGCCGGTCGCCGTGAGAAGCCGGGGAACGCGGCGGGTGAGAAAAAGTCCATAGATTCCGCTGCCCGCGACCAGGACGTAGAGGCCGGCAAGGCATCGCTCGAAGCCGCCGTTGGGCACGTGCCAGCCGACATGTCCCGCGAAGACCGCGATGGAAAAAAAGGCGACGTAAATGTGCAGCCGCATCCAGACGCTGGCGGACCCAATGCCGGGGAGAAAGGGGAGCTTTTTCCGAAGGTTGAAGGCCGCCAGAAAAAAGAGACTGCCGATCAGTACGTAACCGGTCGTGTAACCGTCACGCCACAAACTGTTGTTTTGCATTCCCGCCATGAACCAGACGGCCACGGCGGCAATGAGGGCAATCGCCACGCCCTTCCAGCGAAAAGTTCCCGCTCGCGCGCGAACCGGCCGGCTGCTCGTTGTTCGCCTCGTCTCGTTCATGGATGGTTTCCGGCGGCACGGGTCAGTTGGAATAGCGGCCATGGCGTCGTCAGGTCGATCCGCGTCAGCGCGCTGTGAGGACAGGCGTTCTGACACGCCGGCCCGCCGGCCAGACCGGCGCAAAGGTCGCATTTGGTCGCCTGCTGGACGGGCGTTCCCGACCGCGAATCGACGATGGGCGCGCCACTCGAATCGCGAATGTCGACCATTTGAATATTGGAATAGGGACAACTTGCCGCGCACGTTCCACAGCCAATACACGTCTGTGGATTGATGATCACGGTCCCCGTCGATTCATCACGTCCGATCGCTCCGGTTGGGCAACCGATCATGCAAACGGGATCGGCGCAGTGCATGCATGCGCCGGCGATCATCCAGTTTTCATGGCGCGGCCCCGCGCGGAGGAACCTTGGATTGTTGTCGTGGAGCGCCGCGCAGGCTCTCACGCAATCGTCGCAGCGCGTGCAACGGTCGAGATCGATGAGCATCGCCTCGGTGCCGTTGACGAGACGGTGCTCGACCAGGAATTCGAGCAAGCCGGTTTCCAGCTCCATCTCGCGAGGCAAACCCCGCCGTTCGCCCGCGCGCGACATCGCGCCTGGCTCAGTTTCCGGCAACAGCGGCGGCAGCAGTGCTTCGTCGATGCAAGGCAGCACATACTGCTCGATCGCGAGTTGCGGAATCCGCAAGACGTCCACGTAACCGACCGCTCGGAGACTCAACGCCCACGGGCGCCGTCCATCGGTCCGCCAGTTGTGCGCCAGTTCGCGCAAGCCGAACGTCTGTCCCTTGCCCGCGTAGGCGATCGTCTGGTGGCCGGACCCGTGACGTCGGCTGATTCGCGCGAATCCGTTTCGGATCAGGATCAGTCCGTCCGCGCGATCTCCCTCGCTCGCGATGACCGGTTCGGATTCAATTCTTCGGGCAGCGTCATCCGCCTGAAAGCTTTGGAAGTCACGATTCCATTCAAAATCCCCGAACGACTCGAAGATCGTTTCGTCGGCAATTCGCCGCAGCAGATCGTCGCTCAGTTCCGAGAGGAGAGGCGTTGCGCGGAGGTGCCCGTGAAGGCTGTGTTTCCGGTAAAGCGCTTCCACGTGACGACGGAGGCTCTCATCGCGACGGAGAATGTCGCGAAAGCCTTGCCAACGCAGCTCGACCATTTCGCACGGTCCTTCGGCAATCACGGTGGCCGAGCGTGGCGTCCGAGTGAGCGCCGAAAGTTCGCCGAACAACTGCCCTTGGTCCATTCGCAGCATCTGGTCCGCCGCCAGAATCCCCGGAAAGTCTTGCAGGAACACCTGCAACGTCCCTTTCGCCGCGGTGCCGCATTGGAGTGAATCGCGTATCCCCGGACGCGACTCGGCGACGCGCGGCCGGTTCCAGAACCGTGCGAGGGTCTTCAGCCATGACGGACTGGCGGGTGCCGCGCGGCCGAGCACTTCCGGCGGCAGCGCCGCAAGCGACACCAGCGCCGTTCCTTCGAGAATCAGAAACGCACTGTTGCCGTAATCGCCTTGCCGAATCACGATTTCCCCGGCGTCGTAGCGCTGGATGCGGCAATCGTTGCGAAGGATGCCTCGCAAGGGAACCTTTTCGGAAAACTTCGCTTCGTCCATCAATGAAAACGGGCGCACCGTCCTCAGCCGCTCGACGTCGGCCTCGGACATCTCCGGCGAAAAGGGCGCATCCCAACGCCGGGGCCGTTGAATCTCTCTCACTTGTTTTGTGGTCATCCCGGAAACTCCATTCTCCATCTTTTTTCTGAAACGGTTACCGGTATTCGCCGGCGCCCGGCAGCCACCGGTCGACGGCCGACAGAGCCGTGCCGTCGGCCTTGCCCGCGAACTCCATTCCAAAGGAGCGAATTTCGTCGGCAATCGCGTTCAATTGCTCCGCGTTGTTGATCGCCAGCCGCGCGCGCGAGAACGACTCAAGAATCCCTTGCAGCCGGGGATCGTTGATCTGTTGCTGGATTTCGAAGAGGTGGCTGGCGACCCGGGCCGCCCGGCTCGCACAAGTCAATCCGAACTCGGCCCGTTCGGTTGCCAGCCCCGTCGCGCGGGTGCTGAATTCCAGGTCCGCGATCTGGCCCGTGACGTACATGACGCGGAGTCGTTCGATCGGGTTCGTCGCGTTCGATTGGCCCTCCGTTCGGAGAAAGTTGTGCCGCAGGCGACCCTGCGACCACGCCACCAGTTCAAAATCAGCGCTACCCGCCTGGTGCTGGCCGTGATTGACGAGTTTTTCGTTTGGAACCGTGTGGCACTGGAGACAACTCCGCGCGACTAGAAAGAGGTTGCGCGGATTGCGCATCCCGGCGGCGACGCTTGCCTCGATTCGGGAATCGCGGTGCGCGTCCGATTCATTCGCTTTCGTGATCGTCGGGCCGCCATAGTCGTTGTGTAACGGCAGCCAGTCGGCGGCCGCGCCATGACAGGACTCGCACGAGACGCCGGAGACAACGCGGAGCTTGTCGTCTTCCAGCCGCGTCGTGTAGTGACAGTCAATGCAGGTGTTTCCACGCTTGATGGAGGACTGGCCCATCCGCTCGGCAATTTCCCGGGCGCGAGGATTGCGGTGCAATTCCTCAAAGGTCTGGAAGTGCGGCGTTTGCCGCCACGTGATGACTTCTCCCGCGTGGCACTTGGCGCATGATTCGGCCGAGAGGACTTTCGTCGGGTCGCATTGCGGTGGCTGGGCGATCACCGTGCCAGCCACCAGCGCGCCGGCCAGCAGTGCGCACACCATCAGCGCCGGGTTTGCAGAGCTGCGCGCGAGGTTCGGTTTTTCAAAGTACGTCTCTCCTGCCGGGAGTGACGTCCTGTGTCTCTTCGATATCATGCTCATTACGTTCGCTTTGACAAAACGCCTCGATCGTACCGCTCGCCAAGCGGGAATTACTCAACTTCGATCGTCCCTCGGCAGGCGGGACGTACTCAAACGTCGATCTCGATCGGCCCGTCGGGAACCGCGACGCACGGCAAAATACAACCTGGATTGCATTCGACGGACTCGTCGAGGTAGCGGACTTGCCCGGCCAGCAACCTCGTCTCACAACTGCCGCAGCTTCCCGCGCGGCATCCCGAATCCATTGCGACTCCATGCGACTCGCACCAATCGAGAATCGATTCGTGATCGCCGCTCCACTTCAACTCCCGTCCGGATCGGCGCAGCGTGATCACGGACTGGCTCGAATTCCCCTTGCCGGAATCGCCCGTAGTTGCATTTGCCTGAATGGTTGCGGGACCAAAGGCTTCGTACCGTATCCTGGAATCGGGAACGCCCCATCCGCGAAGTCCCTTGTACAGACTTTCCATGAACGGCGGCGGTCCACACAAATAGAAATCAAAGTCGGCCGAGGGAAGCGCCTGGCGCAGGACTTCCATCGATATTCGGCCGGCGACGTGGTAGTCCACGTTCATTCGATCGGTCGGCAAGGGCTGCGAAAAACACTTGACGACGTGGAGGTTCGCATGATTTTCCGTCAGCCCGGAAATCGTGCTCGCGAAGGTCGCGTCCGATCCGTTGCGGACTCCATACACGAGCAGGCACTTGCGCGACGAACCGCTTCGCGCGAGATAATTCATGATGCTCATCATCGGAGTGATTCCGATCCCGCCCGCCAGCAAGACGACTGGCGAGTCGCCCGGTTGCAGCCAGAACTTTCCGGACGGTGGCTTGACGTCGATCGTGTCGCCGGGAGCAATCCCCTGATTTACGAAACTGCTGACAAGCCCCTCGTTGACCCCGGTTCGCTTGATCGTCAGTCGCCATTGGTCACCCCCTGGCGCGTCGGAGAGCGTGTAACAGCGAACGACCGGGCGGGCTTGTCCGGGAATCGTGAATCTCAATGTGAGATGCTGGCCCGGACGATATTCGGGAAGTTGACAAGGTTCCACCGGCTGCAACCAGATGGAAACGGCCCAATCGGTTTCCTTCTCGACGCGAGTCACATGAAACGGACGAAAATCAGTCCACCGCGTTTCATTCGGCGGAGTCGGGTTGGCGTTCACGCGACGGCGGGAAATTTCCTCGATCTGATTTCGAAGCAACGTCATTTCCGCCGCGAACCGGTGCCGCTCGCGTCGACCGTACCGCCAGCCTGCAGCGGCCCACCACGCCATTTGCGTCAACGCGGCGACGATCAACGCCAAACCGAGTACGGGAAACAGCCATTCCATAATCCCGCCAGTCGATTTGACCTGAAATCCCGTTGCCACCGATACGACCGGCCCGCCATCCGCTCGGCCCGAAGTCCCTGTTAACGAATTCGACCAGCCCGCCAGGCCGCTTTAGCCCCCGTAAAAGTCAAGCGATATTGTTCAGCGCGCTTCATTAAAACGTAGGCTTTGGGGGGACTTTGACGGTCAGTGTAGAACAATTGTCCTCAATTGTTCCTCAGCGATTGTTCCTCAGCCGTTCCTGTTCCAATTTCTTAACCCGCACATCACCGGTGTCCAACGAGCCCTCACCTGAATCGATCGAGTCCACGCGGCATGGGCTGGTGGAACTTGACGCCGACCCGAGGTGCGAACGGTCGTCGCGACTTGCGCCAAACAGCGAGCGCGCGCCGGACGTGGCCACGTTAACCGCATGGTTTGATTGTCTGATGGAACTTCAACGCGGCACGGCCGCGGATCGCGGGTTCTATGATGAGGCGGCGAAGGCTCTTATCCAGCCCGGCGGCATGGACGCCGCGATGATTCTTCTCCGTGACGATGCCGGCTGGAACATCGCCGGCAGTCATGTCGCAGCACCCCATCAAGATATTTCGTTTCGGGCTGATCTGGTCGATGAAGCGTGCCGCCTGCAAAAGGTCCTCTATCATACGCCTGGATTTGAACTCCCGGAAGGCGGCTCGATCGCCGTCGCGCCGATGGTGAACCAACAAGGCGACTCTTTCGGCGCGGTCTACTGCGCGCGCGGCCGCACTCAGACAAACCAGCGACGGGGCATTCGTCCCGTCGAAGCATGGTTCGCGCGGGTTGTTGCCGAGACCGTGGCCGCGGCCGTCGCGCGATCGCAACGAGAAGCGGAACTTGCAGAAAGGGAATCCTTTCTCAGCCACGTCTTTCCCGCCCAGGTCGTGCAGCGCCTGCGATCCGATCCTCAAATCCTGGAAGGGCGCGAATCAATCGTTACGACAATGTTCGTCGACCTCCGCGGATTCACCGCGCTCGGCAACCGCCTGCCGGCGCGAACAACATGGGAACTGGTGACCGACTTGATGGACTGCTGGACGGAACTGGTGATCCGGCACAACGGTGCGATCGTCGATTATTTTGGCGATGGACTGGCGGCGTTCTGGAACGCACCGCTGGAGATCGAGAACCACGCCAGCCTTGCCGTCGTTTGCGCGCATCGTATCCGTGATTCGCTGCCTCAGCTCAATCGCCGGTGGGAATCGGTGACAGGTAGTCCGCTGCTAACCGGCATTGGTATCGCGACCGGACGGGTTCAGGTCGGCAACTGTGGCAGCCGGCACCGCGTCAAGTACGGACCGCACGGGCGCAGTGTGAATCTCGCGCGGCGACTGGAATCGCTGACGACGCACACGGGAATTCCGCTGCTGGTTTCCGCCGAGACGGCGAACCAGATCGGTCCCGATTTTCTGTCCCGACGACTCTTTTATGCCGAGGTCAAGGGTTTTGCGGAACCGGTGCCCGTCTGGCAACCGCTCGACAGCGACGTCGCGGACCCGCTGGCCGCCATTTCGCGATACGAGTCGGCGCTTGCTCGCGCGGAGGCGGGTGAAACGGACCTTGCCGCGCGCGAACTGGAGAGCCTGCTCCGCGACACGCCACGCGATGATGCGGCGCGATTCCTCCTTCAGCAACTCAACCGCGCGCCTTCGCGGCTTCGGTCGATCACCTGGTTTTGACAATCAGGCCTCGCGAAATGCGATCGGGTACATGGGATTTCGTCTGCCCCTCGCGGACTCCAACCCATGTCACAGATCCGCGTTAGAAACCAAGCCGCGAAGCGGCGGCACGTCGTTACGTGGCTTATCGGGGAGGGCGATTCAATGCAATGGTTGTGTCGCTGCTTCGCAGCTTCGCGAATGGGGGCGATCGGTCCATGGGGTTTCGTCTGCCTCCGGCAGACTCCACCCCATGTTCAGGATCACTCCAATTCGCCCGGTTTGATCGCACGCAACAACTCAAACGAGTAAATTCCCGTGTTGTGCCCGTCGCTGAACTCGATGTGGTAGGCGTAATTTCCCGCGGGAGACATCCGCTCGATTTCCAGCGGCCGCGTCTCGGCGGCGGTGAGAATCGTCAGCCCCGTCGAGCGGCCCCGTTCCGCGGGGTCCTTTGGCGAACGGCAGGCGGCGCACGGACACCGGTCGCGCAGCACGCGAAACGGAATCCGCTGCTCCATGCCGTCATTCCATTCGATCGCAAGGCATCGTGCACCAGAATCTCGCGCAAGGCTGATCGGATAGATGCTCATGATTGCGGCTCCCGCTCGCGCTGGTCGATGAACCGGTTCCCCTTGAATTCAAAACGGGGCAGCGTTCCTGGCTCGACGGCGACGATTTCCACGCGCAATCCCAGTCGCACAAGCAACTCCTCTTCCACCCGTCCGGGACGATCGAGCCGGTCCTCGATCTCAATTTGCAGACCGTCCATGTTGCCTTCGCGGAACGCGGTCATCCGGTATTCGACTACTTCCGGGAAGCCGCGAATGATCTGCTCCACCGACGACGGAAAGATGTTCACTCCTCGAATGATGAGCATGTCATCGACGCGGCCGAGCACGCCTCCGTCGAGTAAAACAAACTGGCACGCGCCCGCATCAGTCCACGTCGGGCGAACGAGGTCACCAGTCCGGTAACGAATCACCGGGCTGCCCGCGCGCCCGAGGGCGGTCAGCACCAGTTCGCTCAGTTCGCTTTCGCCGCCGGGTTGGCCGGTTTCCACGGAGAGGAATTCGGCGATAAATTCCGCTTCATTGACGTAAACGCCGTTGCCGTCCGGATGGGCGAAACCCCATGGACCGACTTCGGTGGCACCCGCGTGATCGACGACTCGCGCGTTCCACGAAGATTCGATTCGCGAGCGAACGGCGGGCAAGGAGCCGCCCGGTTCGCCCGCCACGACGATTTTGTCGACCGTAGATTTCGCGACGTTGATCTGGTTGCCCGCCGCGACGTCCGCCATGTGCATTGCATAGCTCGGTGTGCAAAAGATCGCCGTGGCACCCAGCGCGCGAATCAACTCGATCCGGGCGAGCGTACTCATTCCGCCAGCCGGAGCGACCAGCGCGCCGCGCCCGACCACGGCGTCATGGGCGCTCCAGAACCCGATAAACGGACCAAACGAGAAGGCCATCACCACGCGGTCGTCGGCGGTCAGCCGGGCGGCGTCCAGCACGTATTGCCACCCCTCCATCCACCATTGCCAGTCGTCGGCCGTATCAAGGACAATCATCGGGCGGCCGCGCGTTCCCGACGTACGGTGCATTCGCACATAGCGATCGGCGGGCCACGTGAGGTTGGTTGCGAATCGCGAGTCGCAATCGTCCGGCAGCAGATCGTCCTTGAACGTGAAGGGGAATTCGTGGAGCTGTTCGACGGACTCAACGGGGATGCGGAGGCCCGCCAGTCTCGAGTTGTAGAAGCGGTTTTCCGGGAGGATCGTTGCCAACAGCCCGTTGAGCCGCTCCGCCTGGTGCGCGCGGAGCGCGGCCGGTTCCAGTTGCATCAACGTCGCTCGGTCGGGCACCGATTCCCTTTTCATGTCCGGCATGATACGAAACGGGATTCGCATCGTCGAGCCGCGACTCGTTTGACCCGGCTCGACAGGTCCGCAATAAAAATCCTTCCCCAATGCTTCAAGAAAGAACCAGACGGTCATGCCCTTTTCCGCCCAGCACATTCGCGACGCACGAAATCATTTGCGGCGCTGCGACCCGTTGATGCGTGACGTTGTCCAGGCCGTGGGACCCTTCACGATGCGCACCCGTCCCGACCGTTTCGCCGCGCTGGCAGGAGCAATTGTCGGTCAGCAGATTTCCGGAATGGCAGCGCAATCGATTCGGAATCGCATGACCGAACGGCTTGGCGGTCAGGTCGACGCCGCGACGCTGGGAAAGCTGACGATCGACGAGCTTCGTGAAATCGGCGTTTCCCGGCAAAAGGCAACGTATCTGCTCGATCTCGCGGGCAAGGTCGCGTCGGGCGAAGTGATCTTGTCACAAATGGGTCGCAAGTCGGACGAGTCGATCATCGAGGAGTTGACGCGGATCAAGGGGATTGGCGTTTGGACGGCGCAGATGTTCCTGATTTTTTCGCTGGGGCGACTTGATATTCTTCCCGTCGACGACTTTGGAATCCGCACGGCGATCATGCGGCGCTACAGTCTTCGGGACCTGCCGAAACCCGCCCGCATTCGGAAAATCGCCGAACCATGGCGACCCTATGCGTCGGTCGCAAGCTGGTATTTGTGGCAGTGGCTGGACACGCAGCGCCCCCCCAAAGACTCAAACAAGACAGGGGGGGGAAACCCCCGGCGCGCGGCAAATTCCAGGCAAGCCTCGCGCCGGGATTAAATCACAGGCCCGTCGCCGCGCGAAAAGGCCGGGTTTTCCACCGCGTTGCGCAGTCGCTGCTTGACGTCCGGCGTAATCGGCGAACCCGATTCGCGCTGAGCCGGCTAATTGCTCAATAAAAACGGGGCAAACGCCGTACTCGTTTTTGAATTTTTTACCCGCGGCTTGCGAGAAACCGTTCCGCGACTGCCGAATGGGGGGCGGAAAAAGGGCGCGTTTGGCACACTGTTTGCGAAATTATGTCGATTCAGGCAGGTCGCCTGACAAAATGACCGCGACCGGCCGTGTATCCCGATTCACCGTGTTTTTTCAGGAGAGGAAAAATGAATAAACAATTGACCCGACAAGGAAACCGCGGCGAAGTTTCCGGATTGTACGACGATCCTTTTCAGGGTTTTGAGACGCGCATGAATCAGTTCTTCCGCAATATGTTTGACAGCGGCAACGGCCTGGACGCCAGTATTGGCAGCTATCCTGTCGACGTCGACGAAGACGACGAGAGCATCACGATCGAAGCCGAAATGCCTGGCTTCAAGCGCGATGAAATCGAAGTTAACGTGGAGAACGGCGTGCTGACGATCAAGGGCGAGCGCCAGGCAAAGGAAGGCAACGGGAGGAAGCGTCACATGAGCGAACGCCGCTACACGCGTGTCCAGCGGAGTTTCTCGCTTCCCCGCTCGGTCGACGGTTCGGACGTCGATGCGACGATGAGCGATGGCATCCTCACCGTCCGCCTCAACAAGACGGAAGCCAGCAAGCCGCGAAAGATTGAAATCCGGTAAGCATCCGGCCCCGCGCCGACTTTCCCGACCCGGCGTCTCGCAACCCGTGAGCCGCCGGGTTTTTTTTTTGCGCCAAAAACTCGTTCCAACCTTGGCGCGGTTTGGACTGAACGGCGTCGGCGGGCGGGCCGTGGCGGGCTTGCGCATTGCACCTGGATTTGCGGCCTTTCACACCGGAACAAGGCACGGTCCAGCTAACTCTCGCTAATCGTCGGTGACGGGGCTTTCGCCCTGGTCCTCATCGTCGCTTTCGAAGGCAGGGCGCTGGGCCTCGCGGCGGGCGACACGATCGTGCTTTCCAACGAATTCCAGAATCGCGCGGGTTCCGGCGTCGCCGAGTCGCGGTTTGGCGAGACGCAAGACGCGCGTGTATCCGCCCTCGCGCTGGGTGAACCGCGGGGCGATGTCATCGAAGAGAATGGAAACGGCCTCCTTGTCGCGGAGAAGTTTAAAGGCGCGGCGGCGGGCGGCGACGGCGGGTGCCTTGGCCGACGCCCACTTTTGCCAGCCATCTCCCTCACGCCACTTCCGCCATTCCTCGGAATTTCGTTCGGCGGAAGAGGCATGGTCCGATGCCGCTTCCTCATGGGGCAACGCGGATTTGGCGATCGTCACGCATCGTTCGACCAGTGGACGGACTTCCTTGGCTTTTTGCAACGTCGTGATGATGCGGCCCTTGTGCGCGGGGGGCTTGACCGGCGTTTTTCCGTCGGACTGCATCAGACCCTCGTAAAACGCTTCGTCGCGCTCGGTGAGGATGAGGCTGGCGGCGAGATTTCTCAGCAGCGCGCGGCGGTGGCTGGAACTTCGGCCAAGGGTGCGCCCCCTTCGTCGATGTCGCATGGCTTCGGACCCTTTCGTATATTAAAATTGCGTCCCGTCCCGGCGGTCGCTCGATGGTACCACGGGGGCGACGGGTCGCCAGGCTGTCGTAAATTGTCGCAAAATTTCCGATCAGGAAACGAGCGAAACCGGGGGGACTTTCATGCCGAGCCGCAACCCCGCTTCCTGAAGCTTTTCCAGAATCTCGGTTAACGTCGTGTCGCCGAAGTTGCGGATTTCCATCAGTTCGTCCTCGGTCTTGGTGACAAGGTCCCGAACCACGAGAATCCCGGCGTGGTCGAGACAATTTTTGGCGCGGACGCTGAAATACAAATCGGCGATGGGCGAGTTCATGCGGGCTTCCTGGATTGCGTCGAGTCCCGAGGAAGCCCTTGGGCGAGAAAAAACCTTGCCCCCCAATTCCGCGTATTGAACAAAAGGATTGAGGTGCTTGCGGAAAATCTTCGCCGCCTCGACCAGCGCCATTTCCGGATTGAGCGATCCATCGGTCCAGATTTCCAGGGTCAGTTTGTCATAGTTGGTCTTCTGACCGACCCGAGTCTCCTCGACTTCATACCGCACTCGCGTCACCGGGCTGTAAACGGCGTCGATCGGAATGATCCCGATCTCGTGATCGCGCGAACTGTGCTCCGTGGAAGGGACGTAACCGCGGCCATTCTCGACGACCATCTCCATCATGAACCCGACGTCGCTGGTCAGCGTCGCCAACACGTGATCGCGGTTGATCACCTGGATTTCGCCGCCGGTCTGGATGTCGGCACCGGTGATTGGCCCGGCGGAGTTCTTTTCGACGGTTATGACCTTCATTTGGTCAGAAAAATTCTTGACGACAAGGGACTTGATGTTGAGAACGATTTCCGTGACGTCCTCCAGCACGCCGGGGATCGAGGAAAACTCGTGGTTGGCCCCGCGAATCTTGATCTGGGTGACCGCGCTTCCTTCCAGGCTGCTAAGGAGGATGCGGCGGAGGCTGTTTCCGATCGTCGTGCCAAAGCCGCGCTCGAAGGGTTCAGCGACAAATTTGCCGTGAGTTGGTGTAAGCGTCCGATGGTCGCATTCGACCACGCTTGGCAGTTCCAGGCCGCGCCAGCGAATATGCATAAAGGTTTCTCCGTTTGTCGGTTTTCAGGTATTGGCGGAAACTTGGTTCCTGGTTATCTGAGCGAGCGAAGTGCTCGCTCGTGGTTCCATGAGCGAGTGAAGTGCTCGCCCAAAGCAGGGAGCGATCAGACGCGTCGTTTCTTGCGCGGTCGGCAACCGTTGTGGGGAATCGGCGTGCAATCCTCGATCGTCTTGACGTTCAGTCCGGCGGCCTGAAGGGCGGTGATTGCGCTTTCGCGACCGCTGCCGGGCCCTTTCACGCGGACTTCGACCTCCTTCATTCCCATCTTGATTGCCTTTTCGGCGACCTGTTGCGAGGCGCATTGCCCGGCAAAGGGAGTGCTCTTTCGACTCCCCTTGAAGCCGCAGGTTCCGCCGCTTGCCCAGCAAAGGGCGTCGCCCTTGGTATCCGTGATCGTCACGCTCGTGTTGTTAAAGGTCGCGTTGATGTACGCGATCCCCATCGAGACGTTGCGCTTCGTCTTGCGTTTCTTGATTTTGGCCACGCGCCGTTGATCTCCTCTCGTTCAGGTATGCAATTTGTGTCCAGCCGGAAACCGTCGTCTCAACCCCGCCGCGCATCCCATGCACGCAACGCACAGACGACGCGTTTCGTTACTAAACGTCCTTGGTTACTTGAGGTCCTTGACCCCCTTTTTGCCGGCAACTGTTTTCTTGGGTCCCTTCCGCGTCCGCGCGTTGGTGCGCGTCCGCTGACCACGTACCGGCAGACCAAGGCGGTGCCTCAGTCCCCGGTAGCTCTTGATTTCCTTGAGCCGGCTGATGCTTTGTTGCAATTGCCGGCGCAATCCCCCCTCGACGATGTAATCCCGCTCGATCACCTGGGCCAGGCCACTGAGTTCCTCGTCCGTCAGGTCGCGCGCGCGCTTGTCAGGATCGACGCCGGCCTTGAAACACAATTCCCGCGCCGTGGCGGGACCGACGCCGTACAGGTACGTCAGCGAGATCACGGATTTCTTGTCGTTCGGAATATCCACACCGAGCAAACGCGGCATGACTTACTCTCCCTAAGGATTATTGAATGCGATCATTCGAAAATGTGACCCACAACGCGCAGTCCTTCCGCACCGGCAATTTGGCTCGCGCGGCCCAAAGGAACGTCACGTCGACCGGGCGAAGTCGGCCGGCACGATCAGCCCTGGCGTTGTTTGTGGCGCGGATTGGTGCAAATAACGTACACCCGCCCTTTGCGACGGACGATCTTGCAGTTTTCACAAACCCGTTTCACGCTTGCGCGGACCTTCATCGGACGGCTCGACAGAAGTGGGCCAGAATGGGAAAGCCGACCAGTATAAGCGCCGGGGTGGGACATGGACAAGTACCAAACCGGAAATTCTCCGATTTCCTGGAGGTTTGGCACGGGATGGGGATCCACGAATTCCGTGAGTTGCAACGCGTTAGCCGCGGTCAAATCACCGGTAAAAAAACGGCGGCTAGCGACTTGCCGCTCACCCCCCGGCATCACTGTAATACGGTTAAGCCCGTCTGGGCAATTCCGGTGGACTTCCCTTGTCTGGCAAACTTTGCCGGTTGGACTGGATTTTCAGGTCGTTTTTGGTCGATTTTGGATCCGGGGTACGCATTTTTCGGCCCCACCCGCGGGATTTTCCACCATTCGCCGACTCCCATGAGCCGCCGCGCACTTCAATTCACGTTACCGTGGACCGCCGCCGCATTGGCGCTGGCTCTCCTCCTCGGATGGGCGCGGTTTGCCGTCCCGCCGCCCCAGGAAGGATCAACGTCTACGGGCCAATGGGAAGTACTTCACAGTCCAGGGCAACTGCCGGACTTGCGAAAGTGGCTGATTGCGTCAGAAGCAGCCGCAGCCCACGAGAACGAACTTGGCAGCGACGGGAACGACGGTCGTCCTGAAGTAGGGAACACGCTGGCCGATCTGCCGGCGAACTGCCTGAGCGGACTGGCGGGAATCTCCATTCACGACTTGCCCCCTGAACAAATTCGTCGCGACATCGAGCAGGTTCGCGAACTGATTCAGTCCGGCCACTTCGCGCCTCAGTTCAACCCGCTTCCGCGACCGCAACCGGAAAACGAGCAAACCGCTCGCTCCGGCGACGACCCTTCCATGCCGCTTGTCGAGTACGCTTCGTTCAACGACTACAACCCGCACGCGAGGGCGTCGAACGACGGAGTTGATGTCGCCAGTCACATCAAAGCGAACACGCAATTGCCGTGCGACGATCCGCATGCCGATGTGTTTCAGGAGACGCTCTTTCCATCGGCGACGCAATGCGCCACCTGTCATCGGCAGATTTACGACGAATGGGCGACCAGCTCCCACGCCTACGCAGCCCTCTCCCCCATGTTCCAGCGTTTTGAGGACAAGATCAACCAGTTGACGCAGGGGACGATCGGCTATTTTTGCATGAGATGCCACGCACCGGTCGCGACGACGGTCGGACTGCGACGGGACCAGCCGATTTGGGACGGGCCGCGCGTTTTTCGGGAAGGCGTCACATGCGTTGCTTGCCACCGCGTCCGCGAAAACTACACCAAAGTGAATGGGGAGCGGCGCATCGAGCCCGGCGACATTTACGATCCGGTCTCCAGTGGCAGCGGGCAACTCGGTGCGCAGATCGTCGCGAAGTACAAGGACTACTTCAAGGTCAAGACCTCGCCGCTCGACACGGGGCCAGGCCAGCCCATGCATGGCCGCGCGATCGAATTCGAGCAACTCTCGCAAAGCGACTTTTGCATGTCCTGCCACCAGGTCGCGGTGCAGCCGGGCATCAAGCTCGAAGTCGTTTGGGACCAATACCGCGCTTCGCCTGCGTACCGTGACGGAACGGCTTGCCAGGAATGTCACATGGGTATTGTTCCCGGACGCGCCGAGGGGTATTCCGTCGGACCCGCGGCCGTCGTCGACGGCAAGGCGGTGACGCCGGAACGCAAACACTCCAACCATGCCTTTTATGGTCCCGGTTACTCGATCGCGCACCCCGGCGTCTTTCCGCAAAACGAGCGGGCCGACCGCTGGGCCTTTAATGACTGGCTGCAATTCGACTGGCGCGGCGGTTGGGGGACGGATGAATTCGAAGAGGCGATCAGCGACGGACGCGCGTCCGCTTCGGCCTTTCCACCCGCATGGTCCGAGCCGGACGACCGCTACGACGCGCGGGAAATCATCGACGCCAATCTGAACCAACTGGTCGTCAAGCGCGATCTGCGCCGCCAGGTTCTTGAGAATGGCTCGAAAATCGACGGCCCCTTTTTTCAGTTTTCACCGGCGGCGGGCGAGCCGCTGCGATTCCACTATTGTGTCACCAACACCAATCCGGGGCACAACATGCCCAGCGGCTCGCTCGGCGCACAGCCGCAATTATGGCTGAATGTCGCGCTGATCGGTCCCGATGGCTGCCGGATTTGGGAAAGCGGTTACCTCGACAGCGAGGGCGATCTGGCCGACTTGCATTCGCGTGACGTCGGGGAGCGGCGCGTTCCGCTGGACAAGCAACTTTTCAATTTGCAAACGAAGTTCCTTGCGACAAACGTCAAGGGAACGGATCGAGAGATGTACTTGCCCATAAATTTTGACATCGACCAGTTGCCCTTCATCCGTCCTGCCCCGCAGCCCGTGAGTGTCCTCAATCACCCGCCGGGTATCCGTATGGAAGCCCATTCGATCCCGCCGCTGGGAAGTCGCAAGGCGAAATACGTGATCCCCGCGGACCTGATGGGCGAGCCGGGAACGTACCGTTTGAGCGTCCGCCTCCGCAGCCGCGCCGAACCGATTTACTTCATGCGGTTCGTCGAGGCGACGCCGGAAATGATCCGCATGATGAACGAATGGATCGTCGACGCACACGTCCAGTCGGTCGTCTTTGAAGTACGGTGAGGAGAGTCCAGAGTGAAGAGTCCACACCGAACTGTTCCGCATATTGCGCCGATGTCTCAGACTGAAAACTGAAAACTGAAGACTGATTCGTTCCCTTGCTGCTTCCATTCGCCAATTCGAGACTCGTCACGATCGCCTCGGCGGTGGCAATCGTGTCGCTCGCTGCGCTGCTGCCCTGTCCGGCCGTTGCGCAGCAAATTGAATCGGCGCGAATCGCGTCCGACGACAACGGTCGCGTTTGGGAATCCGCTGTATTCGATTCCCTGTCGCCCGTCGGACCTGTCGGACAGGTCGGACAGGTCGGGACGACCGAGTTCACGCTGGCTGTCCAACCGGTCGTCGGAGGGTACTTCGATCAGGGTCCGATACGCACCGACCCGGCCGCGTCAATTGTTGACGGATCAGAGTACGATTTTGCGCCGACGCCGGTCGACTGCGAGACACCCTATGATGCCTGCAATGAGACTTGGGTCTATGAGGGCAAGACGCTTAACGCCAACCGCCGACCGCTGATCGAACTGGGGCGACCCTGGTATCAACTCGGCCAACTCCCGCCGGCGTCAACCCTGGCGGGCAGCCACAATCTTCTCGCGCCCCAGTTTGTCGTTTACGGCGACTGGCGAACCGCCTATGCGAGCAACGACAACGGCGGAGACCGGGAAAGCGTTGTCGCCGTCGAGTGGAATCTCAATTTCGACTTGCGGCTGACCGCCACCGAACGATTGACGGCGTTCATCGCACCGCTGGACGATCGCGGACGGAACACGCGCTGGCTTCTCGACGACGACGAATTTATTGAGGAGATCGACGCGGATATTGAGTTCGGGATGTTGGAGGGGGACCTCGGCGCGATCACCGGTGGTTTGGTCGATCAGACGCTTCCCTTTGACTTGCCGTTCGCGGTCGGGGTCTTGCCGCTGGTCTTTCAAAACGGAGTCTGGCTGGAGGACGACGTATTGGGCGTGGCGGTCACAATCCCGGCGCGGCACAGCACGGCACTGGACATCTCGAACATGGACTTCACTTTTTTCGCCGCGTATGACGACATTGAAAGTCCGGCTTTCGAGGGGAACGAAGACACCGCGAAAATGTACGGTGTGGCTTCGTTCGTCGAGGTGGCCGGGGGATACATCGAACTCGATTATGCGTACCTTGAAGACAGGGACGAGGCGCGCGACCGGAGCTACCACAACATCGGCACGGCATACAGTCGCCGCTTTGGAAGGCTGATGTCCAGTTCAGCGCGTGTGATCGTTAACGCCGGCCAGTCGACCGAGGGAGGTCCCAATACGGCGGATGGCGTCCTGCTGTTGCTTGAGAACTCGCTCATCACGTCACGACCGCAATCCTTTGTTCCGTACTTCAATCTGTTCGCGGGCTTCGATCGGCCCCAGTCCGCCGCTCGCGCGGCAGGTGCCGGCGGGGTACTCCGCAACACCGGAATCCTTTTTGAGATCGACGGGATGACGAACTACCCGACGCTCGACGCGACCGCCAATGATACGTGGGGAGGCGCGGTGGGGCTGAATATCCTCTCCTGCAATTTCGACCAGCAACTGATCCTTGAAATCGCGGCGCTTCAGACAATGGGCAACGACGCAGGACGAAACGCCGTGGCCGATCAGTACGGCACGGGCGTTCGCTACCAGATTCCGCTGAGCAATTCGTGGATTCTGAGAACCGACGCGATGTATGGATTCTTCAGCGACGTCTCCGACGTCCACGGCGCGCGGCTGGAACTCCGCCACAAATTCTAGCCGAGACTTGCGATGACGTTTCGGAATGATTCGGGTATCCGGGGACTATGGGCCGTGTGCCTGTTCACGCTTTGCGGCTGCAACCATGGAATTCCTGGTAGCGGCGTTGTCAAGGACGAAGCGCGGGAAGTCGCCGAATTTACCGGTGTCGCTCTTGCCGGGATTGGCAAGGTCGAGATCACTGTTGGTCAGCCCAAATCCGTGACCGTCAGCGTCGATGACAACCTGCTTGAATACGTGGAGACGAAAGTTGACAACGGTATTCTCAAAATCAACACTTCGCAATCGATTGCGCCGCGCGCCGGTTTGATGTTGACCATAACCACACCCTCATTGTCTTCGGCGATGGTCTCCGGAGTCGGCAACATCTCGGTTCACGATGCCACGGGCGATGAACTTTCGATCACCGTCAGTGGCGTGGGGGACATTGTCGCCGACGGCACGGTCAAGTCACTGGAAGTCAGGCTCTCCGGAGTGGGCGGTGCAAACCTTACCGATCTGAAGGCCGACCACGTCAAGGTCACGGTAACCGGAACAGGCAGTGCCGAGGTCTTTGCGTCCGAATCGGTGGATGCCCAGGTTAGCGGTGTCGGTAGCATTGAACTTCACGGCAATCCGCCGAACGTCAAAAAGTCCGCGTCAGGTATCGGAAAAGTGACCATCCGCCAATAGTAGAAAGCAATCATGAATACCGGGACATTTCGTAACGTGCTGGTTCTCTCAATCGTCCTGATGTCAAGTATTTCAAGCGGGCAAGAGCACTTTCCGGCTACCGACGATCCCGTCTGGGGTGAAGCGAAGATGGGACTGCAAATGCGCGTCGTGAGCGTTTCGCAAACGACCGACGAACAGCGGCCCGATTGACGAGTTTTGACGGGTGGACCCGAACTGTTGCCAGTCCGGCTACGATTGATCGGCGAAATCTGCGGACAACCCGTCCCGCCGATAAACCCGATCAACCAACCCGCCAGTGAGATTCTGGCGTAACAAATGGCGCGACGGCGACGGCAATCGCGCGGGTCGCCATTAGCGCCGAATCGAGGGTTGAAGTCCATCGGCCGTTCGTCGATCTTTTCCATCCGGCAAGCGCCATTGGTACCGCGGGATCATCGTCATCGGCCAGCGGATCATCCGGCAGCGCGTCATAGTACGCGCGAAAGTCGGTCGTTGACGCGAGGAACTTGCGCAGTCCATGGCGATCCGCCAGTGCAGCCTGCAGCCGCAGTGTCGCGTGTTCAAAAACCGCGTCCCCGGGCCGCGCGTAAACGAGTCCCCAGTCCGACTGGCCCCTCCGCTCCTCGCCAGCCACCAGAGCATGACACAACTCGTGAAAGATCATTTGCGCCAGACAATCATCGGCGTCGAGGGATTCCGGAGTGCCGATACGGAGCGTGTCAGAGCCGTTCCATGTGACGAAGACTTCGGCGTCGCGCACGATGCGAATCCCCAGCGCCAGCGCCGTGCTGGTCCAGACCAGGTCAAGCGGGTCGGAGTATTCAGTGGTGATGGTTCGCGACATGTTGCGATTGTTATTCCCGCACCTGTTCCCCCCTTCAGTCAACGCCGTTAAGCATTTTTTGCGTATAATTATCCGGGTTTTAGCGTAGCCGGATTCGCAAGAGTTCGGGAGCTGTCCGTAATGCGCCCGAATTCCCGGGGAATCCAGCTACGAGAATTCCTTAACGGTGTTAACCCCACACCCAGCCCACAACCCCCCCAAACCCGGGGGGGGGG
>JBGTFW010000305.1:0-1957 GCA_041747075.1 Pirellulaceae bacterium
GGATGTCCAGCCGCTCCCACTCGTCACCCACCCGATCGACGACCAGATCGACCGACTTGCGATCCTGGACGTCGCAACTGAAGGCCTCCGCCGCACCGCCCGCTCCGGTAATTTCCGAAACGGTCTCGGTTAACTTTTCGATATTCCTCGCGACGCACGCGACGCGCGCACCCGATCGACCGAGCGCCGCCGCAACGGCGCGCCCCAGTCCCTGCGAAGCACCGGTCACGATCGCCGTCTGGCCCGACAAGTCGACGGTAAAGCCGTTGGAAGACAAGTCACTCATTTCATTGCGCTCGATTCCAAACTTCATTGCGCTCGATTCCAAACGGCTTTGGAAAGCCGTTTTACACAATCAGTAGTTTACTCCGGAAAACCAAAAACTTCCTTGCCGCGATTGATGCGTCTCATCAGGCCACGGAGAACGCGACCGTGACCTACTTCAACAAAATGCTCATGCCCCGACTCAATCAGCTTTGTCATCGAAGTCGCCCAGAGGACTGGCGAAACGACCTGGCGAATCAGGTTGCGGCGAATCGCGTCGGGATCATTGTGGACCTGGGCATCGACGTTGGAAATCACCGGCAGGGAAGGCCCGCGGATTTCAACGGGTTCCAGCACCGCCGCGAGCCGTTCCTCAGCGGATTGCATGATCGACGTGTGAAAGGCACCGGCCACCGCCAACGGAATCGCCTTCATGGCATGAAACCGCGGTGCCAATTCGATCGCTCGCTGGCACGACGCCTTGTGTCCGGAAATGGCGATGTTGCCTGGGCACAACAGGTTGGCGACCTGCAGCACTTCGCCGGGTTGGCGAGCGGCCTCGCACAACTCCGCGACCCGATCATCGTCGAGACCGAGGATGCTGACCATCCCCCCAGGTTGAGCGTCGGCGGCGGCCTGCATTGCCTCTCCTCGCGCGCGGACCACGCGCAAACCGTCTTCAAATGAGAGGGCGCCGGCGTGGACCATCGCCGTATATTCGCCGAGACTGAGACCCGCGCAACTGTCGGCTTCGCCGAATGGAAGCGTCTCGTTTTCCCGAATTGCCGCCAGCGCCGCCACGCTGCAGACGAGCAACGCCGGCTGGCTGTGTTCGGTCGCGTCGAGGCGTTCCGCTGGCCCCTGGAAACAGATTTCGCTGAGCGAATAGCCGAGAATTTCGTCGGCGCGTGTGAAGACCCGCGCCGCGGCTGACGACGACTCAAAAAGCTGGCGTCCCATGCCCGGTGACTGGGCACCCTGGCCGGGAAACAGATACGCGGTTTTGGTCAAAAGGGATGGCTCGTGCGACGAAAAAAGAAACATCGCGATCCGCGGCGAGTCCGCCACGGTCGCCGAACGGGGCTATCGTAAAACCGGTTTGCGAAGGTGTCAACGTAGCGGATGGAAACGAAAAAAGGGCAAGGCGGCCCGAATTCCGGCCTCCTTGCCCGACCCTGGAGACTTCCTTTTTTCGCAACCTTGTCCGGACTGCTTCAGTCCGAAGCAGGGCGCTGTCCAGCTATCGCCTCAGTCCTTGCGGTGTGATCGCGGCGCTCCGCTGTGCCGGGCGAAACAATTGGGGCGGGGCCGGTGCCGTTGACGGATCGGGTACAGGCCGGGTCCCGCCAATAGTCGCCATTCGATTTCGTGAAGTTTGTGGTTGCCGCGCACTTTGATTCGAGCTGGTGCGCGACGCTGAATGGGAAAGCCCGCAGTTCCCGTCCGGACAAGCTCCGCCGCCGATCGCTGGCGTGTCGTAAATGGGTCCGCCGTGCGTCATGCCTTCGCCACCGGAACAACTTGCGCACCCGCAATCGTTGCCATATGAATCGTATCCGCCCAGGTCGCCGCAACCGCAATCATCGACGTCGTAGCCACATTGTTCGCAAAAACGCTTGCCGTAAACCGCCTTGACGATCCGTGCCGCGGCGCGGACGGGCCGAATGCCGCAACCGCCCACTACGCCACAGCA
>JBGTFW010000306.1:0-33074 GCA_041747075.1 Pirellulaceae bacterium
GTGGTTA
The DNA here is from genome assembly GCA_041747075.1 of Pirellulaceae bacterium. GTDB lineage: Bacteria > Planctomycetota > Planctomycetia > Pirellulales > Pirellulaceae > CAJQPP01. The sequence continues at coordinate 8 of JBGTFW010000306.1, forward strand.
CGCTCAAGTTCGCGGCTTGTGGCGGAGGGCACCGAGGAAGAAGTTAATCATTCACTGATTTAGTTGCCCCAAAGGAGGAAGAAAGAAGGGACATTGTACTTTTTTGAGGAAGAAAAAGTGGGGGAAGGAAGCGGGAAGAAAAAAGGGACATTGGGCAAGAATCGAGGGCGGGTACAATTACTGAATGCCGAAGACACGTGCCCACGTCGCACTATGACCCGGCGGGACGCATGGATTACCAGATCGATCCGCTCGACCGGCGAACCACGTGGACCTACGATCCGGTCGGAAACCAAACCACGCAGGTCGATGCGCGTGGCAACAACGTCACCAGCGAGTATGATGCTCCAATAACCGGCTCACCGCCCAGGCCTGGTCGGACGGACGACAGCACTTGTTCGCGTACGATCCGGTGGGGAACCAGAAAACCGCCACCTCCGTCGCTCCGTCAAGCGGCGGCGAAGAGCTACTGACCTATTCCACCACGTTCACCGCGCGCGATGAAGTCCTCGCGCAAACCAATCCGGACTCGAAAGTCACGACGTACGCCTGGACCGGAGTCGTCAACCGCCGCGAGACGATGCTCGATCCGGACGAGGGGCTGACCACGTGGTTGTACGACGACTCCGGACGACAGGACCGGATCATCGATCCACGCGGCAAGACCACCACGATGACCTTTGACACCGCCAGCCGACAAAAGACCCGGACCACCCCGGACTGTGTCAATACGACCTGGACGTACGATCCAGCCGGAAACATGACCGTCATCGATTCCACCAAACAGTCCAGCGGCACTCCCGTCAATCGGCTGACGCTTACCTACGACAAGGTGAACAACCGAAGCCGCGCATCGAGCCGACAGGATGGCGGCGAAGATAGCGTTCGATCGCGGAGCGTGCGAGGAACGAGCCGCGCAGCAGATCGACCAGGACGACTTGATGCGTTCAGCAGTAACGGAACTCGCGGAGACCGTAGCGGAACTCGCGGAGAGTTTCGGCTGGGCAGCGCTAAAACGCACTTAAAACGCCCGCGCGCCGAAAGCCTTGGCGGCTTCCGCTACGATTGCCCAGCCGCCGAAAGCGTTGGCGGCTTCCGCTACGATTGCCCAGCCGCCGAAAGCGTTGGCAGCTTCCGCGACGTTATGCGGCGCGTCGGTCGTCGGAGGGGATGAGCATTTTCCAATCCTCCGGTCGCGAGCCGGGCTGGGGCAGCGCGTGGTTGAGTTCCCACAAGCGCGCTTGCTTGGCGTACGAATAAAACGCGGCGTTCCATGCCTGTTGCAGGCCGACCTTCCCGTCGAGAATTCCAAGCTGCAAGATGTACTCGCGAAAGAAACGGAAAAACGGGCGCACCAGCAACTGGAAATAACTCGTGTCCTTGCCCGCTTCATGCCATTGAACGGCTTGCAGCGACGTGTAGCGGGCCAGCTTGGCGTCGAGCTGGTCATACGACCAAACCGACCAATGCTTCATCGATTGGCGGAGGGCGCCCACGCGCCCCGACGAAATCTCGATCTCGCCGTGATCGCTTGGGCCGGTGTAGCGTGCCCTGTCGCGGCGAAAGAGCCGCAACACCCGATCGGTCCGCGCGTCACCCCACCGCAGCGCGTGACCCATAAAATAATTGTCCCGATCGATCCAGTATCCATCGAATTCAGGGCCGCGAGAAAGCACCAGCTGAATTTCCTCGGCCAGTTCGGGCGTGATGCGTTCGTCGGCGTCGACGAGCAAGACCCATTCGTGCCGCGCTTGCGGAATGGCCCAGTTCTTGAAGTCACCCGACGTCACGTACTCGCGCTCGATCAGCCGCACTTTGGAGAAACAAAGGGCCAGGTCCATCGTTTCGTCCGTTGAACCCGAATCGGCAATCAGGATTTCGCTCGCGAGACTCCAAAAACTCTCGATACAAGCAACCACGTTAAGGCGCTCGTTCTTGCAAGGGACAATGACAGTGAGCGGGCGTTTCATCGGTTCGTTGCCGTGAGGATGGCCGTCAGGCCAACCCCGATCCAGGGAAATTCATGAAGTGGGCGAGTGCCATGGTAACGGGCGGAGAATAGGAAAAGCGCCCGGCAGTGTCAACGCGGTTCCCGCCGTGTCAATGCAGTTCGGGGGGCTGGAAGGAGCGGCCACTTATCGTGTTTCGTTGGTATTTTCGCTGTTGGACGCTTCGTCCCCCTCTCCCGATTCAGCAATTCGCGTGATCTGGTCGGGATGGACAAACTGGTGAGGCTTGGTAAACGGTACTCCCGGAGCGGGTTCCTGGAGCGCGAAATCGTTCGTACTTTTCAGGCCCTGCCCGGCAAACCGGGTCCCGTTATAAAGCGTCCCTCGCTGAAAGGGGCCTGCTCCAAGGACCCACGAACTGCGGCTCGTCGCCTCCGCCCGGGCAACCCCTGATTGCCAGATCGGCTGGCGCGTCACGCGGTCATAAGCAAAAACCAAAACCTTGGCGACTCCGGAATTGGAATCGACGCGAGCCAGTGAAATCTCCGGGATGGTCACCGCGGGGGAATTGGGAATGATCGCCGCCGCGGAGTTGAGCAAGTTGTTCCGCGGCAATCCGTAAATGATCTCGTGGCCGTTGGAACCGAGCGCCCCGACTCGCGGCTCGACAATGATGTCGGCGTCGTCGCGATTTTCCTGAAGCAAACATCCGGAGGCGGTAAGTTGCTGGCGGAGCGAACTGTGAATATACGGTGCGTTGACGAACGAATCGTTTGTGGTCGACTGGATGTATGTCGAGTCGAGATAGACCGACTCACCGGTCAGGTGTTGAAAATCGAGTTGCGAAACGGCCATGTCAACCGCGTCGGACAACAGCAGTTGCTCAGTTCCCGAACGGGCAGTCGTTGTTCCGCAACCGACGGCGAGGACCGCTGCCAGGACCGCGCCTGCAAGGGCGATCAAAACGCTGAAAGGGAAATGGTTGGAGTTCATGAATGGGCGGCGGCGTGGGAGGAATCGCGGACTGTAGCAGGAGCGGAGGCGGCGATCAGCGCCGAAATCGGGAATTTTTTTCGCGGGCCAAAGCTTTGGAAAAAATCAAAACCAAAACGCAATTTGTTCCTAAACTCTTTTCAGACAAGGAGTTGGATCAAAGCGATTCGTCTTGACGCGACCTGGAGTGCCGATATAATTCGCTCAGTTTGGCAAGCTCGGCAACGTTGGCAAACCGTGGCGCTTCGGTAAGGCGCGACGATGGTGCTGGTTGCAGGGGACTCGCAATCTGTGGCGATTGCGTATCCGACACAAGTTTGCTGGCCAGGGAAGCCCCGCAAACAAGCAGGGACTGGGTAGCCTTGACTCAGCCGCGTTGGCGGTCGAAGTCGCCTTGCCTGGACGGATTCAGGAATGATTCGCCCACTCACAACCTAGGGAGAGGAACGGCTCAATGACCAGTAAAACGGTTTTCACGACCGGCGAAGCGGCCAAGATTTGCAAGGTCAGTCAGCAAACGATAATCCGCTGTTTTGATAATGGATCGCTCGAAGGTTTTCGCGTGCCGGGGAGCCGGTTTCGACGCATTCCTCGCGACAAGTTGTTCGCCTTTATGCGCGATAACGGCATTCCCACCGATGCCCTGGAAAGCGGCAAACGACGACTACTCATCGTCGACGATGACGAAGAACTTGTCGAACTGATGGCCGATGTTTTCGCGCGCGACGGGCGTTTTGAAATCAAGACCGCGAACAACGGATTCGACGCCGGGATGCAGGTCCGCGAATTTCGCCCCGAGATGGTCGTCCTTGACGTGATGCTCCCGGATATCAACGGACGAGAAGTCTGCCAGCGTGTCCGTAGCGACGACACGCTCGAGTCCGTCAAGATCATTTGCATCTCCGGCATGATCGAGCACGACAAGGTGGCCGACATCCTGGGCGCGGGTGCCGACGATTTCATGCAGAAGCCTTTCTCGGTCGATCGACTTCTCGAAAGGTGCTGCGAAATGCTTGACATGGACCGCGCGGCGACGGGAACCTGACTTCGCTCCATTGATCGCCCATGCATTGCGACTGGTTTCGTTTGCCGGCGGCACGAATAGCTGATCGAGAGGTTTTCCTCCCGGTCACCGCCGGGATCGCATGTTCACTGGTTGATTCCGCACCGGACCCTTGCCGATTGTTGGCATATTCTCCAGGACTGCTCGTGTGGATTTTCGCGCAAGGCGACTCTCCACCGCCGCTCACCGATGCAACGTGGTTGACCAGTCAGTTGGCGACGTTATGGAACAGTCGGTACGCGGATGACGTACCGGACAAGCCGCGGATCGCGGTGAAACGCCAGCAGAAATTTCTCCGTGTGCTCGATTCGCCCGGCCGGCCCCGGCGCCATCCAGTCAAACCTGGCTTTTCGGTGCCGCGAATTCAGAAAGCCCTCGGTCGTTTGGTCGCAAGGTTCGCCGACGTGGAAGTGGGCATCGCCGCTGCCTGGCTGGATGAACGAATGCCGGACCTTGCCATTTGGCGAGACTTTGCCTTGTTCCGTACAGGCTCGCCGGTCATTTTGCCACTGGATCGCGCGCGGCGGATCAACCCCAGCGCGGTCGGACCAGGCGATTCGCCGGACCTTGCCCGTCGATTGCGCGACGAAAAACTGGCGAGCCTGAAACGACTGGCGTACGGTGCCAGTCACGAGATCAACAACCCGCTGGCCAACATCGCCAGTCGCGCGCAGACACTGCTGCGTGATGAACCAGATCCTGAACGGCGAAAAAAACTGGCTTCGATCAACCATCAAGCCTTTCGCGCGCACGAGATGATTGCCGATATGATGTTGTTCGCCCATCCGCCCAAACCTGATTTCGCGATGGTCGATCTCGGCGAGCTGTGCAAAATCGTGCTGGACGAGTTGAGTTCCATCGCGGCCGAACAAGGAACAATGTTGGCCGCGGAGACCGGTGATTCCCTTTCGATCACGGCGGACGCTACGCAATTGGCCGTTGCTCTCAAGGCGCTTGTCCGGAATTCGCTGGAAAGTCTCGGCGAAGGTGGAGAAATCCGGGTTTCGGCGACCGAGACCGCTGAACGAGTCGTCGAGATCAGCGTGACGGACGACGGTCCCGGATTTGCGCCGGAGCAAGTTGAACACGTCTTTGACCCGTTTTTTTCCGGTCGCGAAGCGGGCCGCGGGCTTGGCTTTGGCTTGAGCAAGGCGTGGCGCATCGCCGACATGCATGGAGGATCAATGATCGCCGAAAATCTGCCCAATGGAGGAGCATGCGTGCGGATTCAGTTGCTGGCTGGACAACTGGCGGCCCGCGGACCATCATTCTGATTCGCGTCCGTCTGCCTTGATCGCCGACCGGGACAGTTTTTTCCGCCGATGAATTCCAGGCCTGCTCCGCACAGTTCAATCCCGCTATGGACGGCGCTCGTCCCGATCGTCGTGCTCATTGGTTTGCTCGTACTCAACGTCCGACTCTACGGAGACAGCGCCACGTATGGTGCCAACCAGATCGCGCTCCTTCTCGCAGCCGCCGTCGCGGCGCTCCTGGGATTGACATTGCGCCAGTCCTTTTCGGATATGCTGACCGGCATCGTCAGCAATCTCGAATCCGCCATGTCGGCGATGCTGCTGCTGTTGCTGATCGGTTCGCTTACCGGCACATGGATGATCAGCGGAATTGTCCCGGCCATGATCTACTACGGTCTTGACCTTCTCAGTCCGGCAGTCTTTCTCTCGGCGAGTGTCGTGATCTGTGCGATTGTTTCTCTGGCAACGGGCAGCTCATGGTCGACCGTCGCCACGGTGGGAATTGCCCTGCTCGGGATCGGCAAGGCACTTGGGATTAGCGAAGCGATGGCGGCCGGGGCGATTATTTCCGGCGCGTACTTTGGCGACAAGATTTCACCCCTGTCCGACACGACGAACCTTGCCTCGGCGATGGCGGGGAGCGAGTTGTTCGCGCACATTCGCTACATGTTGTGGACGACGGTACCGAGCATCATCCTGACGATCCTCATCTTCGGAGCGATCGGCCTGACGGGTGAGCGGGCGACGGCTCAGATCGACACGGCCAGCCTCCAGACGGCCATCCGCGACAAGTTCAATATCAGCCTGTGGCTCTTTCTCGTCCCCCTTGCGGTGCTGGTTCTCGTGCTGCTGCGGGTCAATGCGATTGCCGCCTTGTTTACGGGAGTGATCCTCGGCGGCGTCTTCGCGGTGATCTTTCAGCCCGCGGTGGTTCGCGACCTTTCCGGCCTGCCCAACGATTCGTGGAAATCCGAGCCTTCGTATGTCCTCCACGCCTACTCGACGGTCGTCACGGCAATGGCCCTCCCGACGGTCGCGGTTCGGGAAGACGTCGTCGGGGCCTGGACTGAAGAACGGGACCAGATTTTGCTCGACCGCGCGCGCGCCGCAACGAATGAATCCGCACTGACGAACGAGCAGTACCATGAACGCCGCGGGGAAATTGACATGGACCACCAGGTCCCAGACCTTGACGGCAAAATCGCCGCCGCCGGACTCATGGAGGGCAAGGGAATGACGGGAATGCTCAACACGATCTGGCTGATTATTACGGCCATGTGTTTTGGCGGAGTCATGGAAGCGTGCGGGTTTCTCCGCCGGATCACGCAGCCCCTTGTGCGGATGGCGCGGAGCGACGGAAGCCTGATCGCCACAACCGCGGGAAGCTGCATGTTTGTCAACGCGACCGCCTCGGACCAGTACCTCGCGATTGTTGTTCCGGGTCGCATGTTTCGCGAGACGTACGCGGAACGCGGCCTTCATCCAACGGTGCTGTCGCGGACGCTTGAGGATTCGGGGACCGTCACTTCGGTGCTCGTGCCGTGGAACACTTGCGGCGCGGCGCAGCAGGGCGTCCTTGGCGTGAACGTGCTGGCATTCGCCCCGTGGTGCCTTTTCAACATCATCAGTCCGTTCATGACGATCGTTTTCGGCTACCTTGGAATACGAATCGCGCGACGGGAGCCGGAGTTCAACGATGCCACGGATAAAGGTCAAATTGGGGTTGGCCACGAAAAGGCCCAAGGATCACAAGAACTGAAATGAGCCTGATCTGCAGGTTCTTGTGAATCGTGGACTTGCGAACCGACGAGCGACAGCACCGTTTGAAAATCTTGCAAATTCTCTTGCTTGGTCGGCCGATTGTCATTTTTGCCGTGGGACGGGTGCACTGGAACAGCTAAATCCTGAACCCGAGGCGGGCCGTTTACGTACCAACCTTTCGGCGAAGTCCCTCCGGCTCCCGATGCCCCGGACGATTTTGCGTCGCATCGCTTATCGCTACTTTTTTCCCTGAACCAGGAGCAAACCATGGGGTCGTCCCTGAAACCTGTCATCCGATTGGCGCACGCGTGGTTGCTGTCGTCCCTGATTCTCGCCTGTTTTTTTCTCGCCGTTCCCGTTTCGGCCCAGCAATCGTCGGACGGCAGGCCGCTGGAATATATCGAATCGAGTTCGCCGTTGCCTGGCGGAGGCGTGGTGACGAGCGTCGAGTATCCCGGGCAACCCGCGCTGGATTATCCAACGACTTCGGCCTCAAGTAGTACGATCGCGGGCAATCCGGGCACCGGCGTCAACGGCGGGGCTCGAAACGGCCAGTCGGTTCTCGTCCAGTCCGCTCCGACCGGCACGTCAGGGAACCGCATTGCCAGTCTGTCACCGACGTATTCGATTGCAGGTTCGCAGCAATCCGTTGTTGTTCAGCAACAACCACCGGGCGTTGTGCAGCAACCCCTTCTTGTTCAGCAACCGGTTGTTTCGCGGCAACCTGTCGTTGTCCAGAGTCCATGGGTCGCTTCAACGGTTCAGGTCCCGACGCTGGGCGCTCCGACCGCATGGAATCGCGCGCTGCGTCCGGCCTGCGCGGGGTGCGGCGGGACTTCTCCGGTGTACGGCCCGGCGAACCTGGCGGGACTCCAGCCACCTGCCGCGGCGCTTCCGCCAACGCTGGTTCCGCCCGCGAATACCGCATGGTATCCAGGTACGGTAACGCAATTGCCGGCTGCAAGAACGACTTACACGCCGCTGGTCCGCCTGCAAAATTTCCCACCCAATGCGTGGCCGGGTCAGGGAATCATAGGCTCGCCCAAGCTGTACGTGGACGGTCAGCCGATCCGGAATCTTTTTCGTTATCTCACGATCCCGTAAAGGCGCTCTCCCGGTTGTTTTTGCTCTTTTTCAGGCGACTCGTTCGATGATCATGGCGACCGCGTTGCCGCCGCCCAGACAGAGGCTGGCACAACCCGTTTTCTTGCCTAGCGCGTTCATCGCGTACATCAGCGTGACGAGCACCCTCGCTCCGCTGGCCCCGATCGGATGACCGAGCGCGATGCCGCCGCCGTGGATATTGACACGGTCGGAGTCGAGACCCAGTTCGTTGATACAGGCGATCATCTGGGCAGCAAACGCCTCATTCAGCTCGAACAGGTCGATTGCACCGATCTCCACACCGGCCTTTTTGGCCGCGCCACGAATCGCCTCGACCGGTGCGATAAAAAGGTCTTTGGGTTCCGTTCCCGATGTGTGACTGGCGACGATACGAAAGCGGAAATCCGATTTTGAAGCCGTCTTTTCGTCGGCGACGACGACTGCCGCTGCCCCGTCGTTGATGGTTGAGGCATTTCCGGCCGTCACCGTCCCGTTGCGGTCGAAGACGGTGCGAAGCGCGGCCAGTCCTTCTTTCGTGGAATCCGCGCGCGGCCCCTCGTCGTTCTCGACAACGACGTCCCCCTTGCGATCACTGACCGTCACGGGCGCGATTTCATCGCGAAAGGTTCCATCCGAAACCGCCTTGGAAGCGCGTTGCTGGCTGCGCAGTGCAAACTCGTCCTGCATTTCACGCGTAACGTTGAACTGTTTTCCAATATGCTCGGCGTGCATTCCCATGTGGCAACCTTCAAAAGCGCAGGTCAGGCCGTCGAAAACCATCGCATCGATCATCGACGTATCGCCGAGCTTGACCCCCTCGCGCAGGCCCCGCACGAGGTGGGGGGCGACGGTCATATTTTCCATTCCACCGGCCACAATGGCTTGCGCGTCGCCGCATCGAATCGCCTGGCCCGCCATCATGACCGCCTTGAGTCCCGAGCCACAAACCTTGTTGACGGTGACCGCGGCGATCGTAGATGGAAGTCCGGCCTTGAGCGCCGCCTGTCGCGCGGGTGCTTGTCCAACACCGGCCTGCAAGACGTTCCCCATGATGACTTCGTCGATCTGGTCGGGCTTGAGTCCGGACCGTTCGATGGCGGCCGCCACGGCGACACCGCCCAGATCCGTTGCTGTCAGTGACTTGAAAGCACCACGAAATGAGCCGATCGGCGTTCGCGCGCCGGAGATAATGAAAGCGTCAGGCATTGCAGGTTTTTTTTGCGGGTTTTTTTGAAAAATGCGAAAGTGGTCTTAACCGCAGTTTACAACGTACACGATAAAAAGCCGTCGACCAATGGGCTCGATCGCATCCCGCGACGCGGCATCCGGCCCCCTGACCAACCCGAACGTCATTTCGTAGGATAGGCCCCGCCACAGTACCAGGGTATGGGGTCGATGGGTCATCAATCTCCCGACGCGCAAAATGCATCAAGGCTCGAACGGGTCCTCGGTTACCTGAATTTCTCGTCGGGGGCTGAAGACCCCGTAATATTGCGCGAATTGAACGAAATCTGTCGTTCGATCGAACGTCCGTCGCCGACTTGCAGAAAGGACGACTTGGCGGTCGAGCAACCGACGTGGCTCCGACTGCGGGAATTGCTCGAGCGGCATTTGGAGGTCGCATCGCGGACCAGTCCCGCTCTTTCCGATTCGCGGCAAGCCCGCGCGGTTTTGACGCTGACGTTCGATCACGTTCTGCCGGACTATTTGCGCCATCATCGCGACCTTCTCTTTCACCAGACCGGCGCGACGATGTTCAACGCATTTTTCATCGGTCGCGTCTTTGAAGTCGTTTTGCGGAATCTCGAACACCGCGACGATCAAGACGACCTGGCGAAACGGGCCATTGGTCTGCTGAATGATTTCATCGGGCACCGCCCGGTTGCCGTGCTGGAGACAAGGAAGCTGGAACCGTACGAGCACGAATGGGTTCGTCCGCTGCCGATCTATATTCGCGGGGCAGGCGTCGCTCACGGACCCTGGTTCGAAGTCGTTCAATCGGCCATCGACCACTTGCAAAAAACCGATCCGGAGATTCTTCATCTTGCCGGTTTTGAGCCGGAGTTGCTCGACGAATTGGCGATTGACCCGCGCGCCTTCGACTTCGATCACCCGGCCAACAAGCGGCCCAACCATCATTTTGGCCAGTGGGATGAGCACCATATCGACAACCAGGGGCGATACCGGCGGTACATTGTTCACGGCGTGACGATTCGCGCGTTGTGCGACCGGGTGAACGAGGAGTCCGAGTTGCCGCGCGAGGAACTGGTCTTTGAGGCCGGTGCGGCACTCGCTTGTACCATTCTCATGTCGGCGGGAATTTGCGGGTACGGACCGGGCGCCCACGACTCGACGGTCACCCTGGGAAGTCTCCTTCCGACGATCGCGGCCTATCGCGATCAGTTTTACGACGACTTGCTGGCGCGGACGCCGCACCCGCACCGGGAGCGGTTGCTGGTCGAGGCCCGCATCCGCCAGCAGCCGTTTGGTGCCGCGCGCCAGCACCTCAACCAGCAACTCGCCAGTTACCGGGCGATTCAGATGATGCACGTGCATCTGGCGCTCGTCTTTGCCCGCATGGGGTATCCGGATGCGGCGATGCGACACGCCGACGCGCTCCCCGTGGCGTCGGCGCGGATTTTTTGCCGGCTGGAATGTCTCCTTTACGCGGGATCGTGCGCGCTCCAGGACGGAAAGCTCGCAGAAGCCTGCCGGTCCATTCCACAAGTCTTTGACCTGCTCCGTCGCGGGATCGACTGCGGCGCGGTATTCGACCCGTGGAATATCCTTGGCCTTGACGCCACCTACAACCTCTTTCAGGGAACGGAAAACACGATCCACGACTATCGCGCCGACGAGCTGATCGACTTTCTCGACCAGTTATTCGGGTTCGTCTCGGCGGTGTGGATCGCGGCCGAGGCGGGCAACCAGCCCGAAATCGCCAGTCGCGTTCAGGGGGATTTTCGGGGACTGGTGGACTGGTGGCACCAGTTCGCGGCGCACGAGGTCAGTTCGGTCGACGCCTTCGACGCGCGTGAGGTTTTTTCGGCGACCGAAAATGTCGCGCGCCTGATGGGCCAGCGGCACACGGCACCGGGGGCATCGGAGGGGCGCGGTTTCTGGGCGCGTCGGGCGTCCGAATTCAACTCCGACCGTGATTACGTCCTTGCGATTGCCAATCTGATTGAACGAGATGAATTCGAGCCGTCGATGGCGCTGCTGATCCACTGGCTTGGCCAGCAGGAAGAGTTGATGGCGGCCCGCCAGGACACCGTTTCCTTTCACGGTCTGACGGTGAGCTGGATCGGTCGGCAGCGCGAGTTGCTGCTGGAACAGGATTCGCCGGAAGCGTGGACCGCGATGGCGGGCGACGTCTGGAACCGGCTTTGCAAGTTCAGTGACTACGTCGAGGCGAACGCCGGTCCCTGGTGGAACATTCCGCGATTCGCACTGACCTCCGCCGAGGGGGGCGTGAGCGACCCCTACGCCGAACCGGGAGAAGCGGACGACGACGATGGAAGCGATCTCTTTCGCGCGGCCTATGAAGGAATGGTCTTTCGCGAGACGGCCGATGACGGATTCGAGGGTTCCGTTTTTGACGACGATCAAAGTTCGGAAGAGGAATTGCAATCGGAGCTTGACCGGATTCTTGAACATCTCAAGTTTCACGACGCGATCATTTCATGCTGGTTCGAGGCCGCATTGCTCGCCGGAGATATTTATCGGCGATCGGACGACGAAGGTGAGGAAGCCGCGACGTTCCTCCGCCGAACGCGCGTCAAGGTCGATGAATGGACCCAACAGTCCGCGCGGAATCGCGACGACCTCGTCGATCTGGTCCGGTCGATCCAGCAATTTCGCCTGCCCGCCGCGGATGGCTCGGTCGACAGTCTTGTTGAATACGACCGGCAGCGTTTGTTCAAGGAGACGTTGCTCGACCACGTGATTCACCTGAGCGTTGATATGGCGGTGACGTGGCACAATCTGGGTGCCGTGGGGCGGAGTTTGTCGGGCAAGACGACCGCCGCTACCAGCCGTGACGATGAGGCGAGGCGCGAATCGAGGCTGTGGGTCGAAACCATTTCCGCCTTGCTTGCGGGAGACCGCCGGAGGACAAGAAACTGGCTGAAAAAGCTCATCGAATTTCTTGCCGACCAGCCGCTGCTGTATGTCCCTCTCTCGCGAGGCGGCGACCCGATGAAAATTACAAGTGTCCGCGTTCGCCAGGCGCTCATTGGGCAGATGCTCGATTGCCTGCCGCGAATCGGTTTGTTCGCCGAGACGCGCGAACTGATCCATACGGCGCTGACCATGGAAAGGAGCCAGTCGGTTCGCCACGGTGCCGTGACCGAGTTTGACGAGCTGTTCCGCGTCGGATACACGTCAATGGTCGATGCGCTGATCCATGCCTGCGACGCGGTGGAAGCGGCACGCGATCCGGCGGAGGCAAAAAAGAAATTTGATAGCCGGGGAAACCCCGATCTCTTCGAGTCTCTCGAATCCCTCGCCGAGTCGATGCTCATGGTCTGGCTCGACCACAGCCATACGTTGCGGCTGAGCGTTCTGGAAAAGGTCCGCGAGACACCGGCGTGGAATGCACTGGTTGATTTCATCGAGCGGTTTGGCGATCCAATCTTTACCCAGAACTTCCTCAACCTCTCAAACATCCGCGCTATCCTGCATCAGGGCGTCGATCAATGGCTGACCCAGCTCGAGGAAGAAGCGGGTGACGAGGAAAGTTGGCAAATCCTCGAACAGATTCGCGCGGGTTACCCGCGCCGCGAAGCCGTGCGGCACTTGACGTTCGTTCTGGAAGCGGTCATCGAGAACTTCGCCGAATACCGGGACTACAATTCCACGACGACCCAGTCGGACAACGGGCGGCTGATCTATATCCTGCTGGATTTTCTCCGCCTGAGGAGCCGCTACGACCAGATTTGCTGGAACCTCAAGCCCGTCATGTGGGCCCACGAGGCGCTGGTGCGCAAGGATCACGGGCGTGTTGCGCGACTATGGCGGCGACTTCTCGCCGCCCGCGTCAATCCGGAAGCGGAAAAATTGCTCGAACAACTGGTCGAGTTGCAGGAACTGTACTCGATCCGCATGGCGACGGTCGCCCAGCGGCTGGGCGAACGATTCGTGCATCCCATGCACGTCGACCGGCTCGTGTCACTCGTCGGTCCCGCCATGGACGACCCGGCGAGCGAGGAGTCCCGGCGTCAATTCGAGTTGATCGAGCACTACGCCGGAACGCTTGCCCGATTGCCCGCCGGTGCCGGCCTCGATCTGCCAGCCTGGATCATCGCGCTGGAATCGGAAGTCGACGCGCAAATGGCATCGATGCACTATGTCGTTTCGGGCGACCCGCTCATTGAATACGACTTGCCCGACATCCGCGACCTTCGCCGTCAAATCGACAAGCTCCCGCGCAGGGAATTCTAGCGTTTTTCGATCGGGATGTAGTCGCGTTGCGGCGGGCCGATGTACTCGGCGCCCGGACGAATCAGCTTGTTGTCGGCGCGCTGCTCAAAGACATGGGCGCACCAGCCGGTGACCCGCGACAATACGAAAATCGGCGTAAACATCGGCGTCGGAATACCGAGAAAGTGATATGCCGAAGCGCTGAAGAAATCGAGGTTCGGAAAGAGCTTTTTTTCACGCCACATGACGTCGGCGATTCGCTCCGAAACCGGAAAGAACCGCTTGTCACCCGTGTCGTCGGCCAGTTGCCGTGCCAGTTCGCGAATGATCTCGTTCCGCGGGTCGGAGAGGGTGTAAACGCGGTGCCCAAAGCCCATCACCAGTTCCTTCCTGGCGAGCATTTCCATCACGCCGCTTTCCGCCGAGTCGGGCGACTCGAATCTTTCAATGAGTTCCATCGCGGCTTCATTCGCCCCGCCGTGCAGGGGGCCGCGAAGTGTTCCGATCGCGGCCGTGATCGCTGAATAAATGTCGGAAAGCGTGGCTGTGCAGACCCGCGCCGCAAACGTCGAGGCATTGAATTCGTGCTCGGCGTAAAGGACCAGAGAAACGTCCATCGCGCGGCGATGCGTGTCATTGGGCCGTTTCCCGTGTAATTTCTCCAGAAAGTAACCCGCGAGCGTCGTCTCGCCCGAGTCGAACGAGATTTCAGTTCCGTCGATTGAATGGCGGTACCAGTAAACGAGCAGGGACGGGAGACAGGCAAGCAACCGCTCAGCGATCTCCACTTGCTCTTCGCGCGTGCCTTCCGGCTCCAGGCATCCGAGCATCGACGTTCCCGTTCGCAATACGTCCATGGGATGAGCGTCGGCGGGAATCGCGCGGAGCGTTTCGCACAGCGGCGCTGGCAGCGACCGCCGCGCGGCCAGTCGCAGGAAGAACTCATCCAGTTCCTTGCGTTTGGGAAGAAAACCGTGCAGCAACAGGTACGCGACTTCCTCAAACCCGCCGCGTTCGGCAAGGTCGTGAATCGAATAGCCGCGGTATTCGAGTCCCTTGCCTTGATGACCGACGGTGCAAATCGCCGTCTTCCCGGCAATGATGCCCGCGAGGCCGCCGGTTTTCCTTTTCGGAGTTTCATTTTCAGTGGAAGTCGTCGTCATGAGGTCGATTTCCTGATAAGTTCGTCAATCTTGTTTTCGTAGCGGTGATAATCCAGAACTTCATACAACCGGTCGCGAGTCTGCATCGCACCGAGCGATTCACGTTGCGAGCCATCCGCGCGTATCGCATTGTATACGCTTTCGGCGGCCGCGTTCATGGCTCGAAATGCCGACAACGGATAGAGCACCATCGCGATGCCCAGTCCGCGTAGTTCCTCGACGGTCAACAGCGGGGATTTGCCGAACTCCGTCATGTTGGCGAGGACGGGAACGGAAAACGCATCGGTGAAAGCACGGTATTGTTCGGGCCGCGTGACCGCCTCGGCGAAAATCGCGTCGGCACCTGCCTCGACATACGCGCGGCATCGGTCGAGAGTCGTTTCCATGCTCTCGCTGGCGAGTGCATCGGTTCGGGCCATGATGAGAAAATGCTCGTCGGTTCGCGCATCGACCGCGGCGCGAATCCGGTCGGCCATTTCGCCTGCATCGACGAGCGCCTTTCCGGGCCGGTGTCCGCAGCGTTTTGCCGATTGCTGGTCCTCGATGTGCAAACCGGCGGCACCGGCGCGAATGAATTGCCTGACCGTTCTGCCGATGCTCAGCGCATGTCCCCAACCGGTGTCGGCGTCCACCAGCAGCGGCAGCGACACGGCGTCGGTGATTCGCTGGATATCCGCCAACACGTCGTTGAGCGTGGTGATTCCCAAATCGGGAATGCCGTATGAGGCGTTGGCGACTCCGGCTCCGGAAAGGTAAATCGCCCGAAATCCAGCCTCGCGAGCAAGCAACCCGCAATAGGCGTTGATGGTCCCGACGATTTGAAGGGGGCGTTCCTCGTCGAGGGCCTTGCGCAGTCGTTGGCCGGCGGATTCCGGTGCGGTCATTGAATCGGTGGTTCTGTTACAAGGCGGATTGATTGACGTGCGTTTGCGGTCCCCGGAGCGGTCATTATCGGCTCCCTTGCGTGGCGTGCCAGTGGCGTTTGAAATGAAACATGGACCGTTGGACGCGAATCGAGAAGGGTTTCACTTACATCATCCGCCGTTTTACGGTAGCTTTTAGGGTTTGCCAGCGGGCCGCGCGGGCCGTTGGCGTTCACCCGTATTTCCAGCCTGATTTCACACCCTCGCAATCTTCCTCCTGGAAACCGCCGATGTCCACTGCCACCTCGTCCCGGATTCAGTCGATCGCCCTGAACCGGTTCCCCGAAAACGTCGTGAGAAACGCAACACCGGCGCGGCTCTACCAGGAGAGCGTGCTGGGGGACAACGGGATCATAACGGCGACGGGCGGACTCGCGACCTCTTCGGGCGAAAAGAATGGTCGCAGTCCAAAAGACAAGCGAATCGTTGATCATCCCGCCGTACATGACGATGTCTGGTGGGGCAACGTCAATGTTCCATTGTCCGAGTCATCATTTGAAAGGCTCCGCGGCATGGCGATCGAATTTCTCGACAACTGCGATCAGCTTTACGTTGTCGACGGGTACGCCGGATGGGACGCACAGTGGCGGCTGAAGATTCGCGTGATTTGCTCGCGCCCCTACCACGCCCTGTTCATGCACAACATGCTGATTCGGCCCAAAGAGGATGAGCTGGCGGAGTTTGGCGATCCGGACTATGTAATTTACAACGCCGGCCAGCGGCCCGCGGACCTGTCGATCGAAGGCGTTTCGTCGACGACATCAGTATCGCTGAATTTTGGAGCGGGGGAGATGGTGATTCTCGGCACCGAGTACGCCGGCGAGATGAAAAAAGGCGTCTTCACGATCGCCAATTACCTGATGCCAAAAAACGGCGTCCTTTCGATGCACTGCTCGGCGAACGAGGGCGAGTCGGGCGACGTCTCGCTGTTTTTTGGACTTTCGGGAACCGGCAAGACGACGCTCTCCGCCGATCCGCACCGCGCGTTGATCGGTGACGACGAGCATTGCTGGACGGACGAGGGTGTTTTTAACATCGAGGGTGGTTGCTACGCCAAGTGCATTGGCCTGACGGCTGAGCGCGAGCCGCAGATTTTCAGCGCGATCCGCTTTGGCGCGGTTCTTGAAAACACCATTCAGGACCCGGTGACCCACGAAGTCGACTATGACGACAACTCGATTACGGATAATACGCGCTGTTCGTATCCAATTGAATTCATCGAAAATGCCAGGGTGCCTTGCACGGGCGATCACCCGAAGAACGTTATTTTTCTTGCGTGTGACGCATTTGGCGTGCTGCCGCCGGTCGGCCGCCTCACGCCCGCCCAGGCGATGTACCACTTTATTAGCGGCTACACGGCCAAGGTGGCGGGAACGGAAATGGGTGTCAAGGAACCGGAGGCGACCTTTTCATCCTGTTTCGGAGCGGCCTTTCTCGTCTGGCATCCGACGAAATACGCCGAGCAACTGGCTGACAAGATCAATCGGCACGACGCGCGGGTCTGGCTCGTCAATACGGGCTGGAGCGGTGGCGGATTCTCCACGGGTTCGCGAATTTCGCTTCGTCACACGCGGGCGATCATCGACGCGATTCACGAGGGGAGTCTCGACAAGGCGGACTTTGAGGAAGACCCGGTCTTTGGCATCGCCGTGCCCCAATCGTGCGCGAACGTCCCTTCGGAAATCCTCACGCCGCGAAATACCTGGTCGGACAAGAAGGCTTACGACGACGCAGCCCGTGAGCTTGCCGCGAAATTCCATAAAAACTTTGTCACGTATGCCGACGCGGCAAGCGATGAAATCAAAAACGCCGCCCCGAAGTCCCAATAGCCCTCTCTCACTTTCGTACCTTGGCAATGGCAGGAACCGCCGCGCTGTGAATCACGAATCGGCTGAGATGGATCAGCGGCTGCAAGCGATCATCAACGACCCCAGCTATCGCCTTGCGTATCTGGACCAGGACTACATGACCCGCGACGACTTGCGGCCGTTGCGGCTGGAGCTGGAATTGCTCAAGCCGCAAATGTTGCTTGCGGAAAAGTCGATCAAGTCGACCATCGTCATCTTCGGCGGAACGCATATCAAGTCCCCGGAGGAAGCTGAACAGTTGCTCGCCGCGGCACGGCGCGCCGTCGAGGAAAACCGCGACGATCCAGCCTCGCAGCGCCTGATGGCCATCGCGGAAAACCACGTCGAAAAGGGCCGTTTCTACAATGAGTGCCGCGAACTTGCCCGGATTATCTCAAACTTCTCGAAAGAACATCCCGGCGAGTTTGTCGTCAAGACCGGTGGTGGACCAGGAATCATGGAAGCCGCCAATCGCGGTGCTTATGACGTTGGGGCCGATTCGATCGGGCTGAATATCACTCTGCCATTCGAGCAGGTTCCCAACTCGTACATCTCGCCGGGACTCTGTTTTCAATTCAACTATTTCGCGATTCGGAAGATGCACTTCCTGCTCCGCGCCAAGGCACTCATTTGCTTCCCTGGCGGGTTCGGAACGCTCGACGAGTTGTTCACGACTCTCACCTTGAGACAAACCGGACGGATGCAGCAGATTCCTATCATTCTGTATTGTCGCGACTACTGGAGCCAGGTCATCAATTTCCAGTTTCTCGCCGATGAGGGCGTTATTCGCGACGAGCACCTCGAACTGTTCAAGTACGCGGAGAGTCCCGACGAAGTGTGGGAGCAAATCACCCGATTCCACGGCGTCTCCACTTGAACGGCCGCCTCACGGCTTTCGTCGTCATTGGGCTGTTCCAGCACGGGAGGCACCAGCCACCCCCGCGCGGGACCGGGCACGTTCCGCGCGACAAAGTAAGCAAGCACGAGAGCCAGCACGATCCACGCCAGGCGCGATGAGACGGTGACGCCGCGTTTCTCGAGGACCTTGTGCCACGCGATCACGATGAGCAATAGGGGAACGCCGGTCACGAGCAACGGGTTAAAGCGCGCCGCGCCAATCACATCGCCATGCGTCAGGCTGTACAAGGCCCGCGTGGAACCGCACCCAGGACAGTAAAGACCTGTCAACGATCGAAACAGGCAAACGGGATACAGCGATCCTGGATACGGAGGAAGTTCATGCAACAGGCACAAGCCGACGGCCAATACCAGAACAACTCCGGTCCAAACCAGCCACCGGACGCGGTGCCCGGCACAATCGATTGCACCGCCGGTTGAGGCGCGGGAATTCGTCACGTTACGGATTGAATCCACCCGCCTCTATTTCTTTTGAAAATGCAATGAGCTGAAGGACAACCATCCCGATGTTGAGGATCAGGCCGAGGCCAATCGAAACAAGCGCCCACGTTTTCGCCTTCTCCGCCGCATGAATGGCACCGTGATGATCTCCGCCATTCCATTTCGAGTCGACCTGGGCCGCGTAAACGATCCCGACGATTCCAAGAGGCAAGCAACAAAACAGCGTGGCGAGAATCGATGCCACCAGCCAGTTTTTCGGCTTGCCTGCCGCGGAAAGGGGGCCGTGATCGAGTGGTTTTTTCGCGGCGGACCCTCCAGGCTGATAGGGATTGTCGAGCTGCGCTCCACAATCCGCACAGCGGGCGGCACCGTAAGGATTTTGACTACCGCATTTTCTGCAAAACATACACTCTCCCGGAGGTCGGTAATTCGAGCACGATGGAATTGACCGGGTTCAAAGAAAAAACGGCAACAACGACCAAATGAAAACCGCAATCAGGCACAGCGAAAACACAGCTCCCATGATAATTCCAAAAATAGCGCGGCCGCGGCCCCCCTTGTGCGGATGCTTCTGAATGTCCCTCATCGCCAGAATGCCTGTCAACAGGGCGAACGGAGCAGGTATCAAGAGGACGCTGATCAGCCCCAGATATCCCGCGATAATGGCATACACCGACCGCCCGACCGGTAACAACATTCGCATCGTCGGGTCGGCACCCACACTGGCGGGTGGCCCCTGAGCGTAGTCTTGCCAGCCGCACGACGGACAGAACGTGCCTCCCTCGCCAATCTGCATTCCGCAATTGGGACAGAACATTGGAGTGATCACCTCTGGAACAAGTAACGTCAGGAATTCGGCGGGACGTGTCAAGATACTAACCGAATGCGCGTTTGCCCTCTACTGATTTTTTTCCCCACACCGTCATTCCCGGAAAGAGCCGGCCCCCCGAAGAGCCTGCCCCCGCGAAGGCGTGGGGCGCGGGGCGGGAATCAAGGGTCTCACTTAACTGGACAGCGCCCTGTTCCAACAGAATTGCTGTTGGTCACAACATGGCGCTGTCCCGTTAGCCGATTGAACGTGACTACATGCGAAAACGAGGTTCCGGAGGCTCCGGGAACGATTCGATCTCAATAACGCCAGGAGTAAGGAATTGCAGTTGTTGCCGTGGGTCAACGAGCGAATCGCCACGAGCATCATCGAGAATCGGCCTTACGCGAATATCGAGGACCTCGATCGCGCGTGGGGCATAGGTCCGTCGAAGATTCAGTCGATTCGGCCCTTCGTCAAGATTGTCCCGCAAACCTTGCCACGCGCGAGCGGCCCCGAATGACAGGGATCACGATTCGATCGAAACGATCTGCCAGCCGCTCTGATACCAGCCTGACGCTCCCGCGGCGCACCAGCACGCCTTGCACTTGAAAGTCACTGGCCCGTCCCACAGCCGGTTGATTGAAATCAGCGCATGGTCTCCTGTTTCGACATCAAACCGGTGCATCAGACCGATCCCCCCGTCGCTCAGGTCGCGGGTAAAGCCGGACAGGAACTCTTGCGGACGGTCGCCAAAAACGATCCGAACGGGTCGTATAAACGTCTTGCGGTGCTTGTCGCGCCGCTCGCGCAAACTGAACAACTCGTCCTCGTTGATGAGGGCCTGAATGACTTCCTGAAATCCGATCGTCGTGCTTTCGGACATTCGGTTCGCCCCGGCTGAAGGATAGGGTTTTTCACGTAGCCGCCTCGACAACCCAATCCTAGGACGCCGGCACGGCAAACCACTAAAATCCCGTGGTATATCGGCCCTTAATCGTCGCAATCGGCGCGACGGGATACCGGTTATGCCGCGTGTGTCGCCCAGTCCTGGCAAAGATTGAGGTTTGCGGCGACACGGGCGCACGAAGTTCGCCACACGGATTTGGGCGAGTTTAGCCTTTATCGTCGGCGAAGCCCTGATGCGCGGCATGTTGACGGTCATTCCGCGCGACAAGTAAAATAGCCTGAAACTCTGGTGAGCCTCTATGCCCGATTCCCGGATCGTAAAAATCTTCGACACCACGCTGCGCGACGGCGAACAGTCGCCCGGCTGCAGCATGAACCTGTCGGAAAAGCTCAAGGTCGCGCAGGTGTTGACCGATCTGGGCGTCGACGTGATCGAGGCGGGGTTTCCGATCGCCTCACCAGGTGACTTCGAGGCAGTACGCGAGATCGCGAGGAACTTCAACGGATCAACGATTTGTGGGCTGGCGCGATGCGCCGAGGCGGACATCGATCGTGCTTGGGAAGCGCTTCAGGACAACGACGATCCGCGAATTCATGTCTTCCTCGCCACCAGCGCGATCCATCGGCAGTTCAAGCTCCGCATGACTCCCGACGAGATCGTCAATCGCTCGGTCGAAGGAGTCCGCCGCGCCGTCAGCTACACCCCGAATGTCGAGTTTTCGCCGGAAGACGCCGCCCGCACTGAAATCGACTTTCTCTGCCGGGTCGTCGAGGCCGTCATCGACGCAGGGGCCTCCACGGTGAACATTCCCGATACGGTCGGTTACGCGACCCCGGCCCACATGGCCAGCGTGATTCGTTCGCTGGTGAACCGCGTTCCGAACATTGACCGGGCCACCATCAGCATCCATTGCCACAACGACCTTGGCCTGGCCGTCGCGAACAGCCTGGCCGCCGTTGAGGCGGGCGCGGGTCAGATCGAATGCACGATCAACGGGATCGGCGAGCGGGCGGGGAACTGTTCGCTCGAGGAAGTCGTCATGGCGATGCGGACGCGGAACGACTACTACCATTGCGATACGCGCGTCAACAGCCGCTGTCTCGTCCCCGCAAGTCAACTCGTTTCCCTGATTACCGGAATGCACGTGCAAAGGAACAAGGCGATTGTCGGCAAAAACGCCTTTGCCCACGAGGCGGGAATTCACCAGGACGGGATGCTCAAGGAGAGGACGACCTACGAGATCATGCGCCCCGAGGACGTCGGGCTGACCAAGACCGACCTCGTGCTTGGTAAACACAGCGGCCGCGCGGCGCTCGCCGATCGTGCCCGGCAACTCGGTTACAGCCTCGACCCCGAACAGCTCAAGCTGATTTTCGACCAGTTCAAGCTCCTTGCCGATCAGAAAAAGGAGGTCGTCGACGGCGACATCGCGGCGCTGATCGAGAGCGAACTGTTTGGTGCCACGAGTCATGAATGGTCGCTCGTCGATTATCGCCTTGAGTCGGCCTATGGGCACCAGCAGGTGGTGGAAGTGTCGATCCGCCGCGGCGACGAGGAGACTTTTGCGCGGGCGACCAGCAACCGGGGCCCGCTCGAGGCCGCCTTTCTGGCGATTCGCGACGCGACGGGCCTCGACTTCGATTGTTCCGACTACAACGCCCAGAGCCTTTCAGGCGGCGAGGACGCCACGGCGGACGTGACGTTCGAGATCACGCACAAGGACGAGCTTTATCGCGGCCGCGGCATCTCGTCCAATCTGATCGAGGCGTCGATCGTCGCCATGATCAACGCCGTCAACCGGGCGATGCTCCACGAACGCGTCCTCATCAACGGTGCCGCCGAAACCCGCTCGACCATCTAGCTGTACAGCTTGCCAATTCAGGCCCGAAGCGCAAGCAAGTGAGCGACGTGGGACAAGCTGCCAGCTTGTCAATAATGCGCCCCTTGCCAATTCGCTCAATCACTTTGACCGGCTAAAGGAGCCCGATCACCTCGCGGCCAAATGTTTCAGTCGACATCGGCTGATCGCCCCATTGCCGGATCGCTTCAAGCGTCGCCGACTCGATCCGGTCGGCGATGGCGGAGTCGTTCCAGGTAACGCGACAGAGCAACGCCGCGCTCAATATCGCCGCTGTCGGGTCGGCAACCCCCTGACCAGCGATGTCCGGTGCCGATCCGTGTACCGGTTCCGCCACCGCGCACCCTTCGCCAAGATTCAGTGACGGAGCGCGTCCGAGGCCGCCGCACCAGTGCGAAGCGAGATCGGAGAGGATGTCGCCAAAGAGATTCGTCGTCACAATGGCCTGGAAGCGTTCCGGCTCGGCGACCAGCTTGAGCGCCGCCACATCGACCAGCAGTTCATCCATGGTCATCGTGTCGCGTGTCTCCGCCCATTGCGTGATTGCTTCGCGAACGCAATCACGAAACAACCCGTCAGTCACCGGCAGCACATTGGCCTTGTGAACGATCGTGATCCGGTCTTTTCCGTAAAGTCGCGCCAGGCGCGCGGACGCTGTGCCGATCGAACGGGACGCCCGCGCGGAAATCCACCGTTCAGCGATCGCCACCTCGCCTTCCATTCGCTCGCGAGCGACGTACAGGCACTCGCTGTTTTCGCGAACAATTACCAAATGGATATCGGGACGAGGCGGAATTCCGAACCGACCGTCGACGGGACGCAGGTTCGTTCCGAGACCCAACGACTGGCGAATTCGCAGAATGGCACTTTGATAACCCTCGACTTTCCGGCCGGGCGACGAGACCGCGCCGAAAAGCGCCGCGCCGCAGTCACGCACCCGTTCGAGGGTCGCATCGGGAACCGAAACGCCCGTGAGGCAAAACGTTTTCCATCCGGCGTCCGCCGACTCGATTTGCAACTCGGGCATCACGGCCGCAAGGACCCGAACGGCGACCAAAGTGACTTCCGGGCCAATTCCGTCTCCGGGAATCACGCACAATCGTCGCGGGCGAGCCGCGGGCGACTCGTCTCCGGTCATTGGCGGGCTGTCTCGTCCACGGCGGTCGCGGAATCGTCGACGTCCGGAAACTCACCGGTTTGTCGAACGTAGTTGCTGATCCCGCCGGCCTCGATAATTTTTTGGGCGAACGGCGGAAGCACCGGAAGCTGCAACCGACGACCCTCCACGTTCACCGTGCCGGTACTCAGGCAAATCGAAATCGCGGCCCCGTCAGTCAGCAACGACGCGAGTCGAGAGTCGTCAAATAGCGGAAGGCCGAGGTTGATCGCATTGCGATAAAAAATCCGCGCGAAACTGTCGGCAATTATCGCGGCAATCCCGCGGCGCTTGAGCGCCAGCGGCGCGTACTCGCGCGACGAGCCGCACCCGAAGTTCCTGCCGGCAACGATCACGTCCCCCGGTTGCGCATTTGCGTTGAAATCCGGGTGCGCCTCGATAAACGCCGCGGTGCCTACATCCTCGTCGGGACGCATGTAGGGGGCGTACCGGCCTGGAACGATCTGGTCGGTGTCCACGTCATTGGCAAATTTCCAGACGCGCGGCATGGCGGTTCTCGCTTTCGGATGTGGTTTGAAAACCGTTTTGATGAAGGCCGCGCGGGTCGGTAATCACGCCCGTCAACGCGGTTGCCGCGGCCACTGCGGGCGAACCGAGGTAAATTCGCGATTCCGGCGAACCCATTCGACCCCGGAAATTCCGGTTGCCCGTGGAAAAACATGTCTCGCCGTCGGCGAGTGTCCCCTGGTGACGCCCCATGCACGGTCCGCATCCGGGAGTCGTGAGGGTTGCCCCGGCGGCGATCAGCTTCTCGAGCGAGCCATCCGCGATTGCACGCTGGAGTTCCGCGCGCGACGCAGGCGTTACGATCATTCGCGTTCGCAACGTCCGGCCCGCGACGATCGAAGCGGCGGCCCGCATGTCCTCGGCGCGCCCGTTGGTGCAGGTTCCCAAAAAAACGACGTCGATCGGTTGCCCGGCAACTTCCGAAATATCGACGACGGAATCGACCGAGTGAGGGACGGCCACTTGCGGTTCAAGTTCATCAACCTTGACGGCGAACGTCCGCGCAAATACCGCTTGTGGATCGGCAAAGAGCCATTCCGGCACGTCGAACCGGCTGGCCAGCGTTGCGTCGGGAGGAAACAAGCCGGCCTTGGCCCCCAGCTCGATCGCCATGCTCGCAATGGTTTGTCGTTCATGGAGTGGCAGCCAGTCCAATCCGTGATATTCAACGGCCTGGTACGTCGCACCGTCGATGGTGAGCTGGCGACAAAGCCACAACGCAAGGTCCTTGGCATCGACGCCCGGAGCAAACCGTCCTTGCGCCGAAACACGAATGGATTCCGGAACGCGAAACCACGCCTTGCCCGTCCCCCAGCACAATGCGACATCGGTCGAGCCCATGCCCGTTCCAAAGGCCGCCACTGCGCCGTAACTGGTCGAATGGGAATCCGACCCGATGACGATTTTTCCGGGTGCCGCGATTTTTTGTTCGACCAGGACCTGATGACAAATCCCGTTGCCGATTTCCGAAAGGCGAATTCCCTGCTCGCGGGCAAAGGCGCGGATTTCCGACTGGGCGTTTGCCGTGCCGACCGTCGCCGCCGGAGCAACGTGGTCCATCACCAGAACGATCTGGTCAGGATCGTTGACGTTGTAAATTCCCAGTTCCTCGCGCATGATCTTGATGATCCCGGGCGTCAGCGAGTCGTGACCCATCGCCACATCAGGTCGCGCCACCACCAGTTCCCGGGCCGCGACGGGACGGCCGGCGTTGCGGGAAAAAATCTGTTCGGTAAGTGTCCGCCCGGTGCCGCGCGGGTCGCTTGACTGGTTTGTGTGGCTCATGGCAATGCCTCCCGCAACGCTTCCGCGTCGCCGTGAATTCGCCCGTGCAACAGGGCGTCGACGTCCTCCAGCGTCAGACTGCGAAGATCGGCGAGCTGCTTGATCTCGCTGGTGATCTCGCGGATTTGATCGTCGGCGAGCTGCAATCCAAGTTGCCGCGCGCGATCGCGAATGGCGTTCCACCCGGTCAACCGATGAGCAACGTGAATGTAACGGGTCAACCCGAAATCGAGCGGATCAAGGATTTCATAGGTCGCCGGATTGTTGAGCACGGCCTTGGCGTGAATCCCCGCCTTGTGGGTGAATGCTGCAAAGCCGGTGATGTAGTTGTTGAAGGGAACGTCAATTCCGACCATTTCCGCGACGGTGTGGTCCATTTCATGGAGCAACGGAAGCCGGTACTTCGACACGAGCGACCTGTCACACGCATAAAGTCGCGCAACCAGTCCGCCCAGCGGCGTGATTCCATTGCGTTCGCCGATCCCAAGAATGGTTGTGTCGATAAATCGCGCTCCCGCAAGGATTGCGGCGAACGAGTTGGCGATCGCGCAACCCGTGTCGTTGTGACCGTGAAACTCGATGTCGGCGTCGACGATTCCGGCGATCTGGCTTACCAGTTTCGAGATTTGCTCCGGGTAACCGATCCCGACGGTATCGGCGATACCAACGCGATGAACTCCCAGACGATCGACGGCGCGATAGACGTCGAGCAGATCGTCGATGTGGCTGCGGAGGCTGTCTTCGGTGCTGAAGCGGACCTCGACCGATTGCGTGAGCAGCCACGAAACGACTTCCGTGGCGAGTTCGATGATTTGACTGGTTGACTTTCCGTGGCCGAATTCGCGAAGAAAACTCGAAGTTCCAATCACCACGTCGACCCCGTTGACGCCTGTATCCACTGCGCGACGGGCGTCGTCGATGTTGCAGCGAATGTGTGTCAGGGTTCTTGTCGTCAGCCCCAGCTCGGCAATCGTCTGGCAGTCCCGATAACTTTGCGGCGACGCACAGGGGGAGGTCAGTTCGATGTACTCGACGCCAAACTCGTCGAGCAAGCGGGCGATCCGGACCTTGTCGTCGGTGCTGAAGAAAGCGTTGGCGAACTGGTCGCCTTCGCGGAGCGTTGAATCGATAATCCCGAAACGCCGGATGGGCGGGGGAGAAAGCTCTGGCGACGATGAATCGGAAAATGTTTCCATACGTATCACTCCATGAAAGTCTTCCATCAAAAAACCCCGCCAGGCTGGCGGGGTCTGTGGAATTCAAGCCATCCTGACCACGGCCAGTCCGTCAGGCGCCGAAGCGCCGTGTCTTGCCCTTGATCTTGTTTCCGTCGAGTTGGAGGTTTGGCTGAATCACGCCGTGAATCTAACGCAATTGTGAAGCGTGTAAAGTGGGTCTTGCCGCGAAATTACGATTTCTTTTCTTGCTGCTTCCGCTCCCTCGGCCACGAGTCTTTCAACGTGACCGTTCGATTGAAGACCGGGTATTCGACGTGCCAGTCGCGCGAGTCGGGACAAAAATAGCCGAGCCGCTCGAACTGGTAACGCTCCTCGGGCGACGCGTTGCCAAGCGACGCCTCCAGTTTGCAACCCGTCAGCCGTACCAGCGAATCGGGATTGATAAACTCCTTCCAGTCGCGGCCTTCCGGAACGTCTCCCATGTCCTCGAGCTGGAACAACGGCTCGTACAAGCGGACTTCCGCGTCGATCGCGTCGGCAGCCGATACCCAGTGAATCGTCCCCTTGACCTTGCGTCCGTCGGGTGCCTTGCCGCCCGACGTTTCAGGATCGTACGTACACCGTAACTCCGTAATCTCGCCGGTCGCGGGATCCTTCACGACGTCGTGGCACTTGAGAAAGTACGCGTATCGCAAGCGCACTTCGCCGCCCGGCGAGAGACGAAAGAACCCCTTGGGCGGGTCTTCGAGAAAGTCGTCTAGTTCAATAAAAATCTCGCGGCCAAAGGTTACCCTGCGCGTTCCCGCCGATTCGTCTTCCGGGTTGTTGATCGCGTCCCGGGTTTCGGTTTCTCCCTCCGGATAATTATCGATGACAACGCGCAGCGGCCGCAGCACGGCCATCCGTCGCTCGGCGGTCGCGTTGAGGTGCTCGCGAATGCTCTGCTCAAGGAGACCGAAATCCGTCAGCGAGTTGAACTTCGTCACGCCGATCGCCCGGCAAAAGTTGCGGATCGATTCGGGCGTGTATCCACGACGGCGAAACGCGCGGATCGTTGGCATCCGGGGATCGTCCCAGCCATCGACGTATTTGCCCTGAACCAGTTCGAGCAACCGCCGCTTGCTCATCATTGTATGGGTGAGAGTGAGTTTTGCGAATTCGATCTGTTGCGGATGAAAGATTGCCAGCCTTTTCGCGAACCAGTCGTACAGCGGACGGTGGTTCTCGAATTCCAGCGTGCAGATCGAATGCGTGATCCGCTCGATCGAATCGCTTTGTCCGTGCGTCCAGTCGTACGTTGGATAGATGCACCACGCATCGCCCGTCCGGTGATGTTCCGCGTGGCGAATTCGGTACATCGCCGGGTCGCGAAGGTTCATGTTGGGCGACGCCATATCGATTTTGGCCCGCAACGTGTACTTGCCGTCGGGGAATTCCCCCGCGCGCATCCGCTGGAACAAGTCGAGGTTTTCCTCGCGCGACCGGTCGCGGTCGGGGCTGTCGCGACCAGGCTGGTTCCATCCCCCCCGGTACTGGCGCGTCTCTTCGGCGTTCAGACTGCAAACGTAGGCGTCTCCCTGATCGATCAGTTGAACGGCGTATTCATAAAGCTGTTCGAAATAGTCCGATGCGAAATAGAGTCCGTCCCATTCGAAACCGAGCCAGCGCACGTCGTCCTTGATCGAATCGACATATTCGACTTCCTCCTTTTCGGGGTTCGTGTCGTCGAAGCGAAGATTGCACTGCCCGCCAAATTCCTCCGCGATGCCAAAATTCAGGCAAATCGACTTGGCGTGCCCAATGTGAAGATATCCGTTGGGTTCGGGGGGAAAACGCGTATGAACCCGGCCCGAGTGTTTGCCGGATTCATTATCCTCAATAACGATTTGCCGGATGAAATCAACCGACCGGGTTTCGGAACTGGACATGCGGGGAGCGATCGGGCTGTGTTGGAACGGCTGTTAAAAAGGGGGAGTTACGGAGATTTTGGCGGCAGCGAGCGACGTTGGCAAGAGTCGTTGGCGTGTAGAACCATTGTCCTCAATGGTTCCACCGTCGGCATTGTCCAGGTTACCGAACATTATCTGACCAGGCCCTTTGCGTGCCCTTTTGGACACTGGTACAATTGCCCATCGGGGTTTTACAAAACCCGCTTTTCTGTTTTTCGGGATTTCAACAAGGGAGAAAACCATGAAATCTGCTTTTCTGTTGGTTGTTTGTTTGCTGTTCGTTGTTTCCGCGCGGGTTCAGGCACAGGATAACTGGTTCGACATGGAGAACTGTGAAATCTGTCAGGCGTTGTCCGAAAACCCCGACGTCATGGAGCATCTCAAGTTCGACATCAAGACGATTGACAACGGAATGGTTATGGTGATGGCGATTCCTGAAGAACACAAGGCGATGCTCGACGAAGCCCACGCGAAGATGAAGGAAGCGGCCGAGAACATCGACGCCGACTCGCAACTGTGTGGTTTTTGCAAGTCATACAGCGCCTTGATGGAATCCGGCGCGAAGATCGAGGAACTTGATACGGTCGTCGGCCAAATCACCCTCGTGACTTCCGATGACGCCTCCGTCGTGGCAAAGATTCACGAACACGCCAAGCGTTCACAGGTGGAACACGAGAAAATGATGAAGAAGATGTCCGGCGGACGGTAGTCGCCGGTTTTACAACCCGAATCAAACGAGGGAATTTGGCCCGCAACGGCCAAACTCCCTTTTTTGTTAAGCCGCGCCCCGGCGAAGGCCGCCGAACCGGACACCCGCACTGAGATGAACGATCCACGGCGGACTTCGCAGGCAAGCGGCGTGTTTGTTCTAACGCCGGATGATCGGGGCACCATCGCGTGGTTTGACGTAACTGGAGGAACGCTCGGGCGGCACGGGTGGCAACGGCTGAAGCGGACTGCCCGTCGGCGGGGAACTGCCCGAGGCCCTCGAAGTACTCCCCGGGGCCTGTGCCGGCGAGTCGTCGGACAACAGTGTCATCGTGTAGCTGCCGAGGTAGCGGAGGAAACTGTCGCTTCCCTCAAAGCCCTGAACCTGCTCGTCCCATTGAACGGTCTTTTTCGTCACCCGCCCCCGTCCAATGTCAAAGAGGATCGAACCCTGATTGATCTTTTGCTGCAACTGCATCTCGATCCACGGATCATCGACGGGGGTCAGCACTTCGCGCCGAAAAGAAATCGTGGCAATCCCCTCCTTGACCGAGCGAAGCGTATAGACGATTCGCGTCTTGATTGGCTTGAGGCTCTTGTCCTTGCGTCGCGCCATTACTTCCTCCGGCGTTTCCCAGCGAAAATCAATGGGGATGGGCTGTTCGGGAAAGGGGATCGTCACCGCTCCCA
Source organism: Pirellulaceae bacterium (assembly GCA_041747075.1). GTDB lineage: Bacteria > Planctomycetota > Planctomycetia > Pirellulales > Pirellulaceae > CAJQPP01. The sequence continues at coordinate 29,913 of JBGTFW010000306.1, forward strand.
TTCCCAACTCGGTTGTCTTGATGTGATCGACCCGATTGACGACGACGCCGTACGGGTCAATCGTGATCGTCGCGATCGGTTTGCCGATCTTCTCGGCGGTCGGCTGAAAGATGTCGGCGACATCGCCGCCTTTCACGCTGTCGAAGCTGACCGGATCGGTGTCGCCGACCTTTTGCCATTCGCTCGCGGACTCAAGCTGGTTTCTGAAAGTGATCTGGTCATGCGAATCAACGCTGTCGACGATCCACGAATGAACCGAACGACTGCGCAGTGAAGAGTTCTCTTCGTGGCCGGCCATGCGGGTTTCCGTCGAGGCAATTTGCTCGACTTCCCAGCGAATCGCTTCGCCGGCACGCGCCTTGTAGCGCAGTTGATAGCTCTGGTCGCCGGTCGCCCGCGCGGTGGACCGCTGCAACGGATCTTGTGTTTGAGGCGGCTGCGCCGCCAGTTCCGTACCGTACGTGCCGGCAATGATTACGCAAAGCGCCCATGACAGTCTCATTCGGTTGCCTCCCTGCAAGTCGTCGTTCAGATTTCGTGGTTCAGTTTGAAATCGCCGCGCCACCCAAGCTTTTCGCGAAGCGTTCGGTAGTAGTCCTGTCCTGAAACCTGGATCGTCCGGAAAACAGGCTCCGCCCGCTCGATGCGGACTCGGTCGCAGGTCCCCAGCGTAGTCAATACCTGCCCGTCAAGGACCGCCGAAGTCGTCGTGCCCGGCTTCCGCACGACGAGTTCAAAGACCCGGTCGGCGGCGTCCACCACGGGCCGCACCGTTAACGTGTGCGGGTTAATTGGCGATATCACGAACGCTTCGAGGTCCTTGCGGAGGATCGGTCCTCCCGCCGACAGGTTGTGCGCGGTCGAACCGACGGGCGTGCTGACGATCAGCCCGTCACAGCTATATGATGTCGCGAGGTGCCCGTCGACGTAAAGGTCAATGTATTGCATGGAAAAGGGGGGACCTGACAGCACCGCCAGTTCGTTGAGTCCCGTTTCGTCATGCGTGACTCGCTCCCCCTGAAAAACCCGGCAGCGCATCATCAGGTGGCTGACCAGTTCGAACTGGCCGTCGATGATTTTTGAAAGAGCGTCGGGCAATTCGAGCGGCTGGGTGTCCGCCAGAAAGCCCAGTTTGCCAAGATTGACGCCAAGCACCGGCAATTGATGGAGTCGCATGTAGCGGGCCGCCCGCAGAATGGACCCGTCTCCCCCCAGCACGATCGCAAAATTCGCATCCGGAGGTTCGTTCAACGGCGCGAATAGTCCTTTCTCGAAGTGCAGGTCTTCCTCGACGATTTCGGCCGCGCGACCGATTACCGGGCGAAGCGATTCAATCTGTTCGAGAATCTCCGGACGCCGGTCCCCGGCACCCAGCACGACGGCTCGCAGCGACTGGTTGGGTTGACGGGGGTGAAGCATGGAATTCGCAAGCCAGATTTCTGAGTCCAGTTTTGCACTATTTTGGGGGAAAATTGCTATCGGCAAAAAACGCGGACCGGCGCGGAGAATCAGGTTCTTGAATCCAGTTCTCAACGCGCACGGGAGCCGCTCGTGTATCTTACCGAATCTTTCAACCTCCTGCTCCAGGTCTTTCTCCCGGTTTTTTACCCGCCCCGCGATTGATACCTTGCCCCTCTCTGAGATGACGGGCGATGAAAGCCGCAATGCAGCGACACAAAGGCAATGAGGCCTCTTCGGTTCTTCCGCGGTTCGTGACGCGAGACAAAAAAGTGGCATGCCTTGCGTCGATGCGCCTTCGCGCTTTGGCGTTAAAGAAAAGTTCAACGCAAAGACACAAGGTCGCGAAGGCGCGAAGAAGAATCGGAAAATGCATTACGTCCGGCGGACTCGTTTTCTGGTGGAATCCGCTGACTCCCGCTCACCGTGGCGTCGGGACAGCGTTGCCTTTCCTCGTCACCGGTTTCCCCGCCAGGTGCCGGCAGGTCGCGGCGATTCCGGCGGCATCCATTTTCAGTTCGGCCAGCAATTCACTCCGTTCGCCATGCTCAACGAAGCGGTCGGGAATGCCCAGCCGGTGAACATGCGAGCAGTCGATGCCCATGGTCGAACCGAGTTCCAGCACCGCGCTCCCGAACCCCCCCATCAACATCCCTTCCTCAACGGTGATGACAAAAGGCATTTCGCGGAGCGCCTTGGCGATCGTTTCGCTGTCAAGCGGTTTGACGAACCGCGCGTTGATAACGCCCACGTCCAGTCCTTCCTTGCGCAATGACTCCGCGGCACGAAGGCAGTTCACCAGCAACGCACCGGCGCAGATGATCATACCGTCGCGTCCCCACGCAAAGATTTCCGCGCGGCCAGGCTCGACTGGCCTCGGATTTCGCGGCAGCTCGACGCCGGTGTCCTTGGGATAGCGGATCGCGCACGGCGTGTCATGCGACATGGCGAAGTCGAGCATCAGCGGCAGATCGCGCGCGTCACCCGGTGCCATCACCACCATGTTGGGAAACATTCGCATATAGACCATGTCGAACGTTCCGTGATGAGTCGGTCCGTCGGCGGCCGTCAGGCCCGCCCGGTCCATCATAAACGTGACCGGCAGGTTCTGGAGGCAGACTTCCTGAAAAACCTGGTCGATGCTGCGCTGGAGGAACGTGCTGTAGATATCCACGATGGGGCGGCATCCGGTCTTTGCTTGTCCGGCGGCGAAGGCGACCGCATGGGATTCACAAATGCCCGTATCAAAAAACTGGCCGGGAAATTCCTCGCGAACCTTCTCCAGCTTGTTCCCCTGGCACATCGCCGCCGTGATGACGGTCGCCAGCGGATTGCACCGCAAATGCGACGCGATCGCGTCGGCGGCGAAATCCGTATACGCGCGTGACGACGATTTCGGAGGCGGCACGGCGCGGTCTTCCTCCCGTTCAAACGCGGGAGGTGTGTGAAAGTATACCGGGTCGTCGGCGGCAGGCTGGAACCCGTGCCCCTTGCGGGTGATCACGTGCAGGAGGACCGGCCCCTTGATGTTGCGCACCATGCGAAGGTACTTGCGCAACAGCGAAATGTCGTGCCCGTCGATCGGGCCGAGATAGCGGAAGCCGAGGTCCTCGAACATCATCCCGCCATGGAGGCCTGCTTTGACGGCTTCTTTCATCTGCGCGAGGAACCGCTCGACGGGCTCGCCGAGCAGCGGCACGCGGT
>JBGTFW010000307.1:0-32021 GCA_041747075.1 Pirellulaceae bacterium
TGACCAAACTGGACGTTGACATCTCCGCCGGTGGGGGCGGGCGCGGGCGCGGACGCCGCGGCGGGGGTGGGTTCGGCGGAGGCGACGCCGGAGAACTGTCATTCCGCATCGAGGCGAAACGGGATTCACTGGTCGCCGCGATCGAGTTGCTCGGCGACATCCTCCACAAGCCGGCCTTTTTGGAAGACGAATTCGAGCAGATTCGCGCACGGATGGTCACCGTTCTCAAATCGGTCAAGACCGAACCCTCATTGCTGGCCTCCAACCAGTTGTCACGTTCCCTTTCTGATTATCCGGAAACCGACGTGCGCTACGTTCCCACGATTGACGAGACGATCGAGCGATTCGAGTCCCTCTCGCTGGAAAATGTCGCGGAAGTCTATCGCAAACAGGTCTCGGCGGAGAATTGCCAGGTCGCTATCGTTGGTGATTTCGACGAAAAGGATGCCGTCACCGCGCTTTCGAAAATCATCAAGGACTGGAAGTCGGGCGTCGAATTCCGCGCGATAGACCGCGAGGCTCGAGCCGAAATGAAAGGCGCGACGGAGGAAATCCTGACGCCCGACAAGGCCAATGCCCAGTTCTCGGCGGGACTCTCGTTCCCGCTTGACGACGAGGACCCGGACGCCGAGGCGCTCACTTTGGGAAATTATATTCTCGGCGGCGGAACGCTTTCATCGCGGATCGGAAACCGCGTCCGGCAAAAGGAAGGACTCTCGTACGGTGCAAGTTCATCGTTGTCCATCCCGTCGCGCGGAAATGACGCGCAATTCAACATCAGCGCGATCACCAACCCCGCCAACATGGACGCGGTGGAATCCGCGATCATGGAGGAAGTCATGAACTTTATTGAAACGGGTCCGACCGAAAAGGAAGTAACTGACTCGATCAATGGTTGGCTCGAATCGCGAAAGGTTTCACGGTCGTCGGACGCTTCCGTCGCCAGCCAGTTGCGATCGAACCTGTACCTTGACCGGACCTTTGAGTTCGTCAGTGAACAGGAACGGCGCGTTTCGGAATTGACACCGGAAGCGATTCACGCCGCTTTCAAAAAGCACATTGATCCGGACAAGCTCGTGATCATTCGCGCCGGCGACCTTGAGGAGACGTCGAAGTAGCCGGCGTGCCGACGCTGGATGCCGCGAGAGCGTCGCGGATTTCCTCGATGACCTCGTTTTCGGTTTCCAGGTCCAGTCGTTCGCGCAAGGCCGAGTTACAATCATCAATTTGACCGAGCGCCCAGGCCGACGCGCCGCGGACGAGTGGTTCAAAATCGTTTAAACCCAGAGTCAGCGCGGGAATGGAGTCCCGCGCGGCCTGGTTTCCCAACACAATGGCGGCGTTGCGAAGAATGCCTCGACGCCTCGCGCGCCAAAGCGGCGTTTTCCGGAACCTGGTCCGAAACTCCTCGTCGTCGAGCGAGAACAATTCGCCCAATTCGATCGGATTCAGTTCGTCAACCGGGTGAAAGTCCGCGACCCCCGTTTCCGGCGCGCGGCGGTTCCACGGACAAACGTCCTGGCAAACGTCGCAACCAAAGACCCAATCGCCCATGGGCTGGCGCAGCTCCACGGGGATCGGCCCGCGCAGTTCGATCGTCAGGTAACTGATGCACCGCGTGGCGTCGAGAAGATTTGGCGCGACGAAAGCGTCGGTGGGACAGGCGTCAAGGCACGCCCGGCACGTCCCGCAATGATCAGACTGATTCGGCGCGTCATATTCGAGCTCGACATCGACGAGCAGCGCCGCGAGAAAAAACCAGCTTCCCGCATTGCGGTTCAGCACAAGAGTGTTCTTGCCCTGCCAGCCAAGGCCAGCGAGAACGGCGAACTCTCGCTCGAGGAGCGGCGCGGTGTCAACCACTCCCCGCACTGTCGCTCCCGGAAGGATCTTTTCGACGCTCTCCCGGAACCATCGCAGCCGCTGGTGGATCACGTCGTGATAATCTCGCGTCCCCCACGCATACCGGGAGACCCTGCCCTGCCCCGCCGACGCTTGAGCCGCCGGGCGCGACGAGTAACCGAGGGCAAGCATCACGATGCTTCGCGCTCCCTCCAGCACGCTTTGCGGATTCGCGTACGCCGTCCGGCGGTTCTCCAGCCACTGCATCTCGCCGTGGTAGCCCGACGCCAGCCATTGGTGAAAACGCTCCAGTCCCGGTGGCGGCACCGCAGGGCAGATGCCGCACCAGTCAAAACCGGCGGCGCGAGCGGCGTTCTTTATCGATTGTGCTGATTCTGAGGGGTTCATTGCCGGGGAATGACGCTTTTTTCGCAACGATTCCTTGCATTTGAGTCTTTGCAATCGTCCGCCGCCTGTTTAGTCTGGAATACGAGACCCCCATCGTAACAATATTTTGAAAGGTCACTGAAATGAAACCGTTTGCGCTTCTCGCCGTCGCCGCGATGGCCGCCACGCTCGTCGCTTTCGATTCCACTCCGCTCCATGCCCAGCAAGGTTATGGCTGTGGAGGCTGGAACAGCTATTACGGGTACAATTACAACCATTCGGGTTTTGAACGTCCCCCCTATTTCGCGCTGTACCCGCCAGTGTACTACAGCGACCAGATCGTCCGCCGCCCGATGGGCATTAGTCCGTTCGCGGCTCCTCCAGGCGTGATTCCCGCGGAAATGACCGTCGTTCCCGCCGAACCGGCAACGATCGTTAATCCCTACTACGAGCGTGAAGAAGCGGCACCCGAAACGGCCGCTCCCGGCGACGATTCCAATACCTGATCCTCGCCACGTCGGCCTTGCTTGAGGGGCGATACCAACGCGGTATCGCCTTTTTTTTGTGTGTCGCCCGACCGCTCTGCGATCAGGGCGCACGGTCGCGGAGCGATCAACGAGCTCTCGGGCTTGAATTGCTTCTGACGAAACGCAACAAGGCTATCGAATCGGCTCTCGCCGAAAGTCCTGGCGATGACTATCATTTCAACGTCGGTTGGGAATTGCCAACGTACCACTCGATAACGGTTTTTTTCACGCGATGACTGACCAGGGATTTCCCGTAATCGAATACTTGCGCGACGATTCGCCCCGACAACGAGGCCACGCGCACGGCGAACAGTTCCGGACGGGGATTCGCGAACTAATCGAGATTCGCACGGCGCTGATGCGGGAAAAAAATCCCGGCCTCACCCGCGATCGAATCGCCGAACTGGCCGGAGAACAATGGCGAATCACCGGTGAATACGACGGCGGGCTTCGGGATGAACTTGCCGGAATCGCCGAGGGTGCGGGCGTGTCGGTCAATGACATCGTGATCCTCAACAATTACACTGACTTTCGCGACATTCAGGTTCCCGATCAGGGATGTTCCGTGGTGTTTGTCAATTACGGCGAAAGGCCGGTGGCCGGCCAAACCTGGGACATGCACGGCTCGGCAAAACAGTACGTCTGTTGCCTGACGGTTCCCTGCGTTGGCTTCGAGCAGCCCGCGGTTCTTTTTTCGCTCGTCGGATGCGTCGGCATGATGGGATTCCATCCGCGCGGCCAAATGGTTGGCGTCAATAATATCAACACGGTCGGTGCGCGGGCCGGCGCACTGTGGCCGGTCGTCGTACGGCGAACGCTTGAGCAAACGAGTCACACGGCGATGATCGACGAGCTGACATCGGCACCGGTGACTTCGGGGCACTCGTATCTCGTTGCGTCGCGATCGGGAGGTGGCGAATTCTGGGAGATCATGCCCGATCTCGCCGAGCGGATTGAAACGTTGGCGGCTGACCGGGACGGATGCCTTTTCCACACCAATCACTGCCTTGGTGAGCAAGCGAAAAAACGCGAAGCCGTCCTCGCGCAAAGCACAACGACGCACATCCGCTACGGATTGCTTGAGAAGAAAATCGGTGCGGTGCGCGACTTCGACGACGTATTGCGACTGCTCAACGACCACGAGAACTATCCCAAATCGATTTGTTCGAATTTTCAGGCGGGTTCCCAGGACCCTTCGGTGACCTGCGGCGGCGCGGTCGGGGACCTGACGAGCGGGAAGGTCACGATGTGGCGCGGCGATGAACTGCACGACGTGAATTTTGTCCGCCACGAGTTCCGGCTCCAGCGTTCCGCGCGGGCGGCTTCGGGAGCATGATCGATTGTTCAGACAAATCCCGGCCAGGTCGCATGGCCGCGGCGCAAAAAAAGATGCCTGACCCGTACTTCGTAACCTGGAACAAGCAAGTTGGCGCGGCGCAAATGGCCGTCGTCGGCGCGGAAGTGGACGAGTTCATTCTCGACGATGATCGCCGCGTTTACGATTTCGTCTCGACCAGCTTTCAGGCAAGTTTCGGACATTCTTGCGAACCGATCCGGCGACGCATTCACGACCAGCTCGACCGGATGGCGATCGCTTCGCCAAAAAGCACGTTTGAGCTGAAGGAACGGGTGTCGGCTCGGCTGTCGCGACTACTGGCGATCGACGGCGACGCGCCCGGCAAGATTTTTTACACCGTCAGTGGCAGCGAATCGGTCGAAAACGCGCTGAAGATCGCCCGGCACTGGTCGGGACGACCGGTCGTTCTCGCGCGCAACCGCAGTTATCACGGTGCGACCCTCGGCGCGATGAGCGTTTCGGGGGACTGGCGGAGCGCTCCGCACTTGAACTTTAACAAGGGGACCGTCCGCATCCCCGAACCTGACGACGATCCGGAAGCAATCAGCTTTTCCCGCGTTGTCGGATCGACCGGCCCGGAAAATATTGCGGCCGTGATCGTCGAATCGATCAGCGGCGTCAATGGGGTCGTGATTCCACCGCAATCATGGTGGGAGGGCGTGGCGAGGACTTGTCGCGAGACAGGTATTCTGCTGATCTGCGACGAGGTCCTTGCGGGCTTTGGGCGGACGGGTCCGCCATTCGCATTTCATCATTTCGGAATCGCCCCCGACATCGTTTGCATGTCAAAGGGGATCACGGGGGGGTACGTTCCCTTTGGCGCGGTCTGGGTCGCCCCGCATGTCGCGGCGAAGTACGACCATGAAGTCCTCGCGTGCGGTCTCACCAATTACGGACATCCGTTGGGTCTTGCGGCACTGGACGCGGTGCTTGACTTGTTTGGGGACGGGTCGTTTGTCACTGCAAAAACAGAACTGGAAAAGGCTTTTGGGGACTCTCTCGGTGCGTTGGGCGAAATGACCCAGGTCGAGCGGATTCGTCATTGCGGTTTACTGGCTGCCATCGAGTTTCGCACCCGCGCCCCCGACTGGCAATCGGCACTTGTCGCTGGTCTGTATCTTGTGACTCGCGAGAAGTCCATCATTCTCGCTCCGCCGTTTGTTTCGACTCCCAATCGGCTGCGCGCGGCGTTCAGCGTTCTGCATGGACTGATTTGAGTTGTCGCGCGTTATTCGGGAATGGTGTCAACGAGGTCAAATAGCGTGGTAACGTCAATGCTGTGGTCCTTATTGACCGGCAGGGGCGACTTCATCGAGGAACTGCCGGAAGGCGGTCCAGAACGCTCCGCTGTAGGGATCGTTGTGACCTCCGCCGTGAAGTTCGACGAATCGTTTGTGAGCGGCTGGCGATGCGTCGAAGAGTTTCCGTGCACTCCACTGCGGAATCATCGTGTCCGATGTCCCGTGCGCCTGGAGCAACGGTTGCGGGCAGCTCGCGATCCGCTCTGCGGAGGGATAGCGATTGCGCATCAGCCAGCCGACCGGAAGCCACGGATAATGCGAAGCGGCAACTTCCACGAGCGACGAAAAGGCGCTGCTTAGCACCAAGGCCTTGCACCCCTCGGACTCCGCAAGTTCGATGGCCACCGCTCCGCCCAAACTGCGACCGAAAAAAATCACTTCGTCCGGCGTCGTTCGCGTCCGCTCATTAAGCCATTTGAGGGCCGCCTGCGCGTCGCGCCGGATTCCGCGTTCCGACGGCCGCCCCTCGCTCTTGCCATAACCGCGATAATCAAATACGAGCACACTCAGGCGAAACCGGTCGCGTAGATCGGCGAGAACGTCGGCCTGTTGCCCTGCGTTCTCCCCGTTGCCGTGGAAATACAGGACCGTCCCGCGCGGTTTCGGATGCTCGACGAACCAGCCGTGGAGCCTGGTCCCGTCATCCGCGGTGAAGTCGGCGTCCTCGACCGTCACGAGCGATTGGTCCCAGTCGCCGGTCGGAAACCGTGGCGCGGGATAGACGAGGTAGTTTTCAAACAACATGAGCAGTATCAGTACGCCCGCGTAGCAAGCCATCACGATGATACCCAATCGTTTCAAACGTCTGGCTACGCTCATCGGCCGGCCGGGTGCGCGCGGTCGCTTGGGGTGTTCAGTCATAAGCTTGGTCAGACTGACTGGACAGCGCGATGGAGAGTGGCCTCTCGGCCATCATGAAACCACAACTTGTCAAACCGCCTAGCCGATCAAACTTTGGCACTTGCCAGACAAGCTGGCAAGGGGCCACAGTCGTTCACTCCCTCGCGCTTCAAACATTCACGCATGCGCTTTCGGCTTGTATTGCCCCAATGCTCGCTCACTCACGCGGCGGGACGAAGGTACTCGCCCTGATGGGCGACGAACTCTTCATCGCGACGCGGGCGTTCGCTGTCGCGGCGGACGAACTCGTTTTCCCGTTTCACGAACACGGCGAGTCGCTCGCTGCGGACCGGGTTCTGCAATTTGCGAACGGCCTTGGCCTCGATTTGACGAACGCGTTCGCGAGTCACGCGGAAAATCCGCCCGACTTCCTCGAGCGTGTACGTGTAACCGTCGCCCAGCCCGTAACGGAGCCGAATGATCTCCCGTTCCCGCCACGTGAGCGTCTTGAGCAACTCGTCGATCTTGTCGCGGAGCAGTCGGTCGCTGGCGTTGCGAACCGGGCTGAGCGTCGTGTTGTCCTCAATGAATTCACCAAAGCTGCAATCGTCCCCCTCGCCGACGGGGCGATCAAGGCTGACGGGATTGCGGCCGATGTCCATCACGCGGCGCACTTCCTCGACAGGCATTTCGGCAAGCGCGGCAATTTCCTCGCACGTCGGCGTACGACGGTTTTGCTGCTGCAATTGCTTCTCGATATTCCGCAATCGCGACAGGACGTCGATCATATGGACAGGGATTCGGATCGTTCGGGCCTGGTCGGCGATCGCGCGGGTGATGGCCTGACGAATCCACCACGTGGCGTACGTTGAGAACTTGAACCCGCGGCGGTACTCGTATTTGTCGACCGCCCGCATCAAACCCGTGTTCCCTTCCTGGATCAAGTCAAGGAAACTCATACCTCGATTGCGATATTTTTTCGCGATCGACACGACGAGTCGCAGGTTGGCGCTGGACAAGTCACGTTTTGCCCCTTCGAACTGTTCATGGTACTTCTTGCTCGTTTCGTACCGCAGGCGAATGCCGCGCGGCGATTCGAGCGTCTCCATCATCAGTCGCCGGAGTTCCCCCTTGAGATTCTCAACAAGGCGGCGTTGCGCCGGATCGTCGCGGATTTCGTCCAGCCGCGACTTGATCCACTCCATCCGGTCAGCGAATTTCTTCATGTCGGCGATCAGCGGCACGACGCGGCGCGAGCGAAGGCTCAGTTCCTCGACCAGTTGCAGGAGCTTGCCGCGGCGGCGAACGAAGCGGATTCGCGCGGCGGACTTCTCCTTGTCCAGAGCGCCAAGGCTGGTGAGGATCACGAAATCGTCTTGATTCTGCGCGAGCAAGCGATCGATCGTCTTGAAGTGATGGGGCATCCGCGCGGAAATCTGTTCCTTGGTCAGCCGTTCGGTGAGCGAAACCTTGATCGTCCTGTCGAAGGGCAGGTCGCCCGCATAGACGCGCTTGAGCGTCTCGACGGTCTTGCGAAGCGAATAATCGCAACTCAAAACGCCGCGGCGAAACCGCTTGCGTGCGATTTCGATCCGCTTTGCAAGGGCAATCTCCTCGTCGCGCGTGAGCAACGGAATGACCGCCATCTGGCTGAGGTACATGCGGATCGGATCGTCGCCGGGCCGCGTGATCTTTTCGTTGAACGTGGCGAGGGAAGCCATTTCGACTTCGGCCTGCTTGAGTTCCTCGGCGGAAGGTCCGTCCTCGATGTCGGCGGCGACTTCGCCCGCCTCGCGAAGTTCGATCCCCGCCGATTCGATGGCGCAGACAAGATTGTCGAGCTTTTCCGGAGAATTCGCCTCGTCGGGCAGATAACCGGAAACCTGTTCGTAGGTGAGATAACCCTGCTTCCGGCCAAGGGTCACAAGGGCTTGCAAATCCATTTCAAGAAATTCCATCGTGCTTCCTCCCGCGATTTCCATATCGCTGTTGCGGCACAAATTAAGGTGACGATCATGGTTTCCCGCCGCGTTGCGACGCCCGTTTCGGACGACGCGCGGGTTGCGCGGCGCGAGTGATCATCCGGGACGTCAGGCGCAAACCATCCGTGGCCTACTGAATTCCCTGGCGCTCCCGTGCTTGCTGGAACATGCGTTCCAGGATGCGGGCTTCCTCCGTGGGGTTGAGTTGCGGTTCGGCCAGCGAGGCGAGCGACTGGCGCTTGTCCAGGTCGCCGCGCTGGCGTTCAAAGGCATTCATCACGCTGGTCAACTGGAGCGGCAGTTCGACCTCTGTTTTCAGGACCTTGGCCTGGGACTCCTCGTCCAGCCGGTCGAGCAATTGTTTAAGGTCAGCGTCTTCCAGTCGCAACATGAGTGTTTCGTAGTTCGCCGGTTCGCCGGTGTGGTAACATTCGCAAACGAGTTGGTAAATCTCCCGGCAAGGCCCCGGAAGGAACTCGTCAGGACCAATGTTCTCAATGACGCAGTCGAGCAGTTCACCATCGCGGAGGAGGATTTGCAGCAACTCGCGCTCGTGAATCCGCAAGTCGCTGAAACGGAGGCGCGGCCGGGCCGCCTCTTTCTCGTTCGCCGCAACCGGATCGCGCCGCGTTCGACGCCCCAGCTCGACGAGCCGACGGTGCAGGCTCTCCAGGTCGATCTGGAAGGTGTGCGAAAGGCGCGTGAGGACCTGTTGCGTCCGCAATCGGGAACTCGCCGCCTTGCCCACTCCCCCCGGACTGGCGGCGATCGTTCGCAGAATGTTCTCAAGTGCCAGGTTGGCGGCGTGCGTGTCGCGAACCGGATCGATGCCCGTCGTCTCAACAACGATTTTGTGTTCAAGGGCGTCGACCGCTTCATCGACGCGACGCCGGAAATCAGCGGCACCGCGAGCTTGCAGAAAATCACAGGGGTCCTGGCCTTCCGGCAGAGTCATGATTCTCAAGTCGACGTCGGCGGCCACGAATTGTTCAAGAATCTCGTTCGTTCGCCGCTGGCCGGCCGCGTCGCCATCGAGGACCAGCGTGATGCCGTCGGCAAATCGCCGGATCAGCCGGATGTGCCGCTGGTTCAGCGCCGTTCCGCACACCGCCGCGGCGTTTTCAATTCCCGCCATCCATGCCGCGATGACGTCCGTGTAGCCTTCCACAATAATCAGCCGCCGGTCGGAACTCATTGCGTGCCGGGCGATATTCAGTCCAAACAACTGATCGCTCTTGGAATACAGAAGCGACTCGGGCGAGTTGATATACTTGGCCGGTGCGTGTCCGCTCGACGATTCTTCTTCGGCGATTTCGGGAAGGATGCGACCGCCAAACGCGACCACGCGATCCTGAACGTCCTGGATCGGGAACATCAATCGTCCGCGAAACCGTTCGTACCAGCCGCGTTCCCCGCTGGCCAGCAATCCGCAAGCGCCGAGGACTTCCGGCGCGAAACCGGCCGCGGTACCACGATCGCGGAGCCATGACCACGAGTTGGGTGCAAAGCCCGTCTGGAATTTTTCGACGGCTGCGTCGTTGATGCCGCGCATTGCAAGGTAGCGTCGCGCGGGTTCGGCGGCGGGATCGCTCTTGAGGCACTTGTGATATTCGGCGGCGGCCCACGCCATGGCCCGGTAAAGAGTTGGCTTGTCGTTGGGGTTGCCCGCGACGGTTTTTGCGACGGGCCGATGTGCGAGCGAAATCCCCGCGCGCTCGGCGAGCAGCTCCAGCGCCTGGCGAAAATCGAGGCCTTCCCGCTTCATGACAAAGCTGAAAGCGTCGCCCCCAATATCGCACACCCAGCATTTCCACGATTGCCGCGCGGGGTTGACCTGGAGACTCGGGCGATGATCGTCGTGCCACGGGCACTGGGCAAGGTAAATCCCTCCCTGCCGCCGCAATTGCAGGTATCCGCCAACCAGGTCAACAATATCGGTTGCCTGGCGGACACCATCCTTGTCGTCGAACCCGTGGGTCACCGGGAAAGCTCCGAAAGCGAAAGTGCGTAACGTGCGGAAGGACAGCCCTGGCATTTCCGCGGTCACGCCGCTGATCGATGACGCCGAAATAATCGACGGTTACCGGTTTCAGAAGCATTCGCGTCCTTGCGACATCGGTCGTGGCGGGTCCCGCATGGAATTCCATGGGTGGGTCGCAACCGAGGGCACCTTCCAATGGTGCAGCCCGGCATTCTATTCCCGCCCGCGAAGTCGTCCAACACCAGTTCGCGAAAAGGCCGGAATTATTTTACCGCCTGCCAGCACTCGTCACCAGCAGCCATCCCGGAGATCATTTTTTTGCGGGCAAAAAATCAGCGACCCTGCGCAGGAAGCAGACCGGGAAGATCTCCGAGCCATCCTCATTGTTCGTCATGATCATCCAGGTGCTGTGTCGGTTCCGTTCGGCGAGAAGCTTCAGCGCCTCGCGGAAGTGCGGCCTGCCAACCTCATGGCATGTTGACGACTATTCCGGTCGGGAGATGACAAGAATCCTTCCGTGGGTCGCCGTCTGGAGTACACACAGGTTTCCCGATCCGCCACTTGCGAGCGTGCTTTGCAAACCCGTTGAATAATTGACGACGGTAGCGCCTAACTCGCTGCCCCGATTCATGTCGGCGATCGTCCAGGAGAACGAGACGGGAATCGGCTGGAAGCCGGGGTCTGGCTTGCCGCCTCCAGCGTCGACCTTGTCGACGATAAAGCTGCACAAGACTTTCTTGAGCGTGAAAACGCCCTGAAAATTGTAATTTGTCCCCACCTCTCTTTCAGGGTGTACGAGCTTGACTGACGAACTCACGACTCTCAGCGACGTGATTCCGTGTTGATGCTCGGCTGGCACGCTTTTGCCGTCGGGAATCTCGTAACCGTTTCCCAGATGGGGCCGGCGATAACGGTCGAGATAGTGCGCGGCAACAGAATAAATCGATGGGGTAAAAGCCGAGACGGACGCCGGTTCGATGAGTGGATCCACTCCGTTGGTGATTGACTCGGTCGGCACGATTCCGGTACCAGTCGGAGCCGGGTCCCCTTCCGCCACAGGGCCGCTCATCCCCTCGTTCCCTCCCCCCTGGTAGCATCCGGTCTGCAGAGGAATGCTTGAAATGATGATTCCCCAGTGGCGGTTGTTGTAATCGCAGCAGAACGACGAGTAGTGATAGTTACCGTTGTCGATGTAGAGCAATTGCATTGGGGTGTTGGCGGGAAGTGCCATAAGGGTCTCCAGAAGCGTGAAATGCGGGGGGGATACGAGGCATCGAGTGCGCGAAAGCAAGCGCCCATATAGTAGTATCAACATTCGGGGGTAATTCCGGCGTGGTTTCCAGGAAAAACCGGAAAATTTTCGGGTTATCTCCGACTCAATGAGCAGCGCGGCGGACGCAGCGAAAGCCAAGATTTTCCGCCGGATGATCGATCGAGTGGAATTCCAGCAAGTGCATCGCCGTGGGACAGTCCGCTCGCCGTTCGGGATCGACGTGTTCGAGCGACCGGAGGACGGCCATCCGCTGGTTGTTTCCCGGAACGATGAGTTCTCCCTGGCGGAAAGTAGACAGGGGCGACTCGGACCATTCGTCAACGCCGGTCACGAGGTGGCGAACCGCGGGCGCACCGTTCGTCTGGTCCATATCCGGGTCGTCACCGGACCAACGTTGATTGCCCCAAGGAAATTTTGTTTGGCCGCCATCCGTCGCAACCCATGCGACTTCCCAAATCGTCGGCAGATTCTTCCCGATCGCTTCGGCATACGCCGTGGCGACGTCCCACGAGACGGCTCGCGCCGCTGCCTCGCCGTTGACGGCGGCTATCTGGGCATTGGGAAAAACGCGCAGGACGTCGCGCGTCGTGACCTCGTTGGCGTCGATCTGGAATAGTTCAATACTCACTTCCCGCCTGGAAAAAAAGGCGGGAAGGCTTGCTCCGTCCGTCACTCCCATAATGGCCCGTCCCCCATCGATCGTAACCATCCCCTCGGCGCTGGTCGAAACGGGGGTCAGGTCAACCGGCTCAAGCCAGGCTATTCCCTTTTCCAGCGTCCATTGGCAATGCTTGCAGGGAACCCCGAAACGGGTTACCACGCCGGATTCATCACGGTCGGGGACCGTACGAAAAACTTCAAGGGATTTTCCATGGCTGCGGGCCGTCACCCGATACAGTCCGGCGACAAGCGGGGTCGTCGCCCCGCCCGAGGTGGAAACTGGATCGGGCGAACCGGTCCCGAGAGCTGCTGGATCGACGAGCGTCCATAAAAGTTCGCCGCCAGGTGGAATCGTGTCCAGGACGACGCGGGTGACAACTGACGCGGCCGATTCGCGATTCGATGCCCAGACCGCGAAACCGATCAGCGCCGCGCCCAGCAACAGTGCCACCAGCGCGCCGGCGTGACGGCGGAGAAAACTTCCCGTCACGCGCGCGTCGGGAAACCGCTCCAGTGACGTTTTTCTCCCGTCAAGAAAACTTTTCAGGTCATCCAGAACCTTGCCAATCGACTGGTACCGGTCCGCCGGATTCTTCTCGATCATCTTGAGAACGATGCGTTCGAGGGCGAGAGGGATCGCCTTGTCATGTTGTCGTGGAGGGGCGGGCGGCTCACTGCGAATCGCTTCAAAAATCTTCGGTTCCGATCCGGTGAAGGGCAACTGAAGCGTTAACATCTGGTAAAAGAGCACGCCGCAACAGTAGATATCGGTCCGCTCATTGATCGACTCGACATCCCCCGTCACTTGTTCCGGTGCCATGTACGCCGGTGTTCCAATCGGTTGACCCTCATTGATCGCGTCGTCGGGACGCATCGTCCGGCTGTGCGACAGGCCGAAATCCAGCAAATGGGGAACCGATTGGCGATTCACCATGATATTTCCCGGCTTGATGTCGCGATGGATGACCTGGTGCTCATGAGCATGGCGGACGCCTTCGCAAATGCCGATCATCATTTGGCATTTCGCCTTGAGGTCACGGCGATCCTCGTGAATCCAGTTTCGCAGCGTCGCACCCTCGATCAGTTCGCTGACAATGTACGACTGCCCGGATGATTTCCCGAAATCGATGATGCGGACGATGTTCGTGTGCTTCAGGTGACTGGCCGTCCGCGCTTCCCGAAGGAACAGATCGAGATCGACCAGTTGCCGATTGGGAAACTTGATCGCGACGTCGCGTACCAGTACGTTGTCGTGAGCACGGAAGACGGTCCCGAAGGCACCTTGCCCAAGCACGCCGGTAACAAGAAAGCGGGAGGGCAAGGAGATACGCAATCGCTCCTCAATCGCGTCGTTTTCGCCTCCCTGGGCGCGCGTTGCACCGAGGTCGCGCGCGGCGGACGTAACGACAACGGTCAGATCACCGCATTCAACGCACGAACACCAACCTCCAGACGCGGCGCCCGGTTCGAGCGGAGCACCGCACTGGATGCAATGATCCTTGTTGAAAACGAGAAAGTCACGCGAGGGCGAACGCTCGGAACCCGCATCCGTTGTTTCGTGCCAGGCGAGCTCGGGAAACTCCTTGCCGAGACGTAGCGCATTGACCTTGTCGCCAACAAGCGCGAGGTACTCACCGGCAACCTTAACGACTTCCGCCAGCAATTTCCCCGTGAATTGCGCACGTTTTTCCTCCGCAACGTCGCTGGACCCGGAATGCTTGCGAACGAATTCCCGGATATCGATCCGCTGATAGCCGACCGACTTGAGTTCTCGTTCAAACTGTTCGGCGAGTTGATCGATGCGATGCAGGTCTTCGGGACCAGGAGTTTCCATTGCATTCAGGCGGCACGCGAAATTCAGCGACGGGGAACGGCGATGGTCCGCAATTACCATCACCGTCCACGGCATTGTACCGACAGAAAAAGCCGCTTGCCATCAGAATTTCCCTGGCTAAAGCACCGAGAAGTAGCAATCGGCGGCAAAGTCGAACGATTCGGGCGACATGGCGATGGGCAACTGGTTGTAGTTGCAATAGTTTCGGACCTGCAGAATCAGGTCGCGCGGCTGGCAGTTTCGATAGGGCCGGTTCGTCGACTCGTAATGCGTGCGGATCAGGTATTCGACCGCCGCCGGATTGAACGGGACGTCGAGAACCTTGGCCATGATCTTGAAGAGCTTGCAAAAGTTCGCCTTGGACGGGTCCTTGACCTCGATCTTGTAGGGAATCCTTCGCATAAAGGCGTCGTCGACCAGATCGCGTGGTTCGAGATTGGTCGAGAAAATCACGAGTTGGTCGAAAGGCACCTGGATTTTCTTGCCGCTCGAAAGGTTCAGGTAGTCGTACCGTTTCTCAAGCGGAACGATCCACCGGTTCAGCAATTCGTCGACGCGCATCTTTTGCCGCCCAAAGTCGTCGATGACGAGGATGCCGCAGTTGCTCTTGAGTTGCACCGGAGCCTCGCTGATCCCCGTGTCGTTGTTGAAGGTAATTTCGAGGTGATCCATGGTCAACTCGCCGCCGACCACGATCGTCGGCCGCTTGATGCGAATCCATCGCTGATCAATGTCCTTGTTGTCGAGGAGCGATTCATTCTCCTCAAGCGGTGCCTCCTCGTGGCACATCGGGTCGAAAAGCCGAATGATGTCCCCGTCCACCGCCAGCGCGCGGGGAATCCAGATGGTGGGACCAAACGACTTGGTCACGCGTTCGGCGATACTTGTTTTTCCGTTACCGGGATAGCCGTAGAGAAACATTCCCCGCCCGGAACTGATGGCGGGTCCCAGTCGCTGCAGCATTTCCTCGTCGATCAACAGGTCGCTGAAGGCATTGAGGAGCTTGTCGCGAGTCGGGTACTGGCCCTCGATCGACTGGACCTTGACGCTGCGGATGTAGTCGCTCAGGCAAACGGGTGCCGCCCCGTAGTAGGTGCAGTGATTCGCGTAGAGGCGAGCGCGATTCGCGCCGGATTCGGTCAATCGGCAAACGTAGTCGTTCATCGCCGCCTGACCGACATAGGCGATGACCTGATCGAGCTTGAGCCTCGCAAGGGTTTTTTCAATCAGGATAAACGGCAGGCGGATTTGCTCGGCGATGCTTCGCCCGGCGGCGTCGCCCCGCGCCAAGAGAAATTTCAGAACAAGCTCCTCAACTTTCGTGTCGTTCAGCTTTGCCTGGTCCAGTGAAGTGGGCCGCCGGGGTACGAAACAATCGTCCAGCGCGGCGTCGCCGATCATCCCGGGCGAGCTGGCCAGCGCGTTGATCTCCGCCATCGAGACCCGTTCCGCCGGCATCGTTGCGGGTTGTTCATCCAGCGCCGCCACGTCGTCCGTCGACGTGCCGGCCGCCATCGAGTTGATGCGCGCCAGCAGCATGTCGAGCTGACTCACCTGATCCGGACTTGAGGGAGTGGAAGATTCCAACTGTTGAGAATTCATGGTTTGCTCGATTGCCAGGGAGCGGGCGGAACTCGCCGGGAGGGCACCCCAAGCCTTGCTCATTTTCGACAACGCATCGACGGAATGCCGAAAAAACGTAGTTCGCGGGCCGGAGCAGGTCAAACCTTGAGTGCGCCCCGTCGTTCGACCGTGTTATTTGGATCGGTTTAATCGCCGCAACGTGCATCTTCCCGACAGTCGCCGCAGCCCCGTCACTCGGCGCAATCGACAAACGGACGTTATCATGGATCGACGGAAGGTATTTCTGAAACGCGCATGGGAGAACCGATCATGAAATTTCGCTTGAATTCCGCAACGGTCGCGGGAACCGAATGTGGCGTATGGTTGTTGATCGCCCTGCTCTTCCTGACTCCGGCGGCAGTCATGGCTCAGGTAACACACAACGATTCGTCCGTCGAACCGAACGATGTCGAAACGGAGGTTCGGTCACTCCTCGAACGCCAGGTCGAGGCATGGAATCGCGGCGACCTCGAAGCGTTCATGGAGACTTACTGGAACTCGCCAGAACTGACCTTCAGCGGCGGCGGCCAGACGACTCGCGGTTGGCAAGCGACCCTTGACCGCTATCGCGAACGATACGGTTCACGCGAGGCAATGGGTACACTTCGCTTTGCCGATTTCGAAATGCAGCTTCTCGGCGATTCCGCGGCACTGGTACTTGGGACATGGCATTTGCGAAACGACCGGGGTGAACCGCACGGGAATTTTTCGCTCGTCTTGAGAAAAATGGAGGAGGGGCAATGGGTCATCATTCACGATCACAGCTCGACTGCCGAGTCCGGGGAATGAAACCTTTTTCCCATATCGGGAGGTACCTGATTGTATGAACTCGATGCGGATTCGGCTCGTTGTCGGTTGTCTCGTCTGGATTGGCGTCGGGGCGTTTGTCGTGACTCGCGTTTCGTCACGCTGGTCGCCCTCTGACGACGCGCCCGCCCGACAGCTCGTCCGATTCGCGTCGAAGTCCCCTGAGGTCTGGACGCTCCAGTTCCAGGACTGGTACGTGGCGCGGATCGGGGACCCGATTTTCTGGCGAGATGAACAAGGTGAGTTGCGACAGATTGGTATGATCGGTCAGGTCGAGTCGTCCGAATCCGTCAACTACAGCGCCGTCTGGACCCGCTGGGCGACCGCCACGTTTTTCTCCTCCGCTCCTCCGATCGAGTCCGATGCCGGGCTAGTGCTTTACGAGACTCCGGCGTCGATGCGATGGGTTTTTGAATCGTTATTGCCGCCGCGCAAGCGCGAGGAACTGGCGCGCTTTATTGGCCAGATTCTCGCGGAAAACTCCGACGTGCTCCTCGAACAGCTTCGGCCCGTGGTCCTCGAAGCACTTTCCGACACAGGCGTCATGATGCGTGACGAACTGGCGGAGGTCATCGTCGCCCGTGCCGACCAGTGGCGCGCGCTGGGCGAACGTTACAAAAAGGAAATCATCGAGGAGGAACTGGTTCCGTTGGTCAATACGGAAATCTGGCCCGTCGTTCAGGAGGAAATGACGCCCATTATCCAAAAGGTCGGCGAGAAGGTCTGGCAAGAGGCATCGGTGTGGGGGTTTGGATGGCGAGCCGTTTACGATACTCTTCCGCTCCCGCAGCGCGATTTGACAAAGTCCGAGTTTTCCCGCTTCGTCCAGCAAACGGCGCTGCCAATTATCGCGGCGCATGTTCCGGAATTCCTTGAAGCCCAGCAACGCATCCTTGTCCGCGTCGTGGAGAACCCCCGAATCCGGCAATTCGCCACCGACGCCTTGTACCGGATCAGCAACGACCCCGAACTGCGGGACCTGATTGTCGAGATCGTTCACGAAGCGATCGTCGAGAACGAGGAGTTTCATCGCAAGCTCGACGAAATCTGGAATCGCGAGGACATCCGCCAGGCACTGCGCGTTTCCGACAAGCGGTTTGGTCCTTATGTGGAAATGATTGGCGAAAAACTTTTTGGCTCGCCGACCAGCGGCGTGACGCCCGAGTTCGCGCGGATCCTCCGCCATCGCGTTCTGCTCAAGGATATGCGGTGGCTTGAACTGACCACCACGGCCGGCTACCCGGAACTCGCCGTCGCGCAGGCGGTGATCGAAGGGACGAACACCCTGCCGGTCGTTTTTTCCGGTTCACCGTCGGACGGAGACAATCCGTTTTTCATCGAGGCGAGGAATCGCAAGTGAACGAAACAGGGGCTGACCCGGTGCCCTCTCCGAAAACGGAGCATCGCGGCGACATCGATCTTTCGCGATTGACGGTACTGGCGGGTGACAAGGAACTGCTTCGTGACACATCCGCGACTTTTCCCGGCGGGAAGATCACGCTGCTGATCGGGCCCAGCGGCGTCGGCAAGTCGGTGCTTGTCAAGATCATCGCCGGGCTGATTGGGCGCGATCACGACGGAATTCACTTTACCGGCGAGATTCGGCTGGCGGATCGCGCGCGACGGCAAGGCGACTTTGGCGTCGTCTTCCAGTCATTTGCGCTGTTCGACGAGTTGTCACCTACCGCCAATGTCCAGTTTGCCGCGGACCACGCGCGGTCCGGCGAATCACATTGGCAAGAAGATCCGCATTCGCCCGGCGAACTGCTCCGGCAACTGAACGTGCCCGTCGATGTGCGGACGGTCTTGCTCAGCGGCGGCCAGCGCCAGCGGCTGGCGATCGCGAGGGCGCTCGCCTACCGTCCTCCCGCGATTCTCTACGACGAGCCGACGTCCGGCCTTGATCCGGAAAATTCCCGCAAGGTCGGCCAGTTGATTCGCGACACACAGCTCGAACACGGGAACACTTCACTCGTTGTGACCCACGATTACGAATCGCTCGTGTCGATCGCCGACGCCGTGTTTATTCTTAACCCGATCGAAAAACGACTGGAGCAAGTTCCTCCTGAACAATGGGGGGACTTGCACGAACTGCTTCAGCCCATGGCGATGGTCGCGGCGCGGAAGGCCGACGACTGGTCCGCCGCCGGTTCGGGGCTTGGGCTGCTGCGTCTCGCCCGCCAGTTTTTTGTCAATACGACTCGCTGTTTGGAAAACGTCGTCCTTGGTCTGCTGAGCATCATTCCGCTGTGGAAAAGTCCGCGTTGGGGCGCGCGGTATCTGTTGCACTTCCTTCGTCTCGTATGCGGCCCGACCGCCTGGTTCTACCTGATGATGGCCGGCATGATAACCGGCTTCGTGACGACGTATTACATTTTTCAGTTCCTCCCCTACGCGCGCTACACCGAGCCGCTCCTCGTCGACGACCTTCTCTCGGCGACCGGTTTCAGTCTGTACCGGATTTTCGTGCCGATTCTCGCGACGGTGCTGATTGCCGCGCGGTGCGGTGCGGCCGTCACGGCGGATGTAGGGAGCAAGCAATACTCCAACCAGATCGACGCGCTCCAGACATTCGGCGTCAGACCGCGCAGCTACCTCTTGTCGCCAATCATGATCTCGTTTCTCGTCGGTGTTCCGTTGCTCGTTCTGATCGCCTTCGTGACGGCCCGCTTCACGAGTGTCACGGTCTTTACCCTTTCGCATCCGGTTCACGGACCCGACTACTGGTACCAGCATTTTCACCGTTCGCTCCACGTCGTCAATCAATGGTGGTATCACGGCAGCGGCTGGTTACTCGCCAAGTTGACCGCCTGCGCGCTGGGCACCGGGCTGATTTCCTATCACGTCGGCATTCGCCCGAAGTTCAGCAGCAACGACGTCAGTCGCAGCGTCACGTCAACAATTCTCTGGTCAACGCTGTACGTGCTAATCGTCCATTTCACGTTCGCGTTTTTCGAATTCAACGACCAGATCAAGGGATAACTGCCAACCCCCGCTTGCCCAGATTGCCTCGGCATCGGCGACCGTCACGAATTTCCGGCGCCGGGAATTAACGGCCTCCGCGTGATAATTTTTGGGAAACTTGTAAAAACTCGCCTTGAACTGCACTTTCTGACCGCTATTCTAGCCCGACATTTATTCCTCCCCGTCGGCCTGGCAATGCCCGCGAATCATCCGAAAAAAAGGAAACTCGAATGAATTACTGGTTTTTCGCGCTGCTGACGAGCTGTCTCATCGCGGGAGGATGTTGCAACCGGCCCAATGGATGTCTTGTTGACAATATCAACGGAACGCGCATTGCCTCGCCGGCGACGGGAACCATTCAATATCCTCGACTCGCTTCGGCCGCCGATCCGTACTATTTTCCAAACGGACCTGCCACCGCACCCGCCGGTGGCACGGCAATCGGTTGGCGACCGGCGGGAACGCCTCCCCCTGTTAAACCAGCGGGAACACCGACCGGCCAGGTCGTTCCCCGACTGACTCCGATTACCCCCATTCCGTCAAACAACTCGACGTTCGCGACCCATACGTCGAATCTTCAGCCGGGTAGCAATCTCCAGGTCGCCCAGTCAACGACTGGAATTCCGGTGAATTCAATGGGATCGACCTTTCAATCGAATTCGACGACTCAGGTTGCCAGCGGCGGTATGCCCTTGCACGACGCAACACGACTGGGTCAACCGGGCGCGCAGGTCGCCGGCACCAACACCGGCATCTTTAACCGAACGTGGGAGTACGCCGTACGACCCACGGTCGTATCTCAGCAGACGCCGTGGCCCAACGGGCCGAACCCGAACGCCCCCGGGAACTACGGACCGGGCGGGAATCTGGTCGTCAACGGGAACACGACAGGAACCATTCCGGGCCAGCCCTACAACTACACGGCAGCGCCTTACGGCTACGGATATCCGCAGGGCGTAATCGCCGACGGATGGCGTCAGCGCGACGGAACGGGTGGAATCTCCCGCTAGAAAAACCAGACCACGATTCTTTCGAGAGCGCCTGTTGTGATTTCCCCTTTGCGCGCGTGGAGCGGTCGTCAAGCTGTCAAGCCCGAATGGAACCGAACCGCTGACCGCGTTCTTTCCCTTGAAAGCGAATTGGCGAAACTCGATGACCACGCATTGCGAAAGGCTTCTTTGGCGCTCCGCTACGCCGTCTTGTCGGGCGAGCCGCCGAGCGACCTCGTGGCGCGCGGCTTTGCGCTCGTCCGGGAATCGGCGGCGCGGCATTTAGGGATGCGGCATTATCCGGTTCAGATCATTGGCGGGCTGGCGATGCACAACAACTGCATCGCGGTGATGCAAACGGGTGAGGGCAAGACGCTTGCCGCCACGTTACCGCTTTACCTTGCGGCGCTTGACGGTCACGGCGCGCACCTTGCCACCGCAAACGACTATCTCGCCGTTCGCGACGCGGAACTTACCCGGCCGATTTTTCAGGCGCTGGGAATGCAAGTCGGCGTCGTCGAACAGGCAACCCCCCCCGACCAGCGGCGCAGTGCCTATGCCGCCGATATCACGTATTCGACCGGCAAGGAGATAGGTTTTGACTTTCTCCGGGACCGGCTGGCGCGGCGTCACGCTCTCGAACAAGGTGGCGGCTTCGCGGGCCGGTCGTTGAATTCAGCGCGCGCTGACGAGACCGTTCAACGGGAGTTGAATTTCATGCTCGTCGATGAGGCCGATAGTATCCTCATCGACGAGGCACGCACGCCGCTGGTGATCAGTTCGCTTCCCGACGACGCCGGGGAGCGGAGGGCGCTCTTTCGATGGGCCGCGGAATGTGCCGCCCGGTTTGTGGAAGAGCACCATTTCCGATTCAACGAGGACCACCGGTCGATTGAATTATCGCCAAACGGGCGAACGCTCGCGCGAAAGATTCCCAGACCGGACCTATTGGCCCGCACGGCGCTGGTTGACATTTACAACCAGGTCGAACTGGCGTTACTCGTCGAGCGACACTTTATTCGCGACCGGCACTACGTCGTTCGCGCCGGCCAGATTGCCATTGTCGATGAGTTCACGGGACGAATTGCCGAAGGACGAAAATGGCGCGCGGGCCTTCACCAGGCAATCGAGGCCCGCGAGTCGCTGGAGATCACCGACGAGACCGCGGAGGCAGCCCGCATCACCGTGCAAAACCTCTTTGGACGCTACCGGCGACTGTGCGGAATGACAGGGACGGTGGCGAGCAGCAGCGGCGAACTGGCCGGAATCTACAAGACTCGCGTCGCGGCGATCCCCACCAACCGACCGCCACGGCGGGAACAAATGGATGACCGGGTCTTCGCGACCGAAAGTGAAAAATGGCAAGCCATTGTCGACGAGGCGCTCGAGTTCAGCGCCTCGGGGCGACCCGTCCTGGTCGGAACACGTTCGATCGACAAAAGCGAATTACTTTCGGCGCTGTTGACCGCGGCGGGTCGCGACCATCAGGTACTTAACGCGCGGCATCTCGCACGGGAAGCGGAAATCGTCGCTCAATCGGGGCGACCGGGGCGAATCACCGTCGCAACCAACATGGCCGGCCGGGGGACCGACATTCGGCTTTCCGACACGGCGTTGCAAGCGGGCGGACTGCACGTCATCGTGAGCGAACTCCACGAGTCGGCGCGCATTGATCGCCAGCTCGTCGGACGCTGTGGCCGGCAGGGGGACGCCGGAAGTTTCCGTTTTTTCATGTCGCTTGAAGACGACATCCTGCGGACCGGATTGTCCGCCGCGCTCCTCGCGAGAATTCACTCGATGCAGGAAAGGGCACCGCGCGCCGAATTGACCCGGCTGGCAGGCCGGTTTCGCAATGCACAACGACGGATTGAAGCGGCCCATTATCGCGGACGGCGCATGTTGCTCCGGCAGGAGGAGACGCGCCAGATCGACCAGCGCGAACTCGGCCAGGACCCGTATGTCGACACGATTTCGTAATTCCGCCGCAGGGTGAACTGCTTGTTCGCCTGGGCGATGCGAACTGGCGGTTCGCACTACGAGATCGCACGACGAGATCGTTACCTGGATTTGTCGTGGGCTGCCGGTTCGGCCTCCGTCAGCGTAAAGCGGATTTTCACGGCACGGTCGTCGCGGACTTCCATGATCTCCGCCATCGCACCATCAAAGTTGATCCGGTCGCCGGGCGAAGGCAGCTTCTGGGCCCGCTCCATCAGCACTCCCGCAACCGTATCGACATCCTCGTCGTCAAGGTTGACGCCCAGTGCGCGCTCCACCTGCTCGATCGGTGTTGAACCATCGACGATGAATTGTCCTTTTCCCGAGGGAACGATCAGCGGCATCGACATGTCAAATTCGTCGTTGACCGGACCAATAATCTGCTCAAGTACGTTTTCGAGCGTGACAATCCCGATCGTATTTCCGTATTCTTCGACGACAAAGGCCATCAACTGGTGCGTCGCCTGAAAATGTCGCAACAACCGGCTGATCGGCATGACGTCGGGAATCTTGTGCGGCGGTCGCATGACGGATTTCAGGTCAAACTCATCTTCCGGCGAGACACCCGTGAGGTCCTTAATGTGAACGACACCGACGATTCGGTCGAGCGAGCCGTCACAAAGCGGATACCGCGTGTGCTTGGTGCGGCGTGCGATCCGGAGATGCTGCTCAAGCGTGTCGTTCACGTCGAAAAACACGACGTCACTCCGCGGAAGCATCACGCGGCGGCACGTCTGGTCGTCGAACTCGAAGACGGCGCTGATCAGGCTGTGTTCGGAGCGAGTCAACTCGCCTTGCGAATGGGCCTCGGTCAGCATCGCGCGAATTTCCTCTTCGGTCATCACGTTTTGCTTCCCCGCCTTGTCGACGCCCATCCACTTGAGCAAGACGCCAGTGGTCCAGCTCAGCGCCGATTGAAAAGGATAAAGAACCAGAAAAAAGCATTTCATCGGCACGGCGCACCACGTGAGCAGCTTTTCGGGCTGGCGAATGGCGTAGATTTTGGGTGCCTGTTCGCCGATCACCAGATGCAGCGCGGTAATCACGGAGAACGAAACGACCAGCGCGAGCACATGCGTCACGGACGGGCTGAGACGGAGCATTTCGAAAAGCGGCGAAAGCAGGCTGTGAAAAGCCGGTTCACCGACCCAGCCAAGGGCCAGCGACGCCATCGTGATCCCCAACTGGCAGGTCGAAAGCGATTGGTCCATTCGGTCGGCCAGCCAGAGGCTCGTTCTGGCAAGCGGGCGACCCTCTCGAATGCCCTTTTCGATCTGCCCCTTGCGGACCTTGACCAGTGCGAACTCGGCGGCGACGAAGAATCCGTTGAGTAAAACGAGACCGATGGCGACAGCCAGAAAGATCAGGGAACTGGCCGTGGACGGGGCGGTATCGGCCGCCGCCTCGGCCAGAAGCGAAATAGTTTGCACTTGTTTCCGATGGTGTCGTGATTCTTCCGGATTCGCGCCCCCGGATCGTCGTAACGAAGTCGCGGGACGCCGGGCCTGGTCCGAAAGGAGCCTCGCGGCCCGGCCCACGAAGTTTAGCCGAATCCACCGCGCTTTGCGAGCAGTTTTCCTATCTGCCGATCTCGACGATCGTGCGGCCCGCGATTTCGCCCCGCAGAATTCGGGACACGGACTCGCCAATCGACGCCAGTGGAACGTGCGTGGCGACCGCTTGCAAGTCGGCCAGTCGGTATTCGCCGCCCAGCCGCCGCCATACGGCCTCGGATACCTCGCGGGACGTATTGGCCGAGTCAACTCCCTGCAACGTGATACCGCGAAGGATGAACGGGTAAACGGTCATCGCCAAATCGACGCCGCCAACCAGCCCACAGGCCGTGACGCACCCGCCGTTTTTCACGCCGCGAAGCAGAGTCGTCAACGTGTTGCCGCCGACGCTATCAACGGCCCCCGCCCATCGTCCGGCGAGCATCGGTCGACCACTGCGATCGTCAACGTCCTCTCGTTCAACGACGCGGGCGGCACCTCGCTCAATGAGCCAATCGCGCCGATCCGCTTTCCCCGTCACCGCGACGACTTCGTAGCCCAATCGATGCAACAACATGACCGCGAAGACGCCGACGCCTCCCGTTGCGCCTGTTACGACAACCGGACCTGAATCAGGACGAACGCCGTGACGCTCAAGTTGCTGGACGCATTGGGCGGCGGTGAAGCCGGCCGTACCGAGCGTAACCGTTTCAAGCAAATCCAGTCCCTCGGGAATCGGGTAACACCATTCAGCCGGAACGCTGGCCAATTCGGACCAGCCGCCCCATTGGCGCGTTCCAAAGTCGGCGGCCTTGACCAGGACTTCCTCGCCAACGGATACGTCCGGTGACGTCGAAGCGGCGACCACGCCGACGGCATCGATCCCGGGCACAAGCGGCAATTGCAGCGCCACGCCGGAATGCCCCGTCGCCGCCAAAGCATCCTTGTAATTCAGGGCGGAGTATTTGACCGCGAGAATCAAATCGCCATCCGGAAGTTCGCCGCGCGAAAGGGAATGGATTCCCGCTCGATGCGATTCTCTCCCGGCGTTTTCGACGAGAAAGCAAGTGAACTGCGCAGGCAAATCGGACACGGTTTCCAAATCAAATCGTGGATAAAACGAACGAGCATGGAACGATCTGTTTCAACCGCCCAATCATACCAGCGCACCGTGACGACAAAACCGGGTGTTAACTGGTTGGCAATGACGATTCGAGTCACCACAATACCCTTAACTGGACCGCGCCACGTTTTAATGGCAATACAAGCCCGACGCGCAAGCGAGTCAACGGACTGGCTGGACTTGACGGACTGGACTTAAACGCGCCTGGGGCTTCCAGCCGCAGCGATTACCCGAATGTTTTGCGGTTATGCCGCGGCTGGAAGCCGCATCCACATAAAACCTTTTTCGCACGCGCCTCATGTCGGACGATCTTTTCTCCGAAGTCGAAACCTCCCCCTCGCTCGCGTTTGACAATGAGGGCGAAAGCGAACGCACTGACAAGAAGCCTGCTGCTTCGCGCGATACGCGGCGGATTTCCGGCCCGTCGTGGCTCATGTGGCTGATCGTCGCGGGCGTCACCTCGTTGATTGCGGCCGAGGCCTTCTATTCGAACTGGCGGCAATCACACGAGGAAATCTCGCTCGTCGAACTGTCGGAACTGGATATCGCGGCCAAGACATTGATTGCGCTGAAATATTCGTCAAAAATCCCGAACGAAGTCAGTTCGTCGCGCGAATCAGTTGATTCAGGAATGGACACGTTGATTTCCTGGAGGTTGCAGGGGCCCGTTCAGGCGCGACTCGGGGCGACGATTCTGGTCAACGAAGTCCATGGGCCGGAGCGGGCGCTGGCGGTCCTGCGGGAAATTCGCAATGAAGCGGCGGCGCAGCACGTCCGCTATTCCGCTCTGGACCAGGACCTCGAACGCATTCTTGAGGTGCTGTATGAGGCTTATTCCATGGGGGACTGGTCTCCCGATGTGGCGGCCCATGACCGGCGTTTACTTGATTCCCGCTTGCGATGGACGGGGCGGCTGGTACTTGCTCCCCCGGATGCCGATGATCCAAAAACTGTTGCCGAGCGGGCTGAACTGGTCAAGCAGGCCCGATCGTCGCTGACCATTGTATTCGTCCTTCGCACCGTCGGGGCTTGTACCTTGATCGCCGGATTGGTCGTCCTTACTGGTTTCGTCTGGTTCCTCGCGAGGGGTCGGCTGCGCGGGCGAGTCGCTCGCGACTCGCGTCATGGCGCCGTTTATATCGAGTCTTTCGCGCTCGGATTACTGCTGTTTTTGGCGACGAGTTTCCTGTCAGGCATGTTGAGCGCCCTGCAATGGAACGTTCCGGGCGCGGGATCGTTGATGATGGTGCTTCCGTTGACGGCGATCGCCTGGCCGCTGCTTCGCGGAGTTCGGGCAGCCGACCTCCGCGAGGATATTGGTCTGACGACGGGAAATGTCTTTGTTGAAATCGGCGCCGGACTGGTCGCGTGGCTCGCGATTGTGCCATTGCTGGCGGTTATGGCGGTTATTTCAATATTGCTGCACGAGGCATTCTGGCTGGTCTCCGCGCCCAACGACTTCGCGCCGACGGGGGTTCCGCACCCGATTGTCCACGAACTCGTAAAAGGCGAACCATTTTGGACCTCGATCAGGATATTTTTCCTCGCGGTGGTTGTCGCGCCTCTGTTTGAGGAAACTCTTTTTCGCGGCGTGTTGTACCGGCATCTGCGGGATGCAAGCCGCGGGACCTCGCAATGGATCAGCATCGGCTTTGCGTCCGTCGTCAACAGCATGGTCTTCGCGGCATTGCATCCGCAGGGACTGGCTGGGCTGCCGCCGCTGATTTTTTTGGGGGTTGCCTTTTCGCTCGTCCGGGAATGGCGTGGTTCGCTGGTGGCACCGATCACCATGCACGCCGTGAACAATGGCATCGTGTCGCTTTTGCTGGTGCAACAGCTCTTGTAAACAGTTTACCGGTTGCGCCGGGGCGACCAGACAATCTGAAATTACGAATAGCTGACGGTTATTCCGGCGGTCGCACAACGTGGCGGAGAATCGCCTTCTGGACGTGAAGCCGGTTCTCCGCCTCGTCAATCGCCACGCACCAGTCGGCGTCCATCACTTCGTCGGTCGCCTTGATGTTGCGCCTCAGCGGCAGGCAATGACTAAACAACGCACCGGCGGTTCGCGACATCTTGGCGGAATCGACTATGAAGTGCCGGTACCTGTCGCGCAAAGTCCATTCCGCCGCCGGGTTTCCGTAAAACGGCAACGCACCCCAGCTCTTGCAATAGACGACCTCGGCACCGTCGTAGGCCGATTCAATATCATGCGTGACAGTGAGCTTCCTGCCGTTTTCCAGCGCATTGCGCTGCGCCGCATCCATGAACTGATCGTCGAGCAACCACGCGTCGTCGGGAATCAGCAGCGTAACGTCCATTCCAAATCGAGTGGCAATCAGCAGCGCCGAGTTGGCCACCGCCGTATTGAGCGGTTTCGGGTGCCATGTCCAGGTTAACAGGTAATTGCGACCGGCGAGGTCCCCCAGCCGTTCCTCCAACGTCATGATGTGAGCCATTTCCTGGCAGGGATGCGTGATCGTCTCCATGTTCACTACCGGAACGGTCGCGTATCGCGCGACCGAGCGAATCACATGATCGGTCCGGTCGAGCGCCCAGTCGCGGAAACCGGGAAACGCACGAATGGCAATGACATCGCAATAACGGGAGAGAACGCGAGCTACTTCCTGAATATGTTCCTCGGCGTCGCCGTCCATCAACTTGCCCGACTCAAACTCGATCGGCCACGAACCCCCGCCCGGCTCAAGGACGACGGCCATCCCGCCCAATTGATGAACGCCGATCTGAAACGAGGTCCGTGTTCGAAGGGAGGGGTTGAGGAAAAGAAGTGCGACGTACTTGCCGCGGAGCGTTTCGGCGATTGGCGACTTTTTCAACCGTCGCGCATCGTCGAGCACCGCGCGAAGGTCGTTGAGCGGCCAGTCCTGAGTCGTGATAAAGTGTCGCATGGATCGGTGGACTGGCTGGAAAGCGCCGTGTTCGAATGGTATTGCTGTTGGTCACGGCATGGCGCTATCCAGCCAGCCCGAATTCTCGCCCGTGAGCCGCCACTCCGTCAGGAATTCGCGCCCAGAGTGATTGGCTGCGAAACGTCCGCCAGCTCGACGGCAACGGACCAGTCGTCAATCGACGGCATGTCGCCTGGAGCGTCAAACACCGAGCCGGGGTCTTCCTCGGCATTGACCCGGATCGCTTCGCCGCCGACCGGCTGAAAGTGATAGTCGAGTCCGTCCGTGTCAACTCGTTCCAGTTCACCGAGTATCGGATGCCGAATTCCCGTGACGCGAGCAGTGCGGACCTGGCAATTGGCGGCTGCGTTC
Organism: Pirellulaceae bacterium; assembly: GCA_041747075.1. Lineage (GTDB taxonomy): Bacteria > Planctomycetota > Planctomycetia > Pirellulales > Pirellulaceae > CAJQPP01. The sequence continues at coordinate 28,260 of JBGTFW010000307.1, forward strand.
AATTGATTAAAAAAGACGAAGTCGCAGGATTCCACTTTCGGCAAGTCCGATGGCGGCTGTTGGTAAAACCAGAACCGCCGCTCCTCCCCGACGGCCAGCGCTTGGTCCAGCTCGTACCATCCAGGCACCCACAGGGCGTTCCAGGTTTTTTGTCGGGTGGTGGTCATGGGAGTCGCCTTTCACGAGAATCGTCAAACGCCGGACTTCATCATTCTAAAGTCCCCGAAATCGCGCCGCAAGAATAACCCGCTGACACGACCGGAAAGAGACTTGACCAGGACATGAGTTCCTCCGCTGATCCGCTGATCCTGTGCATCGAATCAACGTGCGACGAAACGGCGGCCGCGGTTGTTACCGGTGGCCCGCGAGTCCTTTCCAGCATCGTCGCAAGTCAGGCCCGACTGCACGAGCGATTTCGCGGAGTCGTTCCGGAAGTCGCCGCTCGTGCCCACGTCGAACGCATCATACCGGTCATCGACGAGGCCCTGGAAAAGGCCGGTATCCGCTTGCCGGACATTGACGTCGTGGCGGTTGCGAATGAGCCGGGCCTCGCCGGATCACTCATCGTCGGACTGATGGCGGCCAAATCGCTTTGCCTGGCGACCGGCAAACCGCTTCTTTCAATCAATCACTTGCACGCACACTTGTACGCCTGTCAGTTCAGCGAATCCGAGTCGGTATTTCCTTCGATTGGATTGGTCGTCAGCGGGGGACATTCTCATTTGTACGAATGTTCCAGCGCGACGGAGTTCCGAATGCTTGGCGGCACGATTGACGACGCGGCGGGCGAGGCTTTCGACAAGGTCGCCAGCATGCTTGGCCTCCCCTGGCCAGGCGGTCCCTCCCTGTCTCGCGTTGCGGAAACCGGAAACGCCAGGGCGTACGACTTTCCCCGGAGCTTTATCCGTGACCCGTCGCGTCTCGAATTCAGTTTCAGCGGACTGAAAACAGCGGTCCGTTACGCAGTTGCGGGAACGGGTGCGGTCGATTTCGCGGAGCTGAAACTCTCACCTGAAACCGTCGCCGATGTTGCAGCGAGTTTCCAGGCTGCCGTTGTCGATTGCCTTGTCGCAAAAAGCATGTCGGCGATTGAACAATCCGGGTTGCGGACGCTGTGCGTCGGAGGCGGCGTGGCCGCCAACCGGTTGCTTCGCGAGAAACTTGATGAGGCGGCGGCGGCTCGCGGCGTGCGACTGGTTGTCGCACCGATGGAAATGTGTACCGATAACGCCGCCATGGGCGCGATCGCGCTGGAGAAATACGCGGCTGGTGACTTCGAGTCGCTCGAGCTGGATATTCGCGCGGGACTGGTGCGACTGTAGCGATTGTCGCGACGCTCACCGCCACCCCGCACCGATCCCCGCGGGAAGTTTTCAGGGGGAAACGACCTGCGTCAAGCGAAAGGCAAATCTCGTTCGATACAATGAAAACGGGTGAGATGTCGGGCGCGAGAGGGAGTTGTTTTCAATGAGTCACGACGAAAATTCAAGTATCTGGAAACGGATGTTTGGACTCGATACGCGCTCGCTCGCCATATTCCGAATCGCCCTCGCTCTGTTGCTGCTCATTGATCTGGGAATGCGATGGCAGTATCGCGATGCCTTTTTCAGCGAAAACGGCGTTCTCCCACTTGCCCTTCAAGGCGAACTGATCGAATCGATTGCTGGCTACCGAGGGCCGTTGAGCTGGTCGCTGCACACCCTGAGCGGTTCAAACGCGTGGATGTACGTCCTTTTTGGACTGACGTTGGCCAGCTACTTGACGCTGATCGCCGGGTTTCGGACGCGGATCGCCTCCATCGCCGCATGGGTTCTCCTGACGTCGTGGCACGTGCGCAATCCGATGATCATGCATTCAGGCGACACGCTGCTGCGAATCGCGCTGTTTTGGTCGATGTTCCTGCCGTTGGGTGAGGTCTGGTCCATGGACAGCCGCCGGGCGCGACGGGCTGGTCGGCGAACTTTTTCCGGCGAAATCGTTTCGCCCGCCACCGCCGGACTGATTATGCTGCTGGTCAGCCTGTACCTGTTTTCCGGCATCGCCAAGCTCACGCCACGCTGGATCGATGGTTCGGCGATGGAGTACGTCCTGCGACTCGATATTTACGCGACCCATTTCGGACGATGGCTGCTGCAGTTTCCCGGAATCCTGAAAATGATCACCTGGGCGACAGTCGGGATGGAATTGTTTGTCGCGGTGCTGATCCTCAGTCCATGGCGCAACCGGACGCTTCGGATCGGTGCGATGATCGCCTTCATGTGCTTTCATGCCGGAATCGCGTCGGCGATGAGTCTCGGACTGTTTCAGTATGCGGCGATGATGATCTGGCTCGCCCTTATCCCCGGCTCGTTGTGGGAGCGGGCGACGCGGCAACGGGTGGTGGTACCGGCCGCCATTCCGGCACGAAATACAGGTTCTACCGGCGTTTGGCCGTCGCGCGTCATCTTCGCGACCAGTCTCTTTTTTGTTTTCTACTTTCTTTGCTGGCATGTGGCGAATATCAAGGAAGCACCGTGGTCCCGATACGCAATGCCAGGTCCGCTGCGGCAAATCGGACGGATGCTCAACACACGGCAGGAGTTTCGCATGTTCGATTACCCGCCGGTCTACAGTTGCTGGTTCGTTTATGACGCACGCCTGGCAAACGGCACGAACATGGATATTTTTCGCAATCAACCCGTTTCTACCGAACGACCTGCGTCGATCCTTGCGACGATGCCTTCGATCTACTGGAGACAGCTACACCGGAACCTGCTTCCAAACCGACCGGTATACGACCGCATTCGCGAACAAACGGCTCGTTCGGTGGTCAATTCGTGGAACGCCACTCATGGCAAGCACGAGCAGGTAATGTCGATGCGTCTGACGGCCTGGCTCGATGAGATCGTGCCGTATTCGAGCGAACCGAGCGGACAACTCCGCCACGTCTGGGCGCAGGTGGGCGAACAAGCGGCCGAGAATGATTTGTTTGACGATCTTTACCGTCAGCTTCGGGAGACTGGCGAGATTCTGCCGTGAGGTGAGAGGCCGGGAATGAGCGATGGAGCAGGAATGTGCGGAACGCGCCAGGTAGCGGAACTCGCCAAGAGTTTCGATTTTCGTTCGCCAGGTAGCGGAACTCGCCAAGAGTTTCGAGTTTTGCGAATCCGGGTCGCAAGATCCGAAAGTCTCCGCGACTTCCGCTACGTGCCGCGGGGGAAAAAAGACAATCCGAGTCGATCTGTAAGCCGGGTTCTGTCACGGGCCGGTTTTGGCCCGCCGACGTTCATTTCTCCAGGACGCGCGTTGCCGCGCGCCTCAAGCGGCCTACCCGAAAGTCATGACGTCGCGAACCACGACGGGGCGGCGCGAACGCCGCCGTGCTCTCTGCATGGCCTTGCTCCGGATGGGGTTTACCGAGCCGCGACGGTCACCCGCCGCGCTGGTAAGCTCTTACCTTACCGTTTCACCCTTGCCACGCGGCTCGCGGTTGCGAACCCGTTCGGCGGTTTGCTTTCTGTGGCACTTTCCCTGGTCTCGCGACCGGTCTGCGTTACCGACCATCCTGTTCTGCGGAGCCCGGACTGTCCTCTCGTCGCCGTGGACGGCGCGGAACAAGTCCCGCGCCGGGCACGACTCCAAAGAGCCGTGCCGGCAACCAGCGAACATCCGATCGACTCGGATTTTTTTCCAAAATGCCATTGTGGCGGAACTATTGTAGCGGAACTAATGTAGCGGAACTCGCCAAGAGTTTCGTGAATTAAGGATTCAATCCGCCGAAAG
>JBGTFW010000308.1:0-2631 GCA_041747075.1 Pirellulaceae bacterium
AGCAACATGCAATTTGGCGGCGGCGTCTTCAAAGTAACCCCCGACAACCTGTCGAACACGAACGGCGACCGTAACGTGTCGATTGAGAATTTACTTCCCGGCGCACAACCGTTTTCAAGCCTCGGCGCAATTGGCGATGGGTCGCTTACTTTAACCGGCATGACGGCTACCGCGTCGCCGTTTAACAACGGGTCGTTCATCATGCAAACTTTGAACGGCGGCATACTTTCGATTTATGACGTGAACAACACCCTGGTGCTGGAAGCCGATCTCATTAAGAGCGGCATCCAAGGGGCGCTCGGGTTGGGAAAGCAGGCGCTATTTCTCGGGTTTGGCAGTGCTACCGGCGGATCGCTTTTTGACGCCCGCGTTATACAGCGCGATTCGTTGCAAGTGCGGATAAAGTTTCCGAAGATCACTGACGGTTTCTCGGTTTCAACGTCGCCGAATTCGCAGCTGCACCCCTTTATCACTCGGACGTCCACTGTGGAGATCTTGGCAATTCCGATCCCAGAGCCATCTGTCGCGATTCTACTAGGCTCGGTCGTCTGGACGGTCGTCGTGCCCGCTCGACGCCGCCGACGCGTTTAGATGCGGTCGAGCGTGTCGATCCAGCGGGCGAGCTCTTCGCGCTGGGCTTCCGTTAGCTTGCCGGTGGCTTCCGCAGCCGTGATGGTCGTCACCGGGTAGCCTGCCTTAGAGAGTTTCTCCAGCCCTTGCGCCACTTGCGCGGCGATCTCCTTCGCGGCCTGAATTGCCGAGAATATCGCGACGCGTTGCGATGGCTCATTGGCCGGCACCTCGAGTTGGCGCGGAATCGCCGCGGCCGACGTCGCGATGCCCCGAAACAAGTCGCGGCTCGAAAGCCCGAGCAGCCAGGCCATTGCGCCTCCGCCACCTTGCCCGAATACGACGACCCGCCGCGAATCGACCTTGTAGTCGGCAACGACCCGCTCGGATAAGCGGCGCAGGTATTCGCCCTCGGTTCGCTCCCAGCGGCTGGCGTCAGCCGACGTCGGCACGATCAGCAAAATTCCGTCGCGGTCGCAAATCTCCCGCCATTCGGCGATTACATCATCCGGCGTCGAGGCCCCGGGAGCGTGCAGCCAGAGCAATGCACCCTGGGGACGACCTGGTTCGTGCGATGCCGGAACATACAACTTGCACTTGTGCGGAAACTCGGGAAGCTTCAGATCGGGAGTCTCGCCTTCTTTCTCGGCGTCCCCGGCGTCGTTCGGTTGTTCGCCGCTTATTGCGTCGTCGTCACCGGCAAATGCGGGCGGCAATTCGGCCGGCACGTTGCTCGGCATCCTGTCTGCCTTGAGTGCGACGTCCAACGGCGCGCCCTCCCGCACAAGTTGCAGCTTTATTTCAACCCCAGGCGCTGAATTATTCAAAGCGGCCACTGCATCGTTAATCGTTTTAACCTCGGTCTCATCGATGCGCACGATGCGGTCGCCCGATTTGACGCCAGACTTCTCGGCCGGGCTCCCCGGATAAACCATGCGTACCGTCACGCCAGCGTCGGCGGAGCTCTCTGGCTCAGCGTCGTCCGTTTCTTGTTTATCGTTCGCATCATCAGCTTGGTTCGCCGCCTCGACATCGTTCGTCGCAGGCCGCATCGGCAAGACCCCGAGAAAAGCATGCCGAAACGCAGCCAATTCGCCGGCGAGCGACACTGCCCGCTCCAGCCGTTCATCGCCGCGCTTGACCACCAGCCGCACACTCTCGCCCGCGTAGCGCGGACCGAGCGCGAACCGTAAGTCTGTTTGATTGTCGATCGTCGTTCCGTCGACTTCGATGATAACATCGCCTTTCTTCAAACCTGCCTCGCCGGCCGGCGAATCGGGTCGCACCGCGGCCAACTCGGCGCGCGATGAGTGAGGATTCTTCGCAGCCATGCCCACGCCAAGGATCCCCGCCCGCAGGTCCTCGCCTTTCTTCATTTGCTCGATCCGCTCGGCGAGCGGCGCGAGAGGCACAGCGAAGCCAATTCCCGAATCGTACCACTCGGCCCCGGCCACTTCGCTCGTGGTTTGCGGGGCCATCGGCACGATGAGGCCAATCACGCGGCCGCGAATATCGACGAGCGGACCGCCGTAGCAAGCGGTCGAAACGTCGGCGTCCGTTTGAATCGCTTTGCCGAACATGCGATTCAGCGCACTGACTATTCCCACAGACAGGTTCACACGATCCGCGCGAAACGTGCGGCCGACAGCAACCGCCCATTGCCCGGGTTTCACCTCGTCCGGAGGCGCGAGCGTCGGCGCCTTCAAGTCGCTCACTCCGCTGACCTTCAGCAACACGGTCATGCGACTGTGGTCGGTTGCCACAAGCTCGGCCGGCGACTGCTTGCCCGACGGCAGCGTCACGAGGATCGACGCCGGCTGCTGGACGAAATTGAACGCACTGGAAATAACATAGCCGTCGGCGGAGATGATGAGACCGGTCGTCGGCCCGTCGGCCAACAACGTTCCGTCAACCGCGTCCAATCCGCCGATGGTGCGAATCTGCACGACCGAAGCCGAGACGCTCTCCGCCGCGGCCCGCAGAGCGGCTTCCTCTTCGGCGAACAGGTTAGCGTTTGCCGGTTCGTTCGCGCGCATCGAAGAAACTATTGCAAAATGCAAA
>JBGTFW010000309.1:0-6508 GCA_041747075.1 Pirellulaceae bacterium
TCTTAACTCTCAGCTCTTAACTCTCAGCTCTCAAGTCTCAACTCTCAACTCTCAACTCCCAGCTCCCAGCTCTCAGCTCCCAACTCTCTTAACTCCCAGCTCTTAACTCTCAGCTCTCAGCTCTCAGCTCTTATGTCCCAAACGTTGACCGAGACCGCGTTTTTTTCCGACGCCGGTTTTGACAATTTTCTCCAGTCACGCGACGAACCCGGCTGGCTGACCGATCAGCGCCGCAAGGCGTGGCGGCTGTTTAACGAAAAACCATGGCCATCGCGAAACGACGAGGAATGGCGGAGAACTGACATCCGCCTCTTCAAGCTCGACCGGTTTTCGATGGAGTCCGACGGCGACCACGAACTTCCCCCGGCGGTCCTCGTGGCGGGCGTTGATCTCGCCGGTTCATGCTCGACGATGAACGGCGTCCACCAGGGGCATGAACTGGACGCCGAGTACGCCAAAAAGGGAGTGATCTTTGGCGAGCTGGCCGACCTTGTCCGGGAGCACCCGGAGATCATTCAAAAGTATTTGTTTACCCGCGTCATCGATCCTGGCTACGATCGTTTCTCGGCGCTGCACGCGGCCTTCTGGTCGTCGGGCGTGGTCCTCTACGTTCCGCGCGGCGTCGTCGTCGATCGGCCGTTGCACAGTCTTGCCGGTATGAGCGAAGGGGCCACGGATTTCGGGCACACCCTTGTGATTCTTGAGGAAGGCTCGGAAGCAACGCTGCTCAGCGAGTGCGCCAGTGTCGACGCGCGGGCATCGGGACTGAACTGCGGTGCGGTTGAAATCATCGTTGGCGACAATGCTCACCTGCGCTACGTCAACTTGCAGGATTGGGGGCAGGGCGTGTGGCAGTTCGGGCATCAAAAGGCGGTACTTGGCCGCGATTCCTCGATTCAGTGGACGGTCGGCGCGCTTGGCTCGCGGCTCTCCAAAGTCAACCAGCACGTCGCGCTGGCGGGCGAAGGCGCGCGATCGCAGGTCAACGGAGTGATGTTCACCGAAAGAAAACAGCATCTGTCGCTGCATACCCTGCAACACCATCAGGCACCCCACGGCACCAGCGATTTCCTGTACAAGGCAGCGTTGCAGGACACGTCTCGCACCGTCTGGCGCGGCATGATCAAGGTCGACAAAGGCGCTCAAAAAACCGACGGCTACCAGCGCAACGACAATCTCCTTCTTTCAACCAAAGCGCGCGCCGATTCGAGTCCCGGCCTCGAAATCGAGGCCGACGATGTGCGCTGCACTCACGGCAGCACGAGCGGACGCGTCGACGAGGAATTGATCTTTTACGCGCGAAGTCGCGGCTTTACCCGCACCGAAGCGATCCAGATGATCGTGACAGGGTTCTTTCAAAAGGTCTTTGACCGCATCACCATCCCCAGCGTTCGCGACGCGCTCGGCCTCGCCATCGCCCGCCGCGTCCGCGAATACGAGTAAGCACCAGGCTAAAGTCGTTGATCGCGCCGCGTTAATTACCTGATGATCGCGCCCGGATAATAACCTGATGATCGCGGAGCGATCAACGACATTCGCGAACCCTTGCCCTCCATGCGATCGATTCCATTTCTGATTCTCGTTCTCCTCATGCCGGCCCTCTTGCTCGGTCAGGAATCGGCACCGCCCGAATCACGCTTGCCGAGGCGTGAGCGGCGAGGGCCTGGTCCCGCATGGTGGCCCGCGACCGGGAGTGAACGAACAACGAACCGCGCTTTCGTCGTTCTTACGGATGGGGAACTGAAACACGCTTCGTCGCGCTGCGCTTGAAGATTCCCGGAATCCAGCACTCCGTTCGCTGCCGCGCGTCCAGCCAAACGCGCTTCAAGTCGTGAAGTTCCGATTCGTTGAACAACCACCCGTATTGCATTCCGCACCACGTCAACACACCCGTCGTGACGACCGCGAGGGGAACCGGCAGCAAGAGACCCAGCGGCATGAGCGCGGCGAGCCAGATACCGCGATCCGGTCGCCAGTCGAACCAGTAATTGGTGAGGTACAGCGCGATGAGTGCAACGGCGTTGGAAATCGCGGTCGCCCAAACGGCACCCCACAGGCCGTAAACCGGAATGAACAGATAATTGAGTCCGAGATTGACAAGCAAACCGGTGATCACGGCGAGACAGGCCCATTTGCCCTTTTCCCGGCACCAGAGCCAGTCCTGACCGACCGTCAAGAGGCTGTACCAGATGCAGTAGACGAGCGTCATCGGGAGGACAGCCAGCCCATCGGCGTAGCGGCCTTGCAGGACGGAGTCAAACAACAGCGGCGAGACGACGAGCACTCCAAGTCCGATCAGCGTAAACGCCGGACCCATCAGTTTCAGCGTCCAGCGCAACTGGGAAGCAACCTTTTCCCGTTCGCCGCGTTCCCAGTGGACGGTGATATAGGACATGAGTATGCCACTGAGCATTGCGGCCAGTCCGACCAGCACCAGCGGGATCACGCGCCCGCTATGATACTGTCCGACCAGCGCCTGGGCGTCGCTGGCGGAAACGGGTGCGAGGTGCAACAGCATATTGCGATCGGCCGTCTCGTACAGATTCGACACGATGTTGATGACCCATAGCCACGCCGCGAAGGGAGCGACGCGCGACCACATCGAGCGCCGCCCCAGCGGCAATCGACTGGCCGAAATGGCGGACCAGTTTCGCGTCAGGTACCAGGCCGCCGGGAGGCTGCCCGCGACGCAGCTCACGAGGAACCCGATCGTCACGGCCCAAGCGCCGTCGCGCCACACAAACAGAAACGCAATGCCGAAAACGGCAAAGGCGACCCCGTTGACCAGCCGCATCACCGTCACCAGTCGAACCTGGCGGAGCGCTTCCATCAACGACGCGAGAAAATTAAAGGCGACGACCAGGAAAAGTGTCGCGGCCATCAACACGACCAGCGGCGTTTGTCCGGCGTCCCGGTAAAGCAAGTGCGCGACGGGACCGGCCAGCGCGTACAGGAGGAGTGAAAAGACGACCGTCGTCAAAGCGCTGACGGTCGTAATTCTCACAAGGAACGATCGCAACTGACCGCGCTGGCGATACGTTTCAATGTAGCGGTTAAAGGAACCGGGCAGTCCGAGCACCGCCAGCGGAGCCAGCAACATCAGGTAACTCCACGTGAGCGACCACTGGCCAAGCTGGTCTTCCGGAAGAACGCGGCAAAAGAGGATTCCGCGGACAAGTCCCACCACGCGCTGCAGCGCCGTGAGGACCAGTGCGAAAGCAACGCCGAACTTGAGCGAATCAAACTGCAATTCGACCGTCTCCCCGCCAGCGGAAGTTTGATTGTCGAATTGGCGAGGCGCGGAATTCATGCGTGTCCGATCGGGACATTGGGAAGGACGCGAGAGCGCCATGCTTCGCTGAAAAGTGGCGTGCCAAAGTGTGGGTTTTTTCCACGACTTTTCAAACCTTGCCCGTATTTGCAGGGCCAGAAAGCGCACCGGCTGGCGCGATTGCGCGGAATAAGCCTGCGGGACGCGCGTATCCGACACTCACCCCCGCGGGTGCGGAATCGGTGGGACCCGCCAAAGTGGTTATTTCCCTGTTTGATAACCTTTTGGTATATTTGCGACCTGTCGAAATCGCGGGTCCGAAAACACAGGACCCGCGCAGCGCGCCAGGGCTTGCCGGAATGTTCGTCGCCGCAAATTTGTCTTGTTCACTTTCGACCCGTCGTCCGGATAGCGGGTCGCACAATCCCTGACATGGAAACCGCAGCCAGCCCGGTCGCCGCTATTGCGTGGAACGTCGTCGCGGAAAACACTGGAATCCCCGAGCCGCAGGTGCGCGCCGCCGCCGAGCTGCTCGAACAGGGAAACACCATTCCCTTTATCACGCGCTACCGCAAGGACCTGACGGGCGGCCTCAACGAGCGCCAGTTACAGGAAGTTCGCGACGAGGTGGCGAGACTCCATGCACTGGCGGAGCGCAAGGCGATTATCCTCAAGTCGATTGGCAATCAGGAAAAACTCTCGGACGAACTTCGGCGGAGCATCGAGAATGCGACGCAGTCGCGTCAACTGGAAGACCTTTACCTGCCCTTCAAGCCGCGAAAACTCTCGCGAGCCGCCACCGCGCGCCAGCAAGGACTCGATCCGCTTGCGACCGACATCCTCGACGCGCGGACTTCCGAAATCGATCTGCCAACGCGAGCCGCCGAATTCGTACGCGTCGACAAGGGTCTCTCGAGCGTCGACGACGTTTTCCGCGGCGTTCGTCACATTCTTGCCGAGCGTTTTGCCGAACACCTCGGATTGCGTCGCGCGCTGAGAAAGCTTTTTAATGAATCGGCGGTGATCAAAACGCAACGGATTCACACTGAACCGGAAGCGGAGTCCCCGGACGACACCAGGTCGAGCTCCCTGGCAAAATCCACCGAGGCACCGCCAGACGCTCCGCTGGACGCCGCATCACCGTCCGCCGACGCCGCTGAGTCTTTGCCAACTGAAAACGAGGAGACCGGCAACGAAACCGCGCTGCTCTCGAATGAGGAACCGCGCTTCGATGGCGAAGCGAATCCGCAGTCGACAGTTCCTCCTCCCGCGGGCGAACCGGAAACCACTATTGAAACCGGCGTCACCCCTAACGGCGGTGGCGAACAAGTATCGTCCGAACCGGCAAGCGACAGCGGCGACTCAGTCGACAATCCCGCCGAGACGCCCGTTGCCAGCGAGGTTCCCGTCGGTTCAGAAACTCCGGAATCCGGCAAACCCGGTGCCCGCAAGAAAAAGAAGAAAAAGAAGAAGCGGAGGAACGCCGCCGCCGAGCCTTTCGCCGAATACAAGGATTTCGTCCAAAGCGTCGAAAAGCTTCCTCCCCATCGCGTCCTCGCGATCAACCGGGGCGAACGGGCGGGCCAGTTGCGCGTTCGGCTGGAAATCGATCGCAAAAAGGCCACGGCAATCGCCGGTGAAATGCTCGTGCCCGCCGACCACCCCTTCTCCGAATTTCTTCGCGATGCACTTGACGACGCGCTCGACCGATTGATTCTCCCGGCCGTCGAACGCGAACTGCGGCGGGAACTGACCGACCGCGCCGAGACGCACGCCGTTCGCGTCTTTGGCCGCAATCTTCGCAACCTGATCCTGCAACAGCCCGTTCGCGGACGGCGTGTGATGGGCGTCGATCCCGGTTTTCGTTCGGGCTGCAAGGTGGCCGTCATCGACGCCGCGGGGCAACCGATCGGAAGCGGCGTTTTCTCCATCGTCGGAAACGACGAACGCAAGGAAAAGAACCGTCAGCGACTCACGGAACTGATCAATGAATTTCAGCCCGAACTGATCGCCATCGGCAACGGTAACGGTTGCCATGCCGTCGAACAGTTCGTCGCCGAAGTGATTTCCGGCGACGCCGGGAAAAAGGGAGTCCAGTACACGATCGTCAATCAGGCGGGATCGAGCGCCTATTCAACCAGCGAAACCGGCCGGGAGGAACTTCCGGAACACGATCCGCTCGTCCGCGGTGCCATTTCCATTGCGCGGCGGCTTCAGGACCCGATGTCCGAACTGGTCAAGGTCCACCCCTCGCACATTGGCGTCGGAATGTACCAGCACGATATCCGTGCAAAACATCTTGCGGATACCCTTGATGAGGAAGTCGAATCGTGCGTCAACCTCGTTGGGGTCAACGTCAACACCGCGGGTGTTTCGCTGTTGCGGCACGTTTCCGGACTGGGACCGTTGACGGCACGGCGGTTGGTCGAGTTCCGCGAACAAAACGGAGCCTTCTCCAGCCGTGATGACGTTCGCAAGGTTTCCGGAATGGGCGAAGTAACGTGGAACCAGTCCATCGGCTTTCTCCGCGTTGACAACAGCGAAAACCTCCTCGACCGGACGGGCATTCATCCCGAAAGCTACGAGTTGGCGCTGGGAATTGTCGAGCGAGTCGGTGGAAAGCTGGAAGACCTTTTTCCTCCACCCACCGCGCGGCCCGATCACGCGACGGACTGCGACGGCGACGAAACCTCCGAAGGCAAACCGGAGGGTCGCGCCGCGGACGCCACGGAATCCGCAAATCGCCGGCGCGAACTCGTGCGACGGCTGCGCGAAATCGATCCGGTCGACCTGGCCCAGCAACTGGGAGTCGGCGAGATGACGGTGCGCGACTTGCTTCGCGCATTGCGCAATCCGTGGTTCGATCCCCGCGACAACCATTTCGCGCCCATTTTCCGAACCAGCGTCGTCAAATTCGAGGACATCAAGACTGGAATGAAGCTTCGGGGTCAGGTCGTCAACGTCGTCGATTTTGGCGTCTTTGTGAACATCGGGATGGGCGACAGTTGCCTGGTTCACATCAGCCGCTTGTCCCGGCAATTCATTCGCGACCCGCACATGCACTTCGCCGTCGGCGACAACCTCGATGTGTGGGTCCAGGCGGTCGACATGGACAAGAAGCGTGTCACGTTGACGGCGATCCCGCCGGAATCCGAACGACGCGAGTCGCGTGGCCGCCCGGCGAGAAGCGGGCAACGACGGGGTGCACCGGGCGACGCGGCCCAATCGCCTCGCCCG
>JBGTFW010000310.1:0-22361 GCA_041747075.1 Pirellulaceae bacterium
AATCGTGCCCGCCGCCAGGCCCGGCATCACGTACACCGGCAGCGAAATCGTTTGCTCGCCGACTTTCAGGTTGACAATTTTTCCATGCGTCAGTTCGAGCGTGTCGGCGGTCGTCGGACTGACCAGTGCGGCGTTGTCCCAGGTCAGTTTCGTCAGCAGTTCAGGCAACTCCTGCAACCATCCGTTATTCGCGTAGCGACCGTCGTAAATGCTTTTCGATGGACGAAAGATCAACTCGGCGTCACCACCGGTCCACGAAGTCTTCCAGCTCCCGTCGTCGGCGGGCAACGACATTTCGCGAATTGACACGTCACCTTCGGTTCCGCCGGACAGTGCGCTTCCCTCGATGAAACCATCACGGAGGACCTTGCGCCATGCGTTCTCCGGGCGCCCGCCGCCAAGCGACGCCAGGTGCGTTTGTTGGACCGCCGCCATCCCGACGTAGTGCATGTGCCCCTTGTGCGACTGGCGCGCGGCGTCCTCGAATTCCCGGCCTGGAGTCGCGGGCGCTTCGGAGGTTTCCGCGGTGTTGGAATCGGCTTCCGCCTGACCGCTCAACGCACCGCTCGATTCGGCTTCGCCCGTCAAGACCGCCAGCAACTCAATCGCCGACCATCCGCCAAACAGCGGATCAATAAGCGGCTGGGCGATGAGCGTCGAGCCATTTACGGACGTGCCGTCCCCCCAGCACTCCAGCGGATGGGCGGCGTTCAAGTGCCAGTTGCACAGATTCGACGTTTCATCGCGATAGATGCCAACGTGAAATGACTGGGGAACGGCACCGAGCGCGTCGGCAAACTCGAGGTCCGAGGGGGCGTAGAAAACCGGGTTGCCGCCGAGCACCAGCAACGTCTTGACCTCGCCCGACCGGATCGCCGAGATCAGTTCGCCAAGCTGGTCAACGCCCGGCTCGTCACGCGCTTCGACAGTGGGAACGAACGTCACCGTTGAACCGATGTTGTTAAGCCTTGAGTTAATTCGCATCGCGCGGGCGTGAACGTCCGCGGGTTGCCACGGGCCGACCATGACAACGCTGGTACCGCGATTGGCCGCCAGATCGCTCGCGACGGCGGCGAGAAATCGCTCGGTTTCCGGCAAGGTCTTGTCGACTTCGCCTGGATTTCCGTCGAGTGCCGCCTCAAGCGCGGCAAGGAACGGGCCGACTTGCGTAAACCGCAGCGCCAGCCGGTGGTCGGCCATCGCTCCGGTCGTCGTGAAGTCGCTTTCGACGCTGTATAGACGACTCATGCGGCCGTTGTCCGCGTCGCGGCTAGCGGCAAAGTCCCGCGACAGGCGAATCATCGCCGGGTCGAGACCGAGCGGATCGGCGTCCACGGCCAAAATCACCTTGGCATTTTCCAGGTGGTATACCGGGCGGCCCGCGTCTCCCACCGCCATCCGCACTCCCGTGCGGGAATGGTCCGTCGTGATCGAAGTGAATTCGTACCACCGCGCCGACGCATTTTGCTCCAGCAGCTTTTCGCGCAAGCGGCGGAGCGTCGGCGAACTGCACGGTTCGGCAAGGACGGCCATTCCGTCTCCGTTGGCAAGGGCCTTGAGCGCTTCGGCACCCTCCTCCCACGTCACTTCCTCCTGGCCGTTCTCTCCGGCACGGGCCGACGCGCGACTGCGGTCCGGATCATACAGTTCAAGGATCGTCGCTTGCGTAAAGACGTCCGAGGCCCCGCGCGTGTCCGGGTGATCGGGGTTTCCGTCGAGTTTGATTGGCCTGCCGTCATACACCGTTGCGACGAGTGGCCGGGCAATCCCGCCAAACTCCAGCATCGTGGAATAGCTTTCCGGAATTCCCGGCGTGCGACCGTGCGGGCGAAAGGCAAACGGGGCGATCTTTTGCGCCGGATATCGGCAGCCAGTCATCGTCGCGCCAAAGGCCAGCGACGCACCCATTAACTGAAGCCACTTTCGCCGCGAAAGTCCGTCGGTGGGCGGCGGAGCGGCATTGCCAAACTCCTCGTCGATGAGGGCTTCCCATTGCGGATCACCATGGAATTCGTCAAGGCTTCGCCAATAGCGACGGCCCTCGTCGTTACCGTGTTCGCCAGGGATTGGTTGGTTCATCGGTGACAGGTGGAACAACTGATGTTGGGTTTGATGCCGAGTTTTTCCGCCCACTCGCGCCCGTAATTCTCGTGCGGCGGCAGGAAATCAAGTTGCGTCACCAGTTCGGGATCGCGAATGTGTGTTTCCGGATTGCGATGACATTCGATGCACCACGCCATCGAGAGCGGCTTGACCTGCTCGACGATTTCCATCTTGTCGACTCGACCGTGGCATTCGACGCAACTGACGCCGCGTGTCACGTGGGCGGCGTGATTGAAGTACACAAAGTCGGGAGTGTCGTGGACCTTGATCCAGAGGATCGGGTCGCGTGTTTCAAGGCTCTTGCGAACCGGCTCAAGCAGTTCGCTGGTCGAAAAAACCGTGCCGAGGTCGGTGCCGTTGACCCGGTTGCCGCCATGACAATTGCCGCAAGTCTCGGTGGGCGGGATCGCGGCATGAGCAGCCGTTTCGACGGTATTGTGACAGTAACGACAGTCGATCTTGAGGTCGCCGGCGTGCAATTTATGACTGTAGTGAACGGGCTGGACCGGTCGATGCCCGACGTTAACCGTGGTGGGGAGCGTTGCCGCGTAGAGAACCGTTGCGAGATAGCCGCCCAGCAGCAACAGCCCGCCGATGATCAGCAGCGTGAACTTGTTGACCCAGTTGGGGAAATGGAACTCTTGCATGAGTCAATGGGACCTCACAGGCCTCCGAGACCTTTCTGAAATACCAGCGCTTTTTTTCCGGTTTGAGCCGCGGCGATGGCGGCTCATCAACGGCGATTTCGGCTGCGGAGCAAGGCCAAAACCGCGCGGCGACGGCGGACAATGACCCGTTGAATTACCTGGGCCGGGAGAATCGTAAGCCAAAACCGCTCAACCGTCGACGTGCCAAATCGTCACATACTTTCGGGGGGTCTGCAAGTCCCGTCTTAATCCCCGATCGAAAGACATGATCGCTACCGACGAGATGCGATGCGGTCATTCAACGTCGTTCCGAGCCCGAGCAGGAGTACGAGCAGGAGTACGAGTACGAGGGGCAGGAATTGGATATCCCGTCAATCGACGGGGAAACCGCGTTTTCTCAATAGCGCGCGGGTGTCAACGTCGCGGCCGCGGAAGGCGCGGAAGCCGTCCGCCGGATCGATCGTGTCGCCCACCGAAAAAATATTGTCAAACAGGCTCTTCGCGAGCTTCGGATCGTAATAACTTCCCGCCTCTTCGAAGACCTCCGCCGCGTCCGCCGTCAACGCATCCGACCAGAGATAGCTGTAGTAACCCGCCGAATAACCATCGTCGGCAAAGACGTGATTGAACTGCGGAGTCCGGTGACGCATGACAATTTCACGCGGCATACCGAGTTCCTCGAGCGTCTCGCGTTCGAACTTGTCGGGATCGATGAGGACGTCACCCGCCAGGTGCAGTTTCATGTCGACCAGCGCGCTGGCAAGATATTCGACGGTCGAAAAGCCCTGATTGAACGTGGCCGCCTTTTCGATCTTGTCGAGCAACTCCGTGGGCATCGGTTCGCCCGTCTCGTAGTGGACCGCGAACTGCTTGAGAACCTCCGGCGTCGAGAGCCAGTGCTCGTTCAGTTGCGAGGGGAACTCAACGTAGTCCCGCGCGACGCTGGTTCCCGATTGCGATGGGTACCGGCACTGGCTGCAAAGGCCATGGAGCGCGTGTCCGAACTCATGGAACAGCGTCGTCGCGTCGTCCCACGAAATCAGGACCGGATCTCCCGCCTTTCCCTGAATAAAGTTCGAGTTGTTCGAGACGATCGGCATCACCGGGTGGTCGATGTTTTCCTGCTCGCGGTAGGCGGTCATCCAGGCTCCGCTTCGCTTGCCGGGGCGGGCGTACGGATCGAGATACCACAGTCCCGCGTGCTGGCCGTCGCGAAGGACTTCCCACACGCGAACATCGGGGTGAAAGACTGGCACGTCGGTAATCGGATGGAACTCGAACCCGAAGACCTCACCGCCCGCCCACATCATCGCCTCGCGGAGTTTTTCCAGTTGCAGGTAGGGCCGCACCTGGTTGAAATCGAGATCGTACTTTTCCTTCCGCACCTTTTCGGCGTAGTAGCGGTAATCCCACGGTTCGATCGTGATCCCGGCGTCTTCGCGGTCGGCGACCGCCTGCATGTCGGCAACTTCCTCGCGGACGCGCTGCACGGCCTTGGGCCAGACCTTGAGCATCAGGTCCATCGCGGCCTCGGGTTTCTTGGCCATTTGCGGCTCGAGCCGCCAGTGGGCATGGGTCTTGTAACCGAGCAGCAGCGCGCGCTGGGCGCGGAGCTTGAGGATTGCCGTAATGATCGCGTTGTTGTCATGTTCGTCGCCGTTGTCACCGCGACTGTAGTAGCGACGCCAGACTTGCTCGCGCAGTTCGCGATTGTCGGCGTAGGTGAGGAAGGGTTCCATCGACGAGCGCGTGTTGGTCACGGCCCATTTCCCGGGTGACTGCCCTTCCCCGCCCCGGTTTTCGGCGGCGGACGCCATCGCGTCGACGACACTCTCGGGCAAGCCGGCCAGTTCCGCCTCGTTGTTGATCCACGTGATGTGTCCGGCTTCATCGGCGAGGACGTTCTGGCTGAACTGCGTGAAGAGGCCGGCGAGTTGCGTGTTGATTTCCGAAAGTTTTTCCTTTTGTTCCGGATCGAGTTTGGCACCCTGACGGACGAAGTCCTTGTAACGGTCGTCAACCAGCCGCTGTTGCGCGAGCGTCATCGATTTCAACTCGTCGCTGTGATAAACCGCTTCCAGTCGCTCAAAGAGCTTTTCGTTCTGGATGATCGAGTCGTAATGTTGCGAAAGTTTCGGCGCAACCTTTTGTTCAATTTCGGGAATCGTATCGACGTTGAGGTTGGAAGTGTGAACGCCAAAGATCGCTTCCAGCCTTTCCAGCGCGCGGCCCGCGACTTCGAGGGCAACGTAAGTGTTCTCAAACGTCGGCGGTTCGGCGTTGTTGGCAATCGCCTCGACGTCGGCGGTGGACATTTCGATGGCCGCGTCGAACGCATCAAGGAACTCGGCGGGATCGACCGATCGCCACGGGGGAACGCCGCCATAGGGTCCCGTCCATTCCCTCAGCAAGATCGATTTGGCGGTGGCTGGCATCGGCTTTCGATTCTCCGCCCCTGGGTTCGTCGAGGATTGCTGCGCCATGACGACACAGGGGGAAAGACCAATCAATATCACCAGGCAGTGGCGGCACCACAATTGCAAAGAGTTGAACATGTTTCCGGCTTCTCCCGTGGTCCCCGCGGCAAGGCTCGAATACCGGGAACGCCCCGGAATTCTGGTCAGGCGCCTGGGGTTGCGGCTTGAGGACGTCAGTGACCGACGAATACGACCAGTCTACCGAAACAACGATGCCACGGACAAGCAGCCTGCGAGGGAGGCGAGAGGTGAAGAGGTACCCGGTACCCGGTACCCGGTACGAGTTGATGATGGAGATGGACAGGAAGTCCATCTTGAGCGGGTGGGTCCAACCTAATCAGCAATCATTACCGAAGTGCCGGAATAGTCGGCCGGGACGTTGTTGTCGGCGACCGAATTGTAGGGTCGAATCGTGATCTTTACGCGCGATCTTTCATTCGATCCCGAAACGGGCGATATCGTCACGAAGACTTCATTCTCTTCGTTGAAGAATTCGCTGTCGTGCGGACCCCGCGGGTTCGTCGGCTCGACCGAGTCCCAGGATCGCTCGCTGAATTGCGATTCGAGAAAGTCTCTTGCCTGCGATCCCGACATCGGGGTGATCAGCTCGAACTGGTTTGGGGAATTCACTTCCACCAGCTCAGCTCCCGGGAAAAATGGAAGTCCACAGTTTGCCCACTGGGCGGGATACCGCATGGGACGACGAGAGGTTCTGTCCGTGTTGATCGAGCGGGCAGCGAAAATCCCCCCGAACATCAACAACAATAACAGCAACGCGATTGCCAGGACGGACTTGCGCGAACGTTCGGAGTCCCTGTTCTTCATGGTGGTACCCGCTAATGTGCCCTTGTTTTCATTCAACTCTCGTCGAGGCACTGTCGTTCGCGAATCCTATTGGCGAAACGACAGCGTGACGCCAAACCATAGAACGTGGACAAGCGGGCAAGAGGGATTTTGGGGAAAAAGAAAGAATAATTCCCGAAACGTCCCGGCACCGCTGGTTTGTTCGTTCCAGCCTGTCCTCAAATCGGTGGCTGTCCGGACAGTTTCCGGTGCGAATTTCACTCAGGGCTGAATCTTGTCGCTCATTTCCCTCGCGGAGTCGAAAAAGAGGGCTTGCTGAACATCTCCCGTCGAAAGGACGGCGGCAATGCAGCCCACGAGGATAATGGCCAGCATAATGGCATATTCAACCGCGGTGGGCCCGCTTTCGTCAACGAAAAAGCGACCGAATTTCCGTATCAACGTGCTAGTGGTTTTCATCGACAACTCCAAAGGAAGCGACTTGCTTTCGGTTCGCCTGCCTCCCGCGGCCAGCGACATTTGGACGGGTAAAGCGCGCGGACCCCGGTGTCAGGCGTATACATCGGCCACGACCTGCTATTCGCGGGGCTATTCAAACTCTACGTCAGGTCATGGGGAAAGAAATGCCGATGGGCCAGCCTTTTCGCTTTCGGCGAGAACTGCGCCGTTAAGAATCCACTCGTGCGGCTTGGGACGATTGTTCCGGTCGAGGCTATTCCCGATCGCTGCCAGTTTCATTGGGAATCGATAATCCAAAGTCTCCGGTCATTGGAAGCGCGTCATTGGCGGAGTCCCGTGAGGTGGCCGAGTCGATCGTTCCGTCAATTGTTTCCATCGCGTCGGAAAAACCCTCGCCGCCTTGCAACTCCTCCAGACTACGCTGGCCGTCCATGACCTCCCGGTGTTCCAGCGTTCCATTTTCCTCAAACCATGTCCACTCACCGATTGCAAGATCGTTCTCGTAACGGCCCCTCACGGCCAAGGCGCCGTTGGCATGCCACCAGTTCCATTCGCCTTGCTTGTCACCCTCCTGGTATTGGCCCGCCGTCTGTCGTTGACCGTTGTCGTGCCACCATACAAACGCCCCCGCCCTTGACCCATCGCGGAACTGGCCGCGCATCTTGACCTGGCCGTTGGGATACCATTCCGAGGAAGGTCCATGCTGGATTTCCTCGCCATCGACCTCGAATGGCGCGGGGAGCGCGTTCCACCAGTCGTCTTCGCCCGAAAAACGAATCGTTGGTCCGAGGAAATGGTCTTCCGTTCGTTTCTGGTTGCGATGGAACCAGCCGGTTCGCGTAATTAACTCGCGGTTGTTGTCCCATGAGGAACGTCGCGTAACGCGATTGCCCTGATCCCATTCGATCATTTCGCCGTCGAGTTGTCCCCTGGAAAACTCGACTTGGCGCATTCGAATTCCGTTGGGCCAGTACCACGTCGCAAGTCCGTCGCGCCGCCCCTCGTCATAGTGAATGTCGAGTATCTTGCGTCGCCGCGCATCCATGACCGTCCACAGGCCGCTCGGCTCGCCGGATACAAAGTCGCATACTGAAAGGAAGGGTCCCTGGAAGGACGTAAAGGGTGGCTCGGCAAAAAGTCCCTCGCCGCCCGATGAGTGCCAGCGATGCCAGTTACCCGACATCTGTCCGTTGAGGAACTGGCCGCGCGCGATGACCTGTCCGCCGCGCGCATAGAGCGTCCAGGGTCCGTGGTTAAGAAAGTTCCCCTCGCGGTCCTGCGTGACGTAGCGCTCGATTTGAACGCGGCCGTCCGGATAGCGCTGGCGAATGATCTCCGTCGGCAGGCCCCCGAAAGATGACTGATCGCTTTCATCCGGAGCGAAACCGCTCGCCTCGCCCGACCACGGGTTCGACTCCTGCCGAATCGACGTCGCCATGTCGACGGTCATCGAGTCGGTCGGCGCGGGCAGTTCCTCCAGTTCATTCAGCGAATTGGAGGGAATTCCGCCGGGCTGGCCCCACGTCATCGCTTGCTTGCGGGCGACCGGCACGAGCTGGCCATGAACCGACGGTGCGAAAACGATCGCGGTCGTCAGTGCGATCAGACACATCCGTCCCGTGACGGTTGCCCGCTGAACGAATGCTTTTTCCAGAATGTCGCTGGCAAATGACATATCTGAAATATCGACCACGCGGTCGCTCCGCGGAAAGAACAGGCGGCGGGTTCGCGACGAACGACGTGGGCCGGCGCAGAAAATATTGAATGGAACGGCCGGACGGCCTGTGCCTGTTTCCCCGTTTGAGCCGGTTTTGACTGCCGCACCGCCCCCGGATCCCGGGCTGATGAACATTTCAACAGTCGGCCCATACCAATGGATGTTCATCAGCCCATCCGGGTTCCGGCCTGGTCGGCAACGGTCCCGGCGAAAAAAATCCGGTGTTTCTCCTTGAACTCCTATTCGGGATGGTTGGATTTCGCCCCCATCCAGGACACAATGTCCGGTACGCGGACTCGGCAAATGGGGGCCGGCAAAAGGGCGAAGTCCACCACAATTTGACTCGGCAACCGCGCACTTAAAAAAGGCCTTTCCCTGATCACTTCTACTTCCATTTCCATTTCAGGTGTGTCATGAAACGAATCTTGATGGCAACCGCCTTGACAATCGCGTTGGGCGGTTGCGGCGGTTCCTCCGACGACCAAACGGCGTCGCGGGAAAATCCTCCTCGACCCGGTGATAATTCCGGCGGCGTTCAACCAGGCACAACGGTGCCAACGGTTCCGGCAAACCAGAAACCTGCACAGCCGACGCCTCCCGGACTGGATGGAAATTCCGCCACGCCCGTCCAACCACCCGTCGCGCCGCGAGACGACGCACGACCACCCAAGTCGGGTAACGACGAGAAAGAAGGCCGCGGTGACGACGAGCCGTCGATGAGTGAAGAGGAGGGTGAAACAGGAGACGGCGAGTCGAGCGAACTGGTCGCAGCGTTTACAACGATGAATGCGAGCGCGACCGTGGGATTGAACGCCGGGGACTTGATTCCGGAAATCACGGGGCGCGATGTGGAAGGTTCCGAGTTCCGGCTTAGCGACTATGAAGGCAAGGTCATCATGCTCGATTTTTGGGGAGACTGGTGACCGCCTTGCCGGGCCATGTTCCCGCACGAGCGGTCGCTCGTGGAAGAAATGCAAGGTCGCCCCTTTGTTTTGCTGGGTGTCAATAACGACGATACACTTGACACCGTTCGCACGTCGATCAAGAAAAACAAACTCAATTGGCGATCGTTTTACGACGGCCCCGGAGGTCCCATCGTTCGGGCATTCGGGATTCGCGCATTCCCGACGATCATGCTGGTGGACCATCAGGGCGTGATCCGCTTTGACAGTATCCGCGAGAATCTTGACGAGGAAATCGAAAAGCTCGTCAAGGCCGCTGAAAAGGACGGAATGGTCGGCGAAAAGATCGCTCCTGAATTCCGCACGTTTCGCGACAAGAGCGGCAAGCACCGAATCGAGGCGATTGCGGAATCCGCGGATGGCTCGTCCGTGGTCTTGCGCAAAAAGGATGGCTCGACGGTCACCATCAAACCTGAGGACCTGAGCAAAGCCGACCAGAAGTACCTTGGAACGCTCGACTTACAGCCGGTCAGTGGTGACGCATCCGCCGACGCGGGCGACGGAGAACCCTCCGGCGACCCGGGCGACTCGCGGACGTTTGCCGATCAGCCCGTGCGGACTTTCCGCGATACGACTGGCAAGTTCGAGGTCGAGGCGCGGCTCGTGGAAATTTCCGGGGATCAAGTCGTTCTCGAAAAGGCCAACGGCTCGAAAGTCAACGTGCCGATCGACAAGCTCGACCCCTCCGACCGCCAGTACATCGAAGAGCAGCGGAACCGGTAAGTGGCAATACAAGCCCGAATTGCAAGTAGCGCAAGCGAGTGAACTTGCCTTGCGCCATGACTACACGCGCCCATGTCTTCGGCAACGGTCGGCGGAACGCTTGACGCGCGAAATCACCAGCACGGCGAACAGCGGGACAAGGTGTTCCGGCCAGACGACGACGTAATCAAACAGTCCCGCGCCGCTGTACTCAAAGCCACCGATTCGGAAAAAAAACGTCCCGTCCAGCGTTTCAAACCAGAAACGCAGATAGTACATAAACAACATCGGCGCAACGAGCAACCAGCCCCGATTGCCCGCGAAACACGCCAGCGGCAACGCCCATGTCCAATACCACGGATTCTGGGTCGGTAGCAAGCAGAAAAACGCGGCGATCATCAGAAAACCCGATTCCAGAAACCTCGTCGGCGCGCCATTGTCGGATTCCGGCCCGTTGCGTGTCGAAATCAGGAATCGCGCGATAACGAGGCCCGCGATCAACATCCACGTCGCCAGCGTAATCACGCGAGCCAGCCGAAACGCTTGATCGCCCGGTGGAAGCCACGCGCCGAGCCGTTCGTTCAGCCTGTGTCGCCAGCCGCGGGTTGTGAAGCGGCACCACGGCTCGTCGACTGCTCCGTCGGGTTGATGTGTGACGCGCAAATTATCATAGACCAGTGAAAAGGCCAGGTCATTCATCCTCCACGCCGATAGAAACGACGTGAGTCCCTCCTTTGATACCTCCACGGACGGCGACCCCATGGGTTGGCCGGACGAGTCCTCGTCAGGGCGAGCCGCCGGAGAACTCAGCATCGGCATCATGACCGCGGCCGAGACAGGAATAAACGCCGCGAGAAAGAGCAGCGCTGACCGCCAGCCCTGTACGGACTTGATCACCGCCAGGAACAACGGGGCGAGGAGAATCGGAAAGAGCTTCGCGCCAAATCCAAGCGCCAGCAAAGCGCCAGCGCTTGCGACCAGTCCGTTACTTCGGGAAAGGGTTCCCGAACCGGGACTGGCGCGACGATTCCGGATCACGACAACGATCGCCCAGAGGGCCAGCATCATAAACAATTCGGCAATTGAATCGAGGTGGCCGCTGTTGGCGAACTCCTTGACGACCAGCGGACTCCACCCATAGACGATGCTCCAGCCTGCATGCTTGCCGAGACAGGTGAGCAACCGGACGACTACCAGCAGGATTCCAAAATCAAAGGCGGTCAGAACCGACTTCATGACCAGCAGGTGCATCCCGACACTGGCATCGTCGGGAACGAGTTTCATGGCTACAGCAAATACAAACTGGCTGACTGGCGGATAGAGCGTTGTATAATCTCCGAAATGCACGCGCGACACAATCGTTTGAATTGATGGCGTGCTTCGCGCGAGTTGATCAAGCCGCTTTCCATCGTCAGTCGAAAGATTGCTGAATCGCGCCTCGGCGGGGCTGAACGTGTAGGGGGAAATCCCGTTTGCCGCGACTTTCCCGTCCCACATATACCGGTACAGGTCCACTTCCTGAAAGGGTGGCGAACCGAGCTGAGACAATCGAAACAGCAAGGCAAAACCGAGAACCATTCCGACCAGACAGCGCTTCCTGGATTCGATTCGCGTGGCGAACCACAGGGCGGCCAGCGAAACGAGCGACATCCCGAAATAGATGGAAGTTACGAGAACAATCGGGCGTTCGGTATTCGGAACGTTATAGTCATATTCATCACCCATCAGCGTGATGGACAAGTAACCGGCAAGGAGGATGCCGCCCGAAATCGCAAGTCCAGTCAACAGGCGGCTGTCGGAGTCTTTCCCCGGGAGACTACGGTCCTGGTCGGCGGCGGTCATCGAGTACGAAGAAAGCGGTATTTGAAAATCGTATACAGAATCCTGTAACCCGCCTTGACGGTCCCGGCAATCGTGCCGCTGATCTTGCTGGCACCGACGCGTCGCCGGTAATCGACGGGGACCTCGACGCATCGCAGGCGGTTGCGCAGCGCCTTGATCTGCATCTCGATCGTCCAGCCAAAACCCTGATCGGCCATGTGAAGACCTTTCAAGGCATCGAAACGAATGGCGCGAAAGGGTCCCAGATCGGTAAACCTGCCCCCCCAAAAGACGCGCATCAGAAAACAGGCCAGACGGTTCCCGAACAGCGCCTGAACGGGCATCGCGCCCCGCTCCCGGTTCCCTTTCAGCCGCGACCCGATCACGAAATCGAATACACCGTCGGCAAGTGGCTGGATAATGCGCGTGGCTTGCCGCGGATAGTCACTGTAGTCGGCATCGATAAACAAAATGAACCGGATGTCACAACCCGATTCGTGTTGCAGCCGCTCGGCGGCGCGAAGTCCGGCCAGACAAGCAGCCCCGTAGCCGCGTCGCGGCTGGCGAACGACCAGCGCCCCGTTCTCTCGCGCGATCCGCGGGCTGTCGTCCGTGCAGCCATTGTCGACCACGATGACTTGTTGCAAACCCGGAAGCTCGTTGAGAACTCTCCCGATCGAGTCCTCCTCATTGAGCATCGGGATGATCGCAACGGTGCGCGCCAGCGCGCGTTCGATCGGCGAAATTCCAGGATCAGCGCGGTTGCCGGTTTTTAGCATCGTTCAGCGCCCAGTCATAATCGAGATACCGGACGCGCGGTTTCGAGTCATCGGCCGTCAGTTGCGCGGCCTCGTCGGATACGCTGGCGACAAATTCCACCACCGTGCCAGCGCTCTGTTCAAAATCGCCATCGTACCATTGATACAGTTTGGTGAGGTGAATTGTCTTGTTCCCGCCGTCGACTCGCAACCACGTCTTGTGACTGTGGACATAATCCGTTTGCGCGGCGAGTTGCGTTTCAATGGTTTCTCCCCGGTACGCCGTTTTGGCAAGCGGCGGACAACCGACCGCGGCACAAACGAGCGCGAAATGAATTCGCGGCTCCTTGAAGTTCGGCCGGATTTGTTCATGTTCGATCTGGTTGAGGCTCCAGGTCTGGCCGCCGACCTTCCACCGTTCGGCTTCCCATCGATCGCGGGCGCGAATATCCTTGATCGATTCGAGGGGATAGTTTTCCACGATCAGTTTCAGCGTGAACGCGTTGTAGGCGTTGATCAGAAGCGCCAGCTTTTCGTTTCGTCCCGGTGTTTCCAGCGGCGCTTCGTTGAGGCTGGCGATGTACTGGTCGAGCTTGCTCGAATCCTGCTTGAGTCCCGCGTAATCGACCCAGCCATCTTCGTCGACATGCTGTTCGAGGACCTGATCGAACAGACCATGGTCGAAGGTTGGCCCGCCACGCTTGACTTCCCAGGTTTCCTGCATTTCGACGGCAGGAGGTCCGCCGCCGACGCCACCGAGCAACGACGCGATCGCCTCGGACTGGAACTGCGCGGCGATCGCCCCGGCCAGAAAGACCACGGCGACGAAGGCCCACACGAGGGGCCTCGTGGCGGAACCCGTTTTCGAATCGTCCCGTTTTTGTTGCTTCGATTCGATGTCTTTGTCCGGGTCCTTCACACTCGTCTCCTTGAGTTTGCCTTTCGCAAGCCGGGTTATGTAAACTGTCACAAGCACGGTCGCCAGCAAACCGACGATCAGCAATATCCACTTTCCCGTCCCGCCACTTTCGCCGCCCGCCGCCATCCCGGCGATATGTCCAATGTAGACGTAAAGGAACGTCCCCGGTGCCATCGCAATCCAGCTTACCAGGACGTATTTCCAGAATACAATCTTCGTGAGACCGTACAGGTAGTTTTGCAAGTTGAACGGAATGGCGGGCGATAACCGAAGCAAACCGACAATTTTCCAGCCCCCTTCGGAAATCGCCTCGTCAATCGCTCCGAACTTTGGACTGGAATCCGCCATTCGCTGGATCGTCCCCCGCGCCACATACCGTGAAATCAGGAAAGCGAGCGCGGCACCGATCACGCTCCCGATCGAAACGGTAATAAATCCAACGAGCAGTCCAAACGTCGCGCCAATCGCGAGTGTGAGGATGGCTCCCGGCACAAAACAGACGGTCGCCACGATATAGATCAACGCGAAAACGATCGGTCCCCACACGCCCAGCCCCTCGATCCACGTTCGAAGTCCCTCCATCAGGTCGTTGAGCGGCAGCGCCCGGATTGCGAGCATGATGCTGCCAATGATGACCGCCGCGGAAGTCCATTGAATAATCGTCCGGGTTCTTGCGGACATGATCATCTATTGAAGTGGTTTAGCCGGTTGGAATGAGGGTGGCATTACTTTTTGGAGGAGCCTGATCCCCGGTTACCCTCCTTGCCGCGACCGCTCCCCTTGCCCTTGTTCTCGTTGGCTTCACCGCTCCGTTTGAGGTCGTCGGGAAACAGTTTCTCGACCTTGGCGAGTTTTGGCAACGCCCACTGGACAACGTACCCGTCGCGTGGATTGTGCTGGACATAGTCCTGGTGATAATCCTCGGCGGGGAAAAAAATTTCAAGCGGTTCGAGAGTCGTTGCAACCGGTTTGTCGAGCGCACCCGATTCATCAAGTTGTTTGATATACGCCGCAACGATCTCCCGTTCCGACTCGTTGGCAAAAAAAACAGCCGAACGGTATTGCTTGCCAATATCCGGAGTTTGCTGGTTCAACTGGGTCGGGTCATGCATGGTGAAGAAAATCTGCATGATTTTGGCGAAGCTGACCTCGGTCGGGTCGAAAGTGATCTGGATCGACTCGGCGTGAGTTGACCGGCCTCGTGCAACGTCGTCGTAAGTCGCGGTTTCCCGCGTGCCTCCCGAGTATCCGGGAACGACTTGCGTTACGCCGCGGATTTTCTCAAATACCGCCTCGGTACACCAGAAACATCCTCCGGCAACGACCACCGTCGCTTCCGTGACTCCCTCCTCATATTGAAGGTCCTTTTCCGGCAGTGGCAGGGCGGCGTCCGTGGCCGGAACAATTGTGGCGGGCGAACCACCCGCGAAGAAGATCGCGAGGAGACCCGCGGCAAAAGTGGAAAGAAGTAACGCGCTTTTCATTGGGATAGCCTTTTATAAAAGTAGAGGAAAATCGATGAGCATATCGGGCACGCGCGATTCGGAACCTGGGACTACTTGCGATCCGATTTCGAGCCGCTCACTCCTCGAGGGTCGCCGGACGTCTTTTCACCGGATTGCCCGGCTTCGCCCGTTTCAGTGAATTCCAGCGCGCGCGAATTCATGCACCAGCGTTGTCCCGTGGGGCGTGGACCGTCGTCAAAAACGTGACCGAGGTGCGCGCCGCACCGCTCGCATTTGACTTCCGTCCGAACCACGTTCAGCGAATGGTCGGGGGCCGTGCCAGCCGAACCATCGGCGAGTGGTTGCCAGAAACTGGGCCAGCCGGTGCCCGATTCAAATTTGGTTTTGGCGTCAAACAATCGCGCACCGCACCCGACACAGGTGTACAAGCCCGATTTCGCCGATGGGGCGTCGGTACCCGTGTGGGAAGGCTCGGTTCCCATTTCACGAGTGATGTCAAACTGTTCGGGAGTCAGTCGTTGACGCCATTGATCGGCGGTCAAATTGAGCTGATTGGCGCTGCGGTCGCCGGGAACAATCCGCCGGGCACCCGCGATATGCATCGTCGTCCTGTCTTGAACCCAGGCAATGACCGAGAATGAGCCGACCGCCATCTCGCCGGGAATCTCCATGACCTGGCGACCCTTGCCCTGCGCATCCAGTTCAACGGTTTCGAGGGCGCGAACCACGTTTGCATGAGAAAGCGACTTGCCGGCGTTTTCACCGCGAGGCACTTCGTTGCCAGCGCTGTTCTCCACGATCGCAATATTCAGTTGATCATTTTCTCCGTGGCCAACCACGCCGTAAATGACTTCGAGCGTGCCTGTTTCCGTTGGTACGGCATCGAGCTTGACGACGACGTCGGATGAATCAGCCAACTCCTGATTAATAAACTTGTCGGCATCTCGTTGTTGCGAACCGACGAACTCGTGCTTGCCGTTGACAATCATTTGGGGCGTGTACACCCGATCAAAGTCAAACGCGTTCGAGTAGGCGTGTTGACGTCGGGTAAAAGCCGCTTCACTGTACGGGTCGGTCCAGCCGAGCCGATTCCAGTAATCAACGTGAAACGAAAGACAAAATACCGGTTCGCCATTTTCGCTGTTCCGGCGGGCCAATTGTCGCAACAATTCGTCGGCTGGTGGACAACTACTGCATCCTTGCGAAGTGAACAGTTCGACAACCGCGAATCCGGGCGCTGTCACCTCCTGGCTGCCGGCCGCCGATGTCGCCGCGGTCGACGCTCCCGCGGGGTTGTTGTGCATGGTGGTCGACAAATATTGGCAACCGGCTGCGAGGATCAGGAAAGCCGTCAATTGAAACGCAAAACGGTAACGAGTCATGGTTGGTTTTCGAAAGGATCGGAGGGAAAAGAGTATTTCCGGAGAATTTTCCGGATCGCGGATAACGGTTATCGTATTCTGCACAAGCGACAGAAACGATGGCAACCCATCATGGGCCGATGCGGCATTGGAACGATTATCGCGAGCAAATTGCATCGACCGTCGACAAAGTACCGCCGCGGTCCCTGGAATGGATTGCGATGTGTTACACGGATCACACTGCGCATTGCGGTTCCGGTTAGACTGTCCAGCCGCGTTCGGCAGTGGACAGTTCTCGGGCGCTGGCTCGACTGCGAAGCCGCCTGTCGCGCCTTCCTTCATTGCAGCCTGGCCGTGGCAAAGTGCCCGGTTGTCAGTGCCGTCGTATGAATCGCGGTGTTTGTAGGCATTGCCAAGCGGCGGGAATTACGGTTTCGCGGTGTTTGTAGCTGCCGTTGCCAAACGGCGGGAATTCCGGTTTCGCTAATGAATTTCCACGCTTTGGCAAGCGTGGCTACGTCGAACATGGCGCTGTCCAATTAGAGATTCCGGCCCTCGCGGATTGACGGCAAGCGGCAGTGCCACGTCATCCACGCGCCGTCGACCTGGCTAGCCGCGTTCGGCACTGGACAGTTCTTTTTTCACCTTGAGGCGACAGAATCGAACCTCGCGCGGGTGCTAACTGATCCCGACCCGTTGTGTTTCCGCGACCAGTGTGTTTTCCAGCAACATCGTCACGGTCAATGGACCGACCCCTCCAGGAACCGGTGTGATCCATGAAGCGACTTTGCGAACGCCCTCGAAATCAACATCACCGACCAGTCCTTCTTCCGTCCGGTTGATTCCCACGTCGACGACGACCGCTCCTGGCTTGACCATCTCGTCGGTCACAAATGCCGGGCGACCGATCGCCGCGACGAGAATGTCCGCTTGCCGGATCAGTTCCGCCAGATCGGGCGTGCGGCTGTGGCACATCGTCACCGTCGCATTGCAATAATCGGCACCTAGATGCGACTCGCGCGCGCCCATGAGCATCGCCAACGGCTTGCCGACGATGTCGCTCCGCCCAACGATGACGGCCCGCTTGCCACTAATGGCGATCTGGTTGCGGGCCAGGACCTGCATCACGCCGTGCGGCGTGCAGGGAAGAAAACGCGGACGTCCCTGCGACAGCAGTCCGACGTTGACCGGATGAAAAGCATCGACGTCCTTGCCCGGTTTGATCAGATCAAGGACCTGCATCGCGTCGACCTGGCGGGGCAACGGAAGCTGAACAAGAATTCCGCTGACCTCATCGTCCTCGTTGAGTTGTTCGATCAAATCGACGAGCTGGTTGGTCGCGATGTCGCCCTCCAGCCGGTGCATCTGGCTGCGAATCCCCACCTCGCGACAGGCGCGTTCCTTGTTTCGCACGTACACGGCGCTCGCCGGGTCGTCACCCACCAGAACGGCCGCCAGCGTTGGAGCGCGACCCGCGTCGCGGACTATTTTGTCGACGCGTTGGCGGATTTCCTCCTGAATCTCCCGGGCGGCGGCCCGCCCATCGAGAATTTTGGCGGTCAAGTGATTCCTCGCGTTTCTAATTAAGCTTTGCGGTCAACTTTACTTCGTACTTGTTGTACTCTGCGAAGCGGTACTCCTACTCGAGCGCTGGTTTTTCGAGTACAAGCTGGCAGCTTGCCCCATGGGGCTTACTGGTTTACTCGCTGGCGCTTCGGGCTTGTATTTTTGGCAAGCTGGAAGCTTGCCCCCACGGGGTTGCTAGCCGAGTTTGCTTGCAACCAGGTGCTTGCAACCTTTTTCCTGCCGCGACTCCGGCGAACGTGTCGATTATAAGGTCTGGGCGAAGCTGCGCGAGGGCGGGCCTTGTGCCAAATCCATTAACAAAACACTTGAAAACCAGGTCGTATTCCATGGCGCGTCGTCGAACAAGGTCCGCATCACGAAAAAACGGGGCTGCCGGTGAGGAACAATTGCCGGGGTCGCGGCCACAACGTCAGGGGACGAGCCGGCGGAAGCGGCGTTTCGCTTTCGCGCTGCTCCTTGGCGGATTGTTGATTTACTTTCTGCCGGTGATTGTCGCCAAGACACCGCTCGGCCAGGCGGCCGTCAACTCCGCGCTTGCCAGGCTCCGTGGCAAGGTCACCATCGATTCGATGTCTCTTGGATGGTTTTCGCCAGTTCGATTTACGGGCGTCCACATGACAGACGTCGAGGGTCAGTCGATGCTGGTTGCCCCGGACGTCACGACTTCGCGCACGTTGCTCGGTCTGATCAACGCCGAGAATCTGGGGACGATTACCCTTGAGCGGCCGGTCATCACCGTCCAGGTTCGCGAAGGCGGAACCAATATCGAGGACGCGATTGCCGCGTTGATCGAGCCATCGGACCCCGGTGCGGTAACTCCGCGAATGGAAATTGTCGTGCATGAGGGCCAGCTTGAAATGCTCGACACGGTTTCGGGGCAAACGACAAGTCTGAACGAGCTTTCGGCGGTCGTACGGATTCCAGGCGACGACGCCCCCCTGTCGGCGACCTTTGAGGCGCTTGATGGAACGCGAGGAACAGGGGGTCGCCTCAACGCGACGTTGACCATTGACAAGGGAAATGACGATTTGACATTTGCCAACGGCGAGGTGCGGGTCGTCGGCAAGTCCATGCCGCTGGATGTGGCGTCCCCCGTGCTGACGCGATTCGTCGAGCCAATCCAGTTGGGCGGCCTGCTCGACGGTGAGGCACTTTTTGGCTGGTCGAATTGGGGCGAGCGTGTCGCTGCCGATTTTCGGCCGGTGACGGTTACTTCAATGCGCTTGCGAGCACCGCGTCGAATCGGCACCGACGAAATTCGTGTCGAAGACGCCTGGTTACAAGGCCGCGCGGGATTCTCGGGCGATGCGATAGAAGCCGCTGATTTCATTTGCCGCACCGAACTCGTTTCGCTCAAGGCCGACGGAACTTTGACGTGGGAACAACTGACGGCGGTCGCAAGTGGCCAGATTCCGGCGAGTGAGTTCCACGCCGAGGGTTCACTAAACGTTGCACCGCTGGTGAGGATGCTGCCCGAAACGTTGCCCCTCCAGCAAGGCGTCGAGATCGAATCGGGAACGGTTCAATTCAACGCGGACAGCCGCGCGGAAGGGGCCGACCGTCGCGTGACGCTGAACATCTCGAGTGCTGGTATCTCGGCCATTCGCGCTGGGACGCGCATTCAATGGGACCAGCCCGTCCAGCTCGCCGCTGTTGTGCGTCAGGGATCGAACTCGACCATCCTTGAATCGCTCGATTGCAAGGCCGGCTTTTTCACCATCAACGGCAATGCGACCGCCGAGCGGGGAGATTTCGCGATCGCCGCGGACCTTCGCGCGGCGTTGACGCAATTCAGCCAGTTCTTTGATCCGCGCGGCGTTCAGTTGGGCGGCAAGATTGACGGGGACCTGGCGTGGCAGTTTGACGGAGACCCGCGGAATTCGCTGTCGGTGCGACCGATGCGCGTTGGCGGGCGCTTTCGTATCGAGCAACCGCTCGTCAATTTGCCGGGAATCGCGAACTGGTCGGAGGATGAAATCAATCTCGCAGTGCAGGCCGCCGGACAATTACAGCCTGGGCCGGATGGAACAAACTCATTTCGACTCGACAGTGGAAATGTTGAACTGACAAATCCGCTTCAGTCCTTGCGCGCGACGCTGGTCGAGCCACTCGTTAGTCCCATCGTCAGTTCGCCGGTAAAGCTGGACTGCCGAGTGACGGGCGACGCGGCTGCATGGCTGGCGCGGCTGCAAACGTGGGTACCGATCGAATTCAAGGCATCCGGGCAACTCGACGCGGGTGCCGTCGTATCGCTCGCCAACGAACAAATCCAGATCGACGAGGGCAAGTTCCAGGTCGACGAGTTTCGTTTCGAGGGTTATGGACTCGACGTTTCCGAGCCGCAGTTCCAGGGGAACGCCGTCGTTCGCATCACTCCCGGAAATGGACGGATCGAAATCGCCGATGCGAGCGTCACCTCGACGACTTTGGCGGCGCGCGGCCGGAACGTGGTGATGGAACCGCAAACCAGTGCGTTCCCGCGGTCGGGCAACGTTGCCTTTCGCGCCGATGTCCAGCGAACACTGCGGTGGCTCGGGCCTTCGCAGCCCGACGCCGTGCAATGGTTTGGCCTTGCGCAAGGTGCCGTCGATCTGACGCCTAACGCGGAGTTTCTGGCGGGAACCGTGAACCTGCAGATCAATGATCTCGTCGCGGCGCGGCAAGCTCAGCCGACGGCCGTACAACCGGTGCGAAACGCTTCGGCCGGCGAAGCGGGCTGGACCCGCCTGCTCGAGGAACGGCAAGTGACAATTACTTCCAGTGCGCAAATCGATCCGACTTTCGACCGCATCGTGTTCCGCGACCTCGACGTGGCGAGCAGCGCCTTGAAGATGCGGGCAAGCGGCAGCGTGAGCGACCTCGGTGGTTCGGTGAACGCCGATGTCAGCGGGAACTGGACGCCCGACTGGTCGCGGCTCGAGCCGCTGTTTCAGTCGTACGCAGGCGGGCTGGTGACGCTCAATCAGGTTCGTGGCGGAGAATTCGCGGTTCGCGGGCCGGTATTTATTTCTCCAACAAGGGATGGAGCAAACCAGCCATGGCTGAATCCTCAGCTTCAGGCGGCAGCCGCCGCGGGATTCGATTCCGGAACACTTCTGGGAATGCCGATCGGAGGCAGTACCGCGGATATTCGTCTGGCCGGGGGCGTTGCGGAAATCAAGACCGTACCGATTCAATTCGCCGGGGGCACGATTTCTTTACAACCAGCGATTGACATGCGGGGTGCCTCGCCGGTGCTCGCGATTCCCGCCGGTCCGATCGCGGACAACGTCGAGTTGACGCCGGAGATTTGTCGCGGGTGGCTTCGCTACGTCGCCCCGGTCGTCGCCGACGCAACGGCGGCCAACGGAAAATTCAGCCTCTCAACCGACGGAGCGAGGATTCCGCTTGACAACACCGCGTTGGCCGACGTCTCAGGCAAAATCGTCGTGCATGGCGCGAATGTCGGTCCCGGGCCGTTGGGACAGCAACTGATGACGATCGCCCGCCAGGTCAAGGGGATCGCCGATGGCTCGTTGCTGAGCCTGCAAGCCGTCGCGCCGGCCGCTTCACAAAACGTCACGTGGATGAGCTTGCCTCAACAGCAAGTTCCCTTCGCGATTCGCAACGGGCGCGTCGCGCACGAGGGCCTTCAGTTCCAGATCGACGACGTTGCGGTTCGCACTTCGGGTTCCGTCGGCCTGGACCAGTCGCTCCAGATGACCGCGGAGATACCGATCGTCGACAAATGGGTGGAGGGAAACCGGCTCGCGTCGGGTCTACGCGGACAGAAGTTGCAGTTGCCCGTCACGGGAACGGTAACGCGACCGCAAATTGACAATTCGGCGCTGGCCGGTCTCTCGCAAAATCTGTTGCGCGGCGCGGCGACCAATGTGATTCAGCAGGAAGCCCAGGGACTGCTCGAATCGGGGAGCCGCCGACTTGAGGATGAACTCTTCAAGGGTTTCGGGCGGTTGCTCGATTCGGGAAAAGAGGCCCCGAAAAAGTAGAACGGTACTTCGAATTCATGCGACGCCGATGCCGGTCGCGGTTATTCCACTTCAAACATGTTCAGTGGCGGCCGTTCGCGCGTGTTGAGCCGGGCAATTCGGCCGAGCGTGATGTGGTTCAGATAATTATGGATCAGCGGATGCCGAAGTGCGGGATCGTTGTTGTAAAAAAACCGGTCGCCATCCCGAACTCGCGTGAATTGGTCAATTAGCGCGGCGGCGATCAGTGGTCCAACCTGCGCGCCAGGCAAGTGTTTTTCGGAAATACCGCCAACCCACGGATCGATTTCGTCAACGGTTCCATAGGCAGCTTGCAAGGCCGATTGAACCTCGAAATCGCTGGTGATCTCGGCGAAACTGGTGACTGCCGGCAGGCCGTAGGCCTCGCGAACCTCATTGTACACCGGAATTCCGTGGTCCCGTCCGCGCTGCATGTTGAGCGCCGGCAAATCGAGTCCGACCGCGAACGGGGGAGGGAGGAAAAGGAATGTTCGCACGTCTTCGATCACGTGCGAGTCCACTTCCTGGCATGGATTGACGGAAAGTCCCCGCAACATCCGGTCAACGTTTCGCGGATCGTCGCGGATAA
>JBGTFW010000311.1:0-14659 GCA_041747075.1 Pirellulaceae bacterium
ACCGTTGACGATGTTGATTCCGCGATGGCGTTCCGGTTCCGGCTGCATCGGCTCGAATCGGGAAAGGCAGAGGCGACCGTTAGCAAGGACGTGAAGATTGCAAGCACAAAAAGGCTATCCAGTGACCCCTACGGGACTCGAACCCGTGTTACCGCCGTGAAAGGGCGGTGTCCTAGACCGCTAGGCGAAGGGGCCATGCGCGATGGTCACCAGAATAATGTTTCCGGATAAACCGTCAAGGTCGGTCACAAGCGAACAACGACCTTTGAGACGCGCCCGGAATGCCGCGGGTTCGCGAGGGCGTCACAGGGCACGAAAATGCCGCCGGGCGAGGTAATGACGCAGGGCAACACAACAAACGCCAAAGATGGCCCTGTCGGTCAGGTTGAACGTTCGTTCCAGCGACGCGAATTCGGCGGTTCAGGTCACCGGGTCCGATGAATCGAGCCGCGCCGAGCTCTCCGGCGTTTGATTTGATCGCTGGATCGCGTCGTAGACTTCGCGCCGGTGGACGGGAACTTCCTTGGGAGCCTCCACGCCTAATCGAACCTTGTCACCCCGTATCTCGACCACCACGATCGTGATGTCGTCGTTGATTACGATGCTTTCGTTTTTCTTTCTTGAAAGAACTAACATGTTTCATTCCTTTGTTTCGGTTTCCGGCTGACCACCGGCGAATTCCCCGCAAGGTGACCCTTCCCCGGACTCAAGTTGCCTTTTCTGTATGCACGAAAAACTCCAGGACGACAGTCCACTTTACGAAGCCGTGAAAGGGAGTCAATGAAATTCGTTCAGAATTTGCAGTTTTTTCTGGCCAATGGCACCCAAGTTGCCGCGAATGCCGGTTTGCAAGCGATTTTTTCGCCTCGACCAATCGACGTAAACCATTTGCTGAAAGGCACTTGCGAGAGAATTTGCCGCGCCAATTCGCGAAACGGGAATCTTTTCGAAAGCAGCCGGACTTTTTTTTCCTCGCGCCAGGCATTTTCCCAGTTGCCGTACCGCAAGTCAGTCCGGACGAGACACCTGGAGCTTGCGGGTAATCGGACATTCCTGTCCGTCCTGGTCCAGAAGTAAGATGGACGTTCTTGTCCATATCCGTCATGAGGTCGGACAGAATATCCAACCTGCCTGTGTCGATACGTTACCCTGTATTGTGGTAACACCCTATGCCCACGCCCACCCACCAAGTCGAAATCCCGCGGCGATGGACGACCTTCCAGAACGCAACGGGTGCCAGGCTTTTCACGCTTGAGCAGGCCAATCGCACGTTGCCACTTGTCCGACGCATCGCACGGGATGTGATGGGTCTGGCTCGGTCGGTTCGCCATCTTCGTTTTCATCACAAGTTTGTCGCTCGGGGAGGCGAGGAACTGGAACGGTTGTTTCCGTCGGAGTTGCGAAGACTCCGGGCGCGGCTTGCGCGTGACGAGGAGCGATTTTCGGAGTGCGTTAACGAGTTGCTGAACCTGGGCGTTGAGCTGGAAGCTCCGTCGCTCGGACTGGTCGACTTTCCGGCCATCGTCGCGGGCGAGCCGCTATGTTTTTGCTGGCGTTACGACGAACCGGAAATTGGCTGGTGGCATCACCGGACAGGCGGGTACGTGGATCGCCGTCCGCTCGCCGAGCTTGAAAGATCGGGGCAGCCGCCAGCGATCGCCGCGCGACGCAAAGGCTCACCATTTAGTTCCAGTTTTGCATAAATCGGGAGTCACCCGTCGAGGGAAGCCAACCAGGTCAATGCTTTTTGACACACACGCTCATCTCGATTCGGAGGAATTTACACACACACTGGCGGACGTTGTCGAAGCGGCGGTCCGGTCGGGCGTGACGCGAGTCCTCACAGTGGCGACTTCGCTGGATTCCTCGCTGGCGTCCCTTGAGATCGCTTCCCGCTGGCCGTCGATTTATGCGTCCGTCGGCATTCACCCCAATTACTGTCACGAGGCGACCGATGGTGACTGGGAAAAAATTGCCGAACTCGCGAATCATCCGCGGGTCGTGGCACTGGGCGAAACGGGTCTGGACATGCACTGGGATTTTTGCCCCTTCGAGTTGCAACTTGAGTATTTTGAACGTCACATTCGGCTTTCGGGAGAAACGGGTTTGCCGTTTATCGTCCACA
This sequence comes from Pirellulaceae bacterium, assembly GCA_041747075.1. GTDB lineage: Bacteria > Planctomycetota > Planctomycetia > Pirellulales > Pirellulaceae > CAJQPP01. Next base: position 2,126 of record JBGTFW010000311.1, read on the forward strand.
TGCGGGATTGCGAGGAGGAGATGATGGTGGTACTGGAACGATTCGCAAAAGCGGTCGACCTGAACGGAATCATGCATTCGTTTTGCGGATCGGCGGAGGCCCTCGATCGTTGCCTGGAGTGGGGCATGTCGATCAGTTTCGCGGGGATGGTCACGTATCCGAAAAACGACGAATTGCGGCGATTGGCGACGCGTGTGCCTTGCGATCGTCTGTTGGTGGAAACCGATTCGCCGTGGCTGTCACCTCACCCGCATCGGAAGGTCCGCCCTAACACTCCGTCGCTCGTCCGGCACACGCTCGATTGCCTTGCGGCGGCGCGGCGCGAGGATCCGGAATCGCTGGCTGCGGCGACGTTTACCAACGCATGCCGGCTCTTTCGAATCGAGCCGACGGATTGCCCTCGCGAGTAGTCCTCTTTACGCTATTCGCGATGAAGGCAACCGTACTGGACGGCTTTACAGTCAACCCCGGCGACAATCCGTGGACGCCTGTTGCCGCGCATTGTGAGCTGCAAGTTTTTGATCGCACGCCCGAAGACAAAATCGTTGCGCGCGGAGGAGACTCGGAAATCCTGTTGACGAACAAGACTCCCATGTCGCGCGACACAATTGCGCAACTGCCTCGGCTGAAATTTATCAGCGTTCTGGCAACCGGGTTCAACGTTGTCGATATCGGGGCCGCGCGGGAAAGGGGTGTCCCGGTATCGAACGTCCCAGCCTACAGCACCGATTCAGTCGCCCAGCACGTGTTCGCCGTCATCCTCGCGCGCGTTCACCGGCCCGAGCAACACAACGCCGCGGTCCGCGACGGCCGATGGGCGACCTCTCCTGATTTTTCGTTCTGGCTGTCGCCGTTGACGGAACTGGCGGACAAGACGATCGGGATCGTCGGATACGGGCGAATCGGACGACGCGTGGCGGAACTGGCGGCGGCCTTTCGCATGAACGTTCTTGCGTGGAACCCGGTATTGAAGGGCAAGGCGCGGCTCGACTATGAGCGATTCGACTGGACCACGCTGAACCAGGTGTTTCGCGAATCCGATTTCGTGTCGCTCCATTGCCGATTGACGGACGAGAACGCCGGCTTCGTCAACAAGGAACTGCTGGCATTGATGAAGCCCCATGCGATTCTCATCAATACGGCGCGCGGTGATCTGGTCAACGAAGGGGACCTCGCGCGGTTTCTTGAGGAAGGCCGGATCGGCGGCGCATTGCTTGACGTCCTCGCCACGGAACCGGCGGAAGCGGACAATCCGCTCGTCGCCGCGCCCCATTGCTCGATTACGCCGCACATCGCGTGGGCAGCGGTCGAGGCGCGACGCCGTCTCATGCGTTGGACCGCGGATAACGTCGAGGCGTTTGTCAGCGGCCACCCGATTAACGTTGTTAACCAAACCGGCAATTGACGACCAGGAAATCAACATGGATGCCGCTGAACGACCGCTCATTCCCGCAACCATGCTTTATCGCTTTACGGTGGATTGCCGTCGCTTTGACGGGAAATGGGACTCCCAGTGCGGTTTTGAGCTGGACGAAGCGTACCGCCTGCCGGACTTCAGTCACCTCGACGGTGAAAGGCCGTTTGCCGACGTGCGCGGCGGGTGGTCGGCGGAGGGATTGTGGTTCACGGCGGACGTGTCGGGCAAGCAACAAACGCCATGGTGCCGTTCGACGCAAGTGCTCGACAGCGACGGATTGTCACTCTGGATCGACACGCGCGACACACACAATATCCATCGGGCGAGCCGCTGGTGTCACTGGTTTGTTTGTCTCCCTGCGGGAGGCGGGACGGGGAGGAACCAGCCTTTTGCGTCGATGCTCAAGATCAATCGGGCGCGCGAGTTTCCTCGCACCTTTTCCGGCTTCAAAATGTCGTGCGCCTCGTCCATCCGGGCAGACGGCTACTCGCTTGCCGTACACATTCCGTCGGCGAGCCTTGATGGCTGGAACGCCGATGAGCACCGTCGCATCGGATTCAACTATGCGCTTCGCGATCGGGAACGCGGGTGGCAAACGCTGGCGATCGGCCCCGATTATCCCATCGCCGAGGACCCCGCTCTTTGGCAAACGCTGCAACTGGTCGAATAACACGGATCAGTTTGCCCCGCGCGGGACTCGGTTGGAACTCTGTCGGGGCCCCTTTTGGCGTATACTGGCAATTGCAACTCGTTGGTGATCGCATCGCAGTTATCCAGCCATCATGCCCGAAACTTCCGTCAGTTTTCTGAATTCGCTGCAAGCGGACGGGAACTCCCGTTCATGGCATGACTTTGTCGAGTTGTATACACCGCTGATCCGCATCTGGCTGGCGACCCAGAACGTTCGCGAACAGGAACGTGACGACGTGGCGCAGGAAGTGATGTCGGTGGTGCTTCGCCGCTTGCCGGAATTCCAGCGTCAGCGCACGGGGAGCTTTCGCAACTGGCTCAAGACGATCACCGTGTTTTGCTGGCGCAACTACCGCCGCAAGAACCTGAAGCGGCACGCCGCGACCGGCGGTTCCGAATTCGGCGAAGTCCTGCAACAGCTTGAGGACCCTGTCAGCCAGATGTCACGAACGTGGGATGATCAACACGATCAATATGTCTTGCAACGGCTCCTTGAGAAAATTCGGCCTGGCGTTCGTGAAACGACATGGGCCGCCTTTTCCGCCGTCACGATCGACGGCAAGTCGCCCGATGAGGCCGCCGCGGAACTCGGCATGACCGCCAACGCCGTCTATGTCGCCAAGTCCCGCGTGCTGGCCCAACTGAGACAGGTCAGTGAAGGACTCGTCGATTGGGAGGAGTAGCTGGTTTGACGAAATCCGGACTTCTCGCAACAATGATCGGGCCGAATCGATTCTGCCCGCCAGCGGACTCCGTGAGGAGGAACCGTGAACCTGGTCAGGCCTGAAATATGGAGCAGCCATAAGCGGGGTACTTTTGTGCGGAGTCCGCTGGCGGGCAGACAATTGGCAACAGTGCAACAGGTCCCGTTAACTTTCATGATTTTCGCCAATGGCGTCGGGCGACAGCAACAACTATCAGGTAGTGGCCCGCCAGTACCGGCCCCAGGGATTCGAGGACCTGGTCGGCCAGTCGATGGTCGCCACGGCGCTGGGCAACGCCATTCGCCAGAATCGCGTCGGCCACGCCTACCTCTTTACCGGCACGCGCGGCGTTGGAAAAACGTCGACCGCGAGAATCTTTGCCAAGTGCCTCAATTGCAAGAACGGTCCCGCGACGACGCCGTGCAACGAGTGTGATATATGCCAGTCCATTACCGCGGGTGGCGACGTTGATGTGCTGGAAATCGACGGAGCGAGCAATCGCGGGATCGACGAGATTCGCCAGTTGCGTTCCAACGTCAACATTCGCCCAAGCCGCGCCCGTAACAAGATTTACATTATCGACGAAGTCCACATGCTGACGGGCGCGGCCTTCAACGCGCTGCTCAAAACCCTTGAGGAGCCACCGGGGCACGTGAAGTTCATTTTCTGTACGACCGATCCGGAAAAGATTCCGATCACCGTTACTTCACGGTGTCAGCGCTTCGATTTTCCGCCGATCCGCAAGCCCGAAATCCAGGAGCGACTGCGGCTGATCGTTGACAAGAAAGGGGTCGAGGCCGACGACGAGGCGCTGGAGTTGCTCGCCCGTCGCGCCAACGGGTCAATGCGCGACAGCCAGTCGCTGCTCGAGCAGTTGCTCTCCTTCTCCACCGGTGCCATCACTCTCGCGCAAGTCCATGAGTTGTTGGGCACGGCTGACAACACAATCGTACTCGCGCTGGCCGCCTGTATTACCGATGGAAATGCGGCCGACGCGCTGGGGACGATTCATTCCGCGATCGAAAGCGGCGTCGACGCAGGCCAGTTGACGGAGCAGTTGCTAGGCACCTTTCGCGACGCGCTTGCCGCCCAGGCAGGTTGCGGCGACGACCTGATGCTGCATTCATCCAGCGAAGACATGGACGCGCTGCGGGAGGTAGCGGCACGGTCCGGACCGGAAAGCCTGCTCGCGATCCTCCAGGTGATGGATCAGGCGCTTTCGCGAATGCGGTACAGTTCGTGGACGCGAACGTTGCTCGAAACCGCGGTTGTCCGTTCCTGTCACCTGAACAATCTCGATCTCGTGCCGCAATTGATCGAGCAGTTACAGTCCGGTGGTGCCAGGGGAACGACTTCCCCGCGACAAACGACGGCCGGCGGACCGATCGCAACATCTCCAGTGCAAAAAGCGAAGGCACCAAAAAAAAAACCTCTCGCAAGTGACGACGCGCGGGCGACGCAGGGCCTCGACGCGCGGAACGATCGGTCGGGCGATGGACCACCGCGCAACAACCTGGCATGGGATGCGTCACGGCTTGGGGAATCCTGGAATCAATTTCTCGCGACCTTCAATGATCTGACGGCTGACGCCGCCGGAAATTTCGACTCGATCGAATTGAATGACGATCGGCTCGTGGTGACGTTGCGAACCGCCGGTGATCATGATCTGTGCGGACGGCCCGAGCCGAGGCGTCGGCTGGAAGAGGAATTGGGGCGCGTCACTGGGCGGAAATTGCGACTGGATTTTCAGGTCGGCAGTTCCGGGGGTGCCCAATCTCCGCCCCCACCGGCTCTCATGAGCGCCAGCCAGAAAGCACGCCAACTGGAAAAGGACGAATTCGTTCGCGCCGCGTCGACCCTCTTTGGGGGGGAGATTACTGGCGTTCGTCCACCGCGCCCTTGAGCCGCCGGTTCCGGCAAGAGTGACTCGACGTCGCCACGCTTGCCAAGGCGTGGATATTATTTAGCAACACCGGAATTCCCGCCGTTTGGCAACGGCAGCTACATACATACAACGCGATTCACACGACTGCCCTGACAAACCTGGCGTTTTTCAGCTCATGGCTCTCCTCAATTGCGATTGAAATAACCCGCGCCGCGCCGGACAATGGGACCCAACTTCGTTCCAGCTATTTTCTTGTGAGGGCATCTGGTGTTCAAGGGACTCGGTAATCTGGCGTCGCTGATGCGCAACGCATCGGAAATCTCGGGCCGCATCGGCGAGGTTTCCAATGAGTTAAAACAAAAACGCACAACGGGCGAGGCAGGAGGCGGAATGGTGGTCGTCGAAGTCAACGGGCTTGGTCAGGTGCTCAACGTGACGATCGATCCGACGCTCGTTGAAAACAATGAACTGGAAATGATCCAGAACCTGTTGCCCGCCGCCTTTAACCAGGCATCGACGCGCGCCAAGCAAATGCATGTCGACGCGATGAAGCAACTGACGGGCGGAATTTCCCTTCCCGGAATGGACGACATCATTGAGCAGTATACCAATAGCGGCGAAGACGACGCCGACAGTCCCACCGTCGAGCCATTGCCGTAAACCTTTCCAACGATGGAGTCCGACGTTGACGGAGTTGACCGATTCAGTGTCGCGGTTGATCGAGCAGTTGGCGCGCCTGCCGGGCATCGGACGCAAGTCAGCCGAACGGCTCGCGTGGCACCTTATCCGCGTTCCGCGGACCGAGGCTCTTGAGCTTGCCGATGCCATTCGCGACGCGCGTCACAACGTCCGGTACTGCAAGACCTGTTTCAATCTGGCAGAAGGCGAATTGTGCGCGATTTGTTCGGACTCGCGGCGTGACGCGTCCATCCTTTGCGTCGTCGAGCAACCCAAGGACCTGATGGCGCTTGAACAGTCGGGCATGTTCCGCGGGCTTTATCACGTTTTGCTCGGACGCGTGGCACCGCTCGACAATATCGGGCCCGACCAGTTGACGATCGATTCGCTGGTCGATCGGGTTCGCGAAGGTGCCTTCACCGAGATCATTATGGCGACCAATCCAACGGTCGAAGGGGATGGAACGGCCCTGTTGATTTCCAATCGTCTCAGGGAATCAAACGTCCGCCTGACCCGCCTTGCACGCGGGATCACGACGGGGAGTATTCTCGAGCACACGAACAAGGAAATCCTTGCCGACGCGCTGACCGGACGTCAGCCGTTGTAGAATCGCGCGCAAGACGACAAGCTTTCGCCAGCCCCGATTCGCTTTTTTGCCGCTGTTACCTGTTTGCCGTCACTATTGCGCGCCATTCGCGGGATCGGCCGCGGTCCTTCTGAATCGGTCGCCTTCGCCCATAGAATGACAGAAAGATCAGAATCCGGGCATGTTCGTTTTCATTTTTCTGTCAACCATCTTTCTGCCAGCTGCGTCGTTAACTTTCAATTAACCGAAAAGTCACCAAGGGTTCTTTCGGCGGAATCGAACTCAAACGTCGTGCTGACCAGCTAACTAACGTTTTGGTTCCGGCACTTGCGCCCGCAGGTCGACGCAGACAATTTCCTTGTCGTTCCTCGCCACCATCCGACCCTCTGCAAACGCCGGATGGGACCAGACGACGTTCCGTCCCCGCGCGACGCCGGTCGGCTCAAGGATCGCCGCCCGATCAATTTCCGTGAATCCTTCGGGCGACAATTCGACGATCATCAACTCGCCGTTGTCGTTGAACATCCAGTACCTGCCATTGTTTTCCACGATGAATGCCGTTGCGAACATCAGGGGCTTTTCCGACATCCAGTCGTCTTTCGTCCACGTCGGTTTGCCGCTTTCAAGTTCGATGCAGCGGAATACGCCCTCGCCGCGGGCGTTGTATGCGATTCCGTAGGCATACCCGTCCCGAATCACCGGCGTTGTCATCATCGAGTTAAGCCCGCTTTCGTTCCGGGGATCGATTTTGGAGCCTCGCCAAATCTCCTCGACGCCACGCGGATCATTTTTCACTTTCAGCAAGAGCGATCCCTTGTAGAACTCGCTGATCAACAAAAGATCGCCGGCGAAACGGGGGGTCGCGATCGACGTCACGGAGGGGTTGGGTTCGTCGGGAAACTTCACGCTCCAGAACGACTGCCCGGACTCCGGATCGAGCGAATCGACACCTTCGGCGTGCCAGAAAATCAGTTGACGGCGGCCTTCTTCCCCGTCCGGTTCGTAGATGACCAGCGGTGCATAGGCGACATCGCGCGTCGTGACGGCTCGCCATAGTTCCTTGCCGGTCGTCTTGTCGAACGCCACGACGCCGGTCCCCTCGCCTCCGACCGGAACGAGCAACTGATGGCCATCAATCAGCGGATGGGAGGCATAACCCCATGGCGGCGGTTTCGTTCCATACTCGTCCGCAAGCGATTTTTCCCAAACCACCTTCCCCTCGGCGGCTGTCAGGCAAATCAAGTTCCCCATCGCCCCGAGCGAATAGACCCGGTCGCCGTCAACGGCCGGTGTGCAGCGCGGCCCGACCGGGTACGCGATCGAGTAGGGGCAGTGATATTCGTGCGACCAGAGGGTTTTACCCGTTTCAAGATCGAGACAAAGGATGCGCTCGCCCCCGTCGATCTCGCCGAGTTTTCGAATGTCGTTTTCGACATCGGCTCCAATTCCATGGTCGGTGCGGTCGGTGACAAAGACCCGGCCATCGGAAATCGACGGGCCTGAATACCCGCCGCCGATTGGCTCGCGCCAAACAATCTTCGCGCCCGACTCACCAAATCGCTCGATGACGCCGGTATCGTTCCAGCGACCTTCGCCGCCGACGCCCATCCAACGCGGCCAGTCGTCGGCGGACAGCGTGACTGCAAATGCGCTGATCGTCAGCGCGGCGATTGAGCAGAAATTGATCGACAAAACGCCTTTACGCATTGAAGGTTTCCTTGTTGAATGCTCCACCGACCGGGACGATCACTCGTCGCGGCCGGGTGATCGTGGTTTTTCCTCGTCGGATTTTTCAAAGGGCCGCACGCTCACGTCGTACATGCCGGGAAAGTCGTCGGGGATTGTCTGAGTCACTTCGCCGGTCGCCGCCCATTCCGCCGCGCGCTGAAATGTGACGATGAACCCCACGCATTCCTGCGAATCATTGCCGTGTCCCAGCGGCAGGTGGAAAACCCGACCCAAGTCATAGGCCACGGTCATGAGGATGGGTTCATGGCGCCCCGATCCGCCGGTTTTTGTTTCCGAAAAGGCCGTCGCGAGCAGGGTCATATTCTCGGCGGGGCCGCGGAGTTGATCGTATAACTCGTCGTTCGCGTGCATCCACGCTCGCGGCATTCCGCGGGTGACCGGATGTTCCGGCTCGCGAACGATGATTTGAAACGAGTGCTGCTGGCCGTGCGAGCCGCCGGCTCCGTCACGATCATCGCGGACGACCGCCCCGGCCTGTTCATCAAAGTACAGGTATGGCCCGGCCGCCTGGTTCCGGCCTCCCCAGCCGCCGAGTCCGATCATCTGGTTGTACTCGCTCCACTCCGGGAACGCATTGTCCGCGGCGTGAACCACGACAAGTCCTCCTCCATTGCTCATATATTCGACGAACGCCGCGCGAGTCGGTTCGGGCCACGGCGAGCCGTTGTAATTGCTTACCACGACGTCGTAACTGGAAAACGCCGGTTCGAAGGTCTCGTCGATCCCTTCCGTAGCCGTCGTTGCGACCTCCACCTTGAACAACCCGGATTCGACAAGATAACTTTTCATCATGCGGGTCGTCTCCGGCCAGTTCGAGTGATTATTCTGGCCATCCACGATCAGTGCCTTCAGCCGAGGCGCTTGTGCCTCGATAGTTGCCGTCCCGGCAACGCTCATGGCGAGAAAAATCAGGCAAAATCCCGAAACAAACCCCGTTCGTTCCGATGCTTCGCGGCGTGGTTCGCCAATTTCCGAAACGTTCGTGAATTTCATCGAATGAACTCCCCAATAAAGGAACGATCGAACCGTTGGCAGCCAGACCCCGCGGGGCATACAATGTTATCACGACAGTCAATCCGTGATGAACCGGTATCCCCCCGGTTCCGAACCTTACCAGGGAGCCAGACGATGTCCTCGACCCGAACGTTTTCCAGAACCGCGTTGACTGGAATTGTATTGCTGGCGTGCGTGGCGGCAGGGGTCGTCGCGGGGCGATGGTCGGTGCCGGAGATGTCGGCCGGCCGCGTCTTTGCGAACATGTCCGCGCCGGAGACGGCGTCGCGTGGCAAATCACTTTCGCTTGCGACCGGGTTTGTCGACCTCAACGAGGGTGTCGAGGCGCTTTATGGTCTCGACCACCTGACAGGTGACCTGCATTGCTGGCTGCTTCATTCGCAGACGGGGGCTGTTGCCGCGACGTTCACCGCATCGCCAGGACGCGATCTGGAAGTGACTGCCGACGCCGATTACGTAATGGTGACGGGGCTGATGGATTTCGTCGGCACGGCGGGCAATGTGCGCCCGTCGCATTCAGTAGTCTTTGTGGGTGACGGGAACACGGGAAACGTCGTCGGCTACGTCCTCATGTACAACCGAGGCGCGCTGCAGCGCGGTGAACACGGCACGGGCGAGTTGCGGAAGATCAGCCAAATGGTCACGCGCGACGTCAACCGCATCCGTGATCAGGGCAAATAGAGCCGGAATTCACGCGCCCGGATTGTCGGCCTGTAACGGTTTTCCGGATGTCCACGAAGCGGGGTTTCCACCTCGTGCCAGCCAATCTCCAGTCACCCGCGCCAACTGGCCGATGACCGAAGGGGTACCCTCAAGGGATTTTTTTTGCCTGACGGGCAGGGATGCGCCCGCTGTTTCCCAAAAGTGTCCCGATGTTTGATCAACGAAATCCGCGCTGCGACTTGCTCGCCGTCCTCCTGTCGGTGCTGCTGCTCTTTCTGGGCATCTCGCTTGCGACTTACGACGCGGCCGACCCGGTGGGTCCGCTCTTTTCACCTCTCGACCGATTCTACCAGCCGGACGTGGTTCGCTGGCCGGAAAACGAAACGATCCGGAACGCCTGCGGTCATTCCGGAGCATTGGCGGCGAACGTGCTATACACAATATTCGGCATTGGGGCCTGGTTTTTCATCGCGGGAATCGGAGCGGTTGTACTGGCGCTCTTTCACAGCCGGACCGTCATGTCGATGTGGTCGCGGTGGATCGGCTGGTTGCTGGCGATGGGGGGTCTGACGACGCTCGCCAATCTGCTCGCGCCCGGCTGGACGCCGGGACCTGTCATTGGGCCGGGCGGTTATTTGGGAGCACTGGGATCGGGAATTCTCGATTCGCATTTCGCCAGTACAGGCGGACGGATCGTCGCCTTCAGCGTGCTTGGGGTTGGACTCTTTCTCTGGACGGATTACTTGCTGGTTCGCGCCGCGCTGACGGCGCTCGGTTCGGGGGTCGCGGTGGCGACGTGGCTCGCGCCGGGAGAAGGCATCGGGCGTCTGGCGCGATGGCTGAACTCGTCGCGCAAGAGGATGCCACGTCGCTCGGCAAATCCACAAGTTCATCAGGAGTCAACGGGACGTCCCTCGATCGTCGCCGATTTGCCCGATGACGTTTCGGAGCCAGACGATGAATACGAGGCCGACGACCCCGACGAGGAAGTTGACGACGACGCGCACACTATCCCTTTTGTCGTAAAAACGGCGGCCAGTTCGACAACCGTCGCCGACGAGCGTGACTGGATCGACGCAGAAAGCGAAACCGGCGCCAACGCCGCGGAACGATCGCCCCCGCGACGGACCTTGTTTGGACTGAAACGCATACCAAAAACACCGAAGAACCCGGCCGCGAAACCGGTCACAAGGGCACACCCTGTCGATGAACGCATCGACGTCATGTCGCAACTTGACGCGGCCAGTCTCAAGGACGACCCGGCCGACTATGATCTTCCGTCGATCGACCTGCTCAAGATTTCGAGTCGCATTCCGGACGAGCAAGTCCGCGCGCAAACGCTTCGCCGGGGCAAGTTGCTGGAACAGAAATTTCAGGAATACGGATATCGGGTCCGGGTCGTGGACATCGATACGGGGCCGGTGATCACGCAGTACGAACTGGAACTGGAAACCGGACTGAGGCTTTCGCGGATTATGAGCCTGTCCGACGACATTGCGATTGGACTTCGCGTACCGAGCGTGCGGATCGTCGCCCCTATCCCCGGGAAAAACTCCGTGGGAATCGAGGTTCCCAATGAGACCCGGCAAACCGTGCGGCTTCGCGACGTCATGGAAGCGTCCACCGAACAATCGCGAAAAATGAAAATCCCGCTTTTCCTTGGCCAGGACGTCTCGGGCAATACGCTCGTCGCCGACCTGTCGAAGCTCCCGCACTTGCTCATCGCCGGGCGGACCGGGACGGGAAAATCGGTCTGCCTCAACGCAATCATCACTTCGATCCTGATGACGCGCCGCCCGGACGAGGTACGAATGCTGATGATCGATCCGAAGATGGTCGAACTCAGCGGCTACAGCCGCCTGCCGCACCTGATGCACCCGGTCGTCACCGACATGAAGAAGGCGGAAGCGATCCTCGCGTGGGCCGTCGACAAGATGGAGGAACGATACCGGCTCATGGCACGTGCCGGGGTCCGCCACCTCAACAGCTACAACCAGCTCGGCGAGGAAGAACTGATGGAGCGCCTGCGGCCCGCCGCCGACGAGGAGCGTGAGGCGATTCCCGTCAACATGCCCTTCATCGTGATTATCGCCGACGAAATGGCCGACTTGATGATGACGGCCGGCAAGGAGGTCGAGGCCCACATCATTCGACTCGCGCAAAAGAGCCGCGCTGTCGGAATTCACCTGATCCTCGCAACGCAAAAGCCGACGGTCGACGTCGTGACCGGACTGATCAAGTCCAACCTGCCCGCGCGAATTTCCTTTCAGGTCGCCAGCCAGACGGACAGCCGCGTCGTGCTGGACTCCAACGGCGCGGAGAAACTTCTTGGCAACGGCGACATGCTTTTTCTCGCGCCGGGCACCAGTACGCTGCTTCGGGGACAAGGGACCTACGTCAGCGACGACGAAATCGACGCGATTACCGATGCCGTCAGCACGGGCGAGCAGGACTTTGTCAATGAACTGGTAAACATCCGCGTCGAGGGGGACGGCGACAACGAGAATCTCGCCGACAAACTGAAAAACCGCGATGAACTGTACCATCGCGCCGTCGAAGCCGTTATCTCCGAACAGCGAGGAAGCGTTTCACTGCTTCAGCGGATTCTAGGCATTGGATACGGCCGCGCGGCGCGACTCATCGATTTCATGGAAGAGGACGGGGTCGTCGGTCCGTACAACGGCAGCAAGTCCCGCGACATTATCATGACGATGGACCAGTGGATGCTGTTCAAGGCCGGGCAACAGGACGACGCGGTGGCGCGTGACCCATCGCCGTCTCGACACTCGGCACCCGCCGGTCCCCGTCTCGCACCGCCGGTCGAGGGGTACGAAGACGAATTTGACGACGAGGAAGAGGGCCTGGAAGAAGAAGATGAGGGGGAGGAAGAGGAGGACGAGGAGGAGAGTAACGATTTTGAAGTGGAGAGCGATGAGGAATGGGAGTATGAATACCTCGACGAGGACGATGACGGCGAACCCGGGGAAGTTTCCGCATCAGCCGTTGAGCGCTAGTGCAACGAACTGAAAATAGGGTTCCACCAAAGGGACTTTTTCGCCAGTCTTCGCAGTCTTCCTATTTCATGATGTAAAAAAAGCTCTTCCCCTGTTTGATGAGAGTTTTCTGACGACACACAAACAAACAAAGG
>JBGTFW010000312.1:0-16807 GCA_041747075.1 Pirellulaceae bacterium
GCGGCGCATCGGGTCGGCTTGCCGATCTGGTGCGCGGAGGGAGTTTTGGTCCAGAGCCGGGAGCCAGTCCCGTATCAGACTGGTCAGAAGTCGCCGATCGGTCGGCCGTGATGGATCGGCTGGAACAAAATACGGAGCGAACGATCAAGGCATTTCTTGGGGACAACAAAGCGTTCGGCAAGGACGCCGAATCGGTCGCCCATGAAGCCGCTATCATCGCGGCGCTTGGACGCGTGTTGCAGCAACCCGAAATGCCCGACGCGGAAGACGAGGACTTTCGCGCTCTGGCCGAGGAAATGGTCAACGCCGCAACATCACTGCGCGACGCCGCCGGGCGAAACCTGTTCGATGATGCCCGCGCGAGCCTCAACCGCATCAATCAAAGCTGCGTCAATTGCCACGCCGACTGGCGTTAGGCAGCGCACCCCTGTCGATTTCCAGAAACTTCGTGGCAATTCTCGCCGCTTCCGTAGTGTTGTGAGTCACCAGCAACGTGGGGACTTTCCATTCCGCGATGACGTCGGCGAGATAGTCGAGTATTTCCGACTTGATGGCGTTGTCGAGCGACTGCAGCGGCTCATCCATGAGGAGAAGTCGCGGGCCGCTGGCAAGTGCCCGTCCGAGTGCGACGCGGCTCCGTTCACCCCCCGAAAGGGTCATTGGGCGACGGTGAAGCAACGGTTTCAGGCGAAGGACGTCGACGAGACGATCGACGTCGACGCGCAGCCGCGGAGACTTTCGGGCGCGACGCCCAAATTCCAGATTGCCGCATACGTCGAGATGCGGAAAGAGATGCGGCGATTGCATAACAAATCCAATCCCCCGCCGGTGAATCGGGACGTTGATCGAGCGCGCCGAATCAAAGAGCACTTCCTCGTCGAGCGAAATCCGCCCGAAAGCGGGCACCAGCAATCCGGCGATCAGTTTAAGTACCGTCGTCTTGCCCGCCCCCGACGGACCGAACAACGCCGTGCATCGATCGTCCGCGTTGAACCGTGCGTTGAGTTCAAAACCGCCCGGGAATTCCAGACGACAATCAAAATGCAACATCAAGTCGCCCGCCGTTCCAGCCAGTTTCCGGCAAGCAACGCACCGCACGCCAGCATGACCGCAATGATGACGAGTGGCCAGGCGTGCTGGTATCCGTCCACGCCGGCGTTGGCTCGCGAGAAGACTGCGAGCGGAATTGTTCGAGTCTGCCCCGCGATGTTTCCAGCCACCATGATCGTCGCCCCGAATTCACCGAGAGCGCGGGCAAACGCGAGAAACCAGCCCGCGACCATGCCGCGACGGGCCAACGGGAGCGAAACACGCCAAAAGGTCAACCACGGTCCCGCGCCGAGAGTCCGCGCGATTTGTTCCAGGTCGTGATCCGCTTCCTGAAACGCCAGCTTGACGGCGCGAACCGCGAGCGGAAAACTTACAACAGCGGCGGCCAAAACCGCGGCACCCCAATTGGTCACCAGCACAACGCCGACCTGGCCAAGCGTTGCGCCAACCCAGCCGCGCGGTGAAAATATCACGAGTAACAAAAAGCCGGTGACCACCGGCGGAAGGACGAGCGGCAAGTTGACGACCGTTTCCACCAGCCACTTCCCCCGCATCGGTGAGCGCGCAAGCCACCACGCAACGAGGATTGCGACGGGCAGGAGCATGGTTGCTGCAAGCGTCGCCACCTGGCAGCTCAACCAGATCGCCGACCAGTCGTCTTTGGAAAGTGCCATAGTCCACAACTTAATCGATGTCTTGTACCGTTCGATCGCGCCAGATTTCCAAATTCAGTCAATCCAGAACTTCATCGGTTGCAAGGCCTGGGTCGCCAGCCAGGGCCCAGCGAATGAATCGTGCCGAAAGCCGTTCACTCGCTGGCGCTTCGGGTTTGTAAAGGTTACAACATGGCGCTATTCAGCTAGAACCGTGAACTGGCGCGCGACGGTTGATCGTGTGCGTCAACGATGGCTTGCCACAGGCGAATCATGTCCGCCGGGACCGGGGCGGCGATGGCGACCGTTTCGCCTGTTCGAGGGTGCGTGAATTCGATTCGCTCGGCGTGAAGTGCCTGGCGTTCGATGAGCGTCTCGCCCGCGTCGACGCCGCGTGCAATCCACCCCTGCGTCGCACAAGCCCGCCCGCTGTATTGCCGATCGGCGACGACGGGCGATCCGACGTGCGCCAGGTGAACGCGAATCTGGTGCGTTCGGCCCGTGCGTGGATGAACGAACACGCGGGCGAAACGACCGACGCGCCCGGCGACTTCATAAAAGGTCTCGGCCGTGCGCGCGCGGGAACTGTCATGACGCACCGCCATTTTTTCGCGGAGCCACGGGTGGGGACCGATCGGGGCAACAATTTCGTCACGATCGCGGTCCGGCGCCGGCGAAACGATTGCCAGGTACTGTTTTCTGACGGTCCGCCGCTGAAACTGCTTCATGAGCTGGACGTGGCCCAGATCGGTTCGCGCGACGACAATGACTCCGCTGGTATCCCGGTCCAGCCGATGAACAACTCCAGGACGGTTCGAGCCGCCGACCTCGCTGAGACTTCCGAAATGATGAACGAGGGCCGCCGCGAGCGTGCCCTGCCAGTGCCCCTTGGCCGGATGAACGACCATTCCCGCCGGTTTGTTGACCGCGATCACATCGTCGTCTTGCCACAGGATATCGAGCGGTATTTCCTCGCCGACGATGCCACGTGGTTTCAGCTCGTCGAGCGCACCCAGGTGTACCTCGATCGAATGGTTGGCACGGAGGAGTGTCGCGGGACGCGCCGTCACACCGTCGATCGTGGCCATGTCGTTTCGGATCAGCAACTGGATGCGCGATCGGCTCGTCCCGGCAAGCTTTTCCGCGAGGTACCGGTCGAATCGCTTGCCCAAATCCGCATGTTCCGTCACGAGCGATATGGTCTGAATAGAAGTCACTTGTGCGGCATCCGGTTGTTTGCGGGAGTGTTCGCGAACTATAATAGACCGCGCATTGACGGAATTGAACGGGTGTTTTGATTGACACTCAGGCGAAACCGGCGCTGGCGCCGTCGCGGTGCGGGAAAACGTGGAGAACATGAGCAAGCGAAGAACGGGTTATTGCCGGATTTGCGATGCCAACGTCGTTCACGTCCGATCGTTCAACCGAAGAATGGCGTGGCGGCTGGACCGATTGACCTTTTCCTTTCTGGAAAGGTTCGGGATCGGGCCATGGCAGTGCGTCGACTGCAACCAGCGACAGATGTTTGTCGAGCGGCGCACCGACGCCCGCCGCGACATTTCCGAACGCGGCTCGGAACGAGTCGAATCGGGCGAACCGGCGGCGATTGGCAATTTTATCCGAACCGAGCAGTCGCTTGTCCACGCCGGAGCCCGTTCCAGCCACTTCTCGGACAAGTATCGCGCGGGAGTCGTGCAAAAGCTGCTGGAAGGTCAATCGACGGTCTCGCGCGTTTGCGGCGAGTTGGGGGTTTCCGAACTGGAAATACAGCAATGGATCAAGGCGTGGGTCGTTGCGGAGTTGCGCCGCCTGTCGCGTTCGGAAGCCACTTCAACGGCGCTGACCACCCCCGCTGACCTTGAACGTACGATCGAGAACGAGCCGGGCTGGCCGGAAGACCTCGTGATCGAAAGCGACGTGGTCGTTCATCCCGAACGGGCCGACGGTTTCTAGTGCAGAACAATTGTCCTTCATGGTTCCGCCCCCGACGGTTTACTCGAAGTGCTTCAGCAGTTCCAGCAGCCTCGGTAGAGGCTGGTCCGCCGTGGCAGAAGTTTCAGTCAGGTCCCAGGCAGTCAGCCACGATTGCGCTTGCGGGCTAAACCCTGCATCGGCCATTCGCTTGTTAAAGTCGGGCATGTGGGCCGCTCCGTAGAAGATGGCAATTCGCCGCGATCCCTTTTCGAGTTCGTCTTCGAGCACTTTCATCGCCGCTTCGTTTCGGTCGGCAACAATTAACTGATTCAGTTTTGGGCCAAGTCCCGCCTCGAGCGCTTCCGGATTCCCGAATTGCCGGGCGAGAAACCGTTTGGCCTTAAGCGGGTCCGTCAGGAGATCGAAAGCACCCGCCATCCCGTCGCCACTCGACTCCGCCGCAAGGCCGCTTGCTGCCTGTTCCATCATTTGGGAGAGTGCGTCGAGCGCAACGGTCCACGACGAATCGCCGCGTGAACGCATCTTTTCGGCGAGATCGGCGGGACTCAAGTCGGCGTGTCGAAAATTTTTCGGCTGATAGTCAATTTTTTCGACTTGCGATTCCAGTCCGAGAAACGCCTGAATCGACCCCTGGATCATCGAAAGTGGATGCGCCGACCCTCCCTCGCCATTTGCCGGGACACGGGTTCCCGCTTCCGCTACCAGTTCGTACAGAACGACATCGCAGGATTTGAACAATTCGTTGAGCGTTTCGTAGTATTCTGCCTCGCCCACGTGAACCGCCGCGACGAGATCAACGACGACGCCCGCTCGATCGGGACTGGTGTACCGCGTGATCGCGACGTCGAGCGAACAGGGGTCCTTGCCGGTTCCGCTCACTCGAATGAACGTGGGAACGGTTTTTTCCCGAGGCGGCGTTGGCTGAACCGCTTGTTGGGCGGTTAATTGACCGGTTGCAAGGCCGATCAGTGCGACGGCCGACAGGGGAACAAGGCGTTGCAGCGTGCATGCGGTGAACTTGGCCACTGGTTTTTTCTCGGCTAAGATTGCGGAAGTTGAGCTTCGCCCGACCGCGCCGCCGGTCGGCTTGCACCGATCGAATCCAGGGAGCCGCTGGGCGACTCGGAGCGTTCGATGACGGAAAGGAACTTTCTATTCGCCTGGAGTACAACGATCTTGGCAAATCCCTGGAGTACGGAACCTGCCCGCTTGTGAAATTGGCCGTATCCGTGATAACCATGGGTTGATATAGCCAGCCAAAACCAGCCCTTTCAACAAAAACCCTGACGAAAAACGGGTCGGAATGTCCGGGACACGACAACAGATTTTTGTCCATCAACTGGGTAACGGGCTGACACTGCTTGGCGAAGTCATGCCATGGCTCGAATCGGCTGCGTTCGCCCTTGCGGTCCCCGCCGGATGCCAGCTCGATCCGGATGAGCGCGCGGGGCTGGCCAATTTCACCTGCGAGATGGCGCAGCGCGGATGCGGGGACCTCGACAGCCGCCAGTTTATCGAACAACTGGAGTCTCTCGGCGTCGATTCGGGAAGCAGCGTCTCGGTTTATCACAGCCATTTCACGGGCGCGATGCCGGCAGAACGGCTGGCCGACGCCCTCGGCGTCTTTCGCGACGTGGTACGGAATCCGTGGATGCCGAGGGAGCAGCTCGAGGATGGGCGGCAAGTCTGCATCCAGGAAATCCGTAGCGTCAATGATGATCTGTCGCAGCGCGTGATGCTGCAACTGCGGCTGCGGCAATACGGCCAGCCGCGCGGCCGATGGAGTCACGGGACCCTTGAGGGGACGACCGGAATTCAACTGGGCGACGTGCTGGAATTCCACCGTACGCATTACCAGCCTCACGGCGCAATCATCGCCGTGGCTGGCAAGATTGACTGGCAGCGACTTGTCGAAACCGTCGAGGCGCTCTTTGGCGAGTGGTCGGGCAGGGCCGCCGAACCGGTTGCTGACTCGGGTCATTCGCGCGGCCTTGAGCATATCCCGTTTGAAAGCCAGCAAGCGCATATTGCCGTCGCCTGCCCGTCGCTTTCCTACAGCCATCCGGACTATTTCCTTGCGCGGTGCGCGGCGGGCGTCCTCAGTGACGGAATGAGTTCCCGGCTCTTTAATGAACTGCGCGAACGGCGCGGTCTCTGTTATACAGTCTTTGCCTCGCACCATTCGGTGCTCAATCAGGCGTGCCTTGTCAGCTATCTTGGCACCGGTGCCGATCGTGCGCAGGAATCGCTTGACGCCCTCATCGAGCAACTCGTGACGATGCGTGACGGCGTGCGCGACGAGGAGCTTGATCGCCTGAAAATCCAGATACGCAGTTCCCTCGTCATGCAACAGGAGTCGTGCCGCTCTCGCGCGGGGGCGATGGCAGGCGACTGGATGCACCTCGGACGGGTTCGCACTCTGGACGAAATCAATTCGTTGATCGCGGGTTTGTCCGTCGAGCGCGTCAACGCGCATTTGCGCGACCATCCCTTTGAGGATTTCAACGTCGTGACCCTGGGACCCGATCCGCTGGAGCTGAATCATGGAATATCGTCGGCATCGACTCGATAACGGGCTGGAGATTCTGGCGGAATGCAACCCCGCGGCGCAGACGATGGCGTGCGGGTTCTTCGTACGCACCGGGGCGCGCGACGAGACGCCGGACATCGGCGGCGTCAGCCATTTTCTCGAACATATGGTCTTCAAGGGGACCCCTCGGCGCTCGGCCGAGCAGGTCAACCGCGAACTGGACGAGATGGGTTCCCATTCCAATGCCCGGACAGGCGAAGAATCGACGATTTACCACGCGGCTGTGCTGCCTGAATTCCAGTCAGCGATCGTTGCCCTGCTCGCCGACATCATGCGTCCCTCGCTCCGCGACGATGATTTTCGCACCGAACAGCAGGTTATCATCGAGGAAATCATGATGTACAACGATCAGCCCCCCTACGGCGGCTACGAGCGGGTGATGGCGGAATACTTCGGCGAGCATCCACTGGGACAATCGGTACTTGGCACGGTGGAAACGGTCAGCGGACTGACGCCCGAGAAAATGCGCGCGTACTTTCAGCATCGCTACTCTCCCGCCAACATCGCGCTCGCGGCGGCGGGCAATGTCGATTTTCAGGCCCTCATCGACGACTGCGAGCGATTTTGCGGTGCCTGGGAGACCTTTGACGCGCCGCGGAAATTGTCCGACGCCGTTCCGCGAACCGGTCTCGTCTCGATGCACAAGCCCGAATCGACGCAGCAGTACATTTTGCAGCTTGCGCCCGGTCCGGCCGCGGACGATCCCGATCGTTACCCGGCCCGCGTGTTGACGACGATTCTCGGCGACGACAGCGGCAGCCGATTTTACTGGGAGTTCCTTGACAGCGGCCGTGCCGAGGCGGCGGGGGTTGGCAATTACGAGTACGAAAACGCGGGGCTGATGATGACGTTCGTTTGCTGCGCGCCGGATCAAGCCGCGGACAATCTCAACCGAATCGCGCGGCTCCACGAGGAGCTTGAGACCAGGCCCGTCAACGAGCGCGAACTGGAGCTTGCCAAGAGCAAGATTTCGTCGCACATCATCCTTGCCAGTGAACGGACCGAAAGCCGCATGTTCTCCGTCGGCTCCCAGTGGCTCCGCCGCCACGAGTTCAAGACGCCGCGGCAGATCGCGGACATCTATCAGTCGATCACGGTCGATCAAGTGAACGATGTCGCGAGGCGTTTTCCGTTCGCCAGCAACATGACGCTGACGGTTGGGCCCCTGGCGTAACGGCGGAGAAAACGCCCTTATCGGGATGAAACCCCCTGTTTTCCCGGGGTTTTTCGGGCCTCAAAATTCCTTGGCCCCGATCCGGGTCTCGAACTAAAATTAAGGTGACGGCCCCGTCGCCCGTTCTATCGCCGCTGCGCCGCGTTCTGGCCCTCGCGCTGCACAGTTGAACGGCAGGTGTGACGTGGACTTCTCTCACGCGCCTGTTCAACGGCGACGCAAGGGCCTGTCTCAATGACCCAACCAATGACCACGCCGCGCAATTCCCGATCCCGACCCCGACAACACCCGATTCGCAATGACAATGCGAATCGGGGGCGGAGAATCCGCGAACATGCCAAGTCGCGGCGGGCAATTTCACGCCGCAATCCGGGTCGCGGATTCGATCCCCCCGAAGACCGTCACGATGCGACCGGTGCCTCCAAATACCGGATTATCGTGCGTCCCCCGGGCTCCGGATATCGGCACATCGTCACGGCGGACCAGGTCCGCGATCGCCTTGGCGAGTTGCCCGAACGATTCCTCGGCGGATTGGAAGTCGTCCAGTTGAGCCGCATGACGCGGAAGAAACACCGCTACCCCTGCTACGGACTTCACTGGGGCTGTGCGATCTATCTCTATCCATTCGATGAATCGCTGGAAGAACACTTTTATCGTCCGCCGGCTCCGGCGCTAGTGACCGAAGCAAGGATGTTTGGCGGTCGCTGGGACCAGCCAGGCGCGGAGCACTGGCGCTTGCGGTGGACGGAATCGTCGGCGCGGGACTTCGTGCTCAACAACGTGCTGATTCACGAACTTGGACACCTCAACGACCGCCGAAACACGAACTACACCGATCAGGAACGGTTCGCCGAATGGTTCGCGATCGAGTACGGGTATCGCCGAACAGGCGGGCGGCGGCGAAGGCAGTCGGAGCAAAAACGCCGTCATCGGTAGCGCAGCCATTGCTCAAGGACTGGGGGGGCCTGCCTTGGCGCGGCCGGACCGAGTTTCCAGTTATTGCGCGGCAGTTTGGTGGCGCTCGATCGTGATGGTTTGCTCGTCCGGAGTCACTTCCCGGGACTGGCTCGATCCGTCGGGCCAGCGGACGTCGATTCGGTTCACCGGATCATTGGGATCGCTGGTCGCCAAGATCATGGCCGGTCCCTGCGTCAGGTACCCGCTCCCGGCGCGAACTTCGTAATCCCGCCGCCCGCCGGAACGGGTCGCCAGTGCCACCCGGCTTCCGATTCCTGACTGGTTTCCCCGCAAACCGGCCAACTCGATCGAGATTCGGCGGCGATCGGTCGCGCATCGATTGCGCCAAACGCGAAGCGGTTCGTCGTTGATCGCCATAATCAGGTCGGGAGCGCGGTCCCCGTCGATATCCGCCGCGGCAAGACTCATCCCCTGGCCCTCGACGCAGACGCCCGACTCAACCGGTCCAAGGGCACGGAACGATCCCGTTCCGTCACCCGCGAGCACCAGTCCCAATCCGCCATCCATCTGCCCGGTCTCCGGCTGAGGATGAAGAAAGTTCTGGGCCAGACAGATGTCGGCGTTGCCGTCGCCGTTGAGGTCTTCGATGACCACACCGAACCCCGGCGAAATCTGCGCCACTCGCGGCAACGCGCGTGGCGTAAACTGTCCCGAACCATCGTTGAGAAAAACCATCGATTCGAGATGCGTGACGGAAAAGTGGCTCGCCGCCTCCAGTGCGGATTCGGAATAGATTTCCGTGACGTCCGCGAGGGCAAATTCGTGATACGTTGAAAACTTTTCATTGAGAAAGGGCATGGCGCTGGAACTGCAGCTCTTCCCGCGAACGGGAAAACACCTTTCTCCTTCCCATTCGGTTTCCACAAGGTCGAGCGTTCCGTTCTCATCGAAGTCGCGGGCGTACAACTGCACCGGCTGGTCCGGCGAGGCGTGATATTTCGTGTTGAGACCCGTGTTGCACGCGACCAGGTCGATATCACCGTCGTTGTCGAGATCGCCGGCGGCGACCGAATTCCACCAGCCCCGATACGGTGCCAGCCCCGACGCTTCGCCCGGATCGACGAGTTTCCCCTCGTGATTGTGCAGGCAAAGCAGGGGTCCCCATTCAAGTGAGACGACCAGGTCCACCCATCCATCATCGTCAACGTCGGTCCAGACGCCTCCCGTTACCAATCCGACGTCGCGCAGCGGGATGGCTCGCTCAGCGGTGACATCGACGAGTAACCCGTCACGATTTTCCAGAAGATATGAACTGACGGCCAGCGGCCAGCGGCGCGAGACGAGTCGCGTTCCGACAAACAGGTCGAGGTCGCCATCGCGATCGTAATCGGCCGCGGCAACGCAGCTTGTCGATGCCTTGATATTGGGCATGCCGTCATCGGGAGCACGATGAAATTTTCCCGCGCCATCGTTCAGGTACAGGCGATCGGCAAGATATTCGCTGTCAGCCTCCTTCCCGTAGCCTCCCGAAGCGACGTACAGGTCGAGGTCGTCGTCCGCGTCGACGTCAAAAAACACCGCGCCCATGTCCTCATATTTCGACTCGGCGAACGATGCATCGACGGCGTCAAACGTTCCGCTGTCGTTTTGCAGGAACAGGCCGGGAAAAACTCCGGCGGCGTTGCCCACGTAACAGTCCACGCGCCGATCACCATTGACATCTCCCCACGCCATTCCCGGTCCGAGCTGGCTGAGTTTGTTGGGCAACAACGGCTGGTACTCAAAATCATCCAGCACGATTTCGGAATGACGGAAATCCAGTCCACTGGAATCCGCCGCCACCTCTTCCATCCAGGGTTGCGGCGTCGATTCGCGGTGCGGTTCGACCTGACCCTTCGTCCCCTCGGTAATCGTGAGGAACTGATTCGCGGCGATCATGTTGAATTGCTGGCAAATGCCGCTCGGCCATTCCACGACAATGCGCTCGATCATTGCGGCGTCGCCGAGTCCAAAATGAACAAGCGGCTCGTCCCCCGACATGTAGCCGCGCGCCAGCGTCAACTGCCGGACCTGTGACTGGCCGCCCGCGTCAATGGTCACCCGAGCATCGATGCCGTCCCGGTTGCTGGTCGTGCCGACGAGCTGGATCAACACGCGGTTGCCATCCGGAATGTCGTTGCGATAGACGCCAAGCGGCGCGTTCATGTTGTTGACCAGCAAGTCGAGGTCGCCGTCACGGTCAATATCGGCGACGGAGGCGCCCTGGCTGACGCCGACGAAATCGACGCCCCATTTTGCCGAAACATTTTCAAATTCCAGGTCGCCCAGATTTCGAAAGGCAAGGTTGGCTTCTTCAAGCGGAGGCATGTCAAGGATTTGGTCCTCGGCCGCCTGCGTCTTTCCCGCTTCGAGCAATTTGCGAAATTGCCCGCCCATGTCCGAGTCATTCATGTTCCTGCCGACGCCGTTGGTCACGAACAAATCGACACGCGAATCGTTGTCAAAATCCGCGAACTTGATCGCCCACGACCAGTCGGTCGAGTCGAGGCCCGTGAGATTGGCGGCTTCGTAAAATCGCTCGCCGCCGGAATTGACATAAAGGGCGTTCCGCATGAACTGGCGCGGACGTCCCACCGTGAGGAACCATGCCGAGTTGCCCATTTCGCCCATCGTTGTTTTTTGCTTGTAGTGCGTTGTGCTCGACATGTCGGCCACGAGCAGGTCGAGTCGTCCGTCGTTATTGATGTCGGCGGCGTCGGCACCCATGGAAAACCACGGCGTATGTCCCGCCATGTCGGCGATGACGTCCTGGAATTTCCCGTTGCCCAGGTTTCGATAAAGGTGGTCCGGGCATTTCAGGTCGTTGGCAACATACAGATCGATCCAGCCATCCCCGTCGTAGTCCCACCACGTGGCCGACAGTCCCATGTCGAAGCCCGCGATTCCCGCCTCTCCGGTGACGTCCTGGAAATTGCCGCGACCATCGTTTCGCAAAAGCCGATCCGCCTGGCCGGCCTCCTGGATTCGCCCTTCCAGCAGGAAATATTGTTCCTGAAAATCCGGATGGACTTCCATGGTGTCGCCTACTTTGCGCAGCTTGACGTCGGGACTCTCTTCCATGATGGAAAAAATCCGGTTGTTGACCAGGTAAACGTCGAGGTCGCCGTCCCTGTCGTAGTCGGCGACCGACGCCATCGTTGTCGCGCCAGGAAACGCGGCATTTCGTTTCTCCGCTTCTTCAAGAAACTTTCCGTCTTGCTGATTGATGAAGAGCTGGTTTGGGCCATTGATGTTGCACACGTACAGGTCCAGCCAGCCGTCATTATTGAGGTCCGCGAAAAGGGATCCGGTACCCCAACGATCACCGCCGTCCAGATTTCCCGCCTCGGCGGTTACGTCCTCAAACTTCCACGAATCGGTTTGCCGATAAAGTCGGTTGGGACCATCCTGCGAAACGACAAAAACATCGACCAGCCCGTCCCGGTCGAAATCGCCGGTCGCCAATCCTGCCCCGTTGAGCAAATACTTTCTCATGTTCTCTGGACGCAATTCGTTCGAGGCGTCCAGGCCAGTCTCCTCGGTTTCCAGCCGGTGAAAACCGACACCAGTCGCGGCAGGGTCGCGAAGCGGCCGGGCTTCGATCCCTCCGGCAGCCACCGTGGCATTCGTCACGGGTTCCTTCGTCCCGTTGCGGCAACCCGTTGCGAACATCCCCGCGAAAACAAGGGCGGCGAGGCCGGCGAGAATCCGCGTGCGCCGGCAAACGCCCCGACCGGAATTTTTTGTCCGGAGATTCGTAAGATTCCGAAATTGCTGGTTAAACATGATATTCCGGGATTCCCGTCTCAAATTAGCGTCACCCCCCGCAGGACGGAAAAAAACACCATTCCGGGCGAAACGGGGCGTTCTCTTTGGTCGACAGACTTGCTTGCCCGCTAATTTCAGATTAGGCTGGTTTGTATTGCACCGTTAAGGAATAGTCTGTAAAAAATCACCGAATTGCCGTGAGACGAATCCAGCGGACCTTGATTTGAGGCAGAACCTTGATTGTCGTACGTGTAACAGAGTTCGTCAAACGCGGGCTTCTGTGATTTGGGGCTTGAAATAACGCCGACCGACGCACGCGGCGCAGTTTACGTGCAAGATTATCTACGCTACCGCATTTTTAGGGGACACCATGAAAAAGATCTTGTCTTGTGCGATTGCCACGGCATTCAGCATGGCGATGATCAGCCCGTCGCTCGCCGACCTTATCGACAACTCGGGTCCCGGGTTCTCGATACCGGACAATGATCCGGCGGGCGCATCCTCCTCAATAGTCATCGGTGCCAACGAAATCATTTCCGATGTCGACGTGACCCTCTTTGGAGCCGATCATACGTGGGTAGGCGACCTGGTCGCGACGATTGAACACGTTGACACAGCGACCGGAGCAACCTTGTTTTTCCGAACTGGTCAAATCGGAATCTCGTCCGGTGATTCTTCGAACCTGTCGGGTAACTACACGTTCAGTGATGGAGGTGCCGACTGGTGGGCGGAAGCCGCCGCCCGAACTGGGGGCGAAGCCTTGACTCCCGGGACATACGCGGCGTCGGGTTTCGAAAACGCGGCAGTTTCCCTGGCGGCGATTTTCAGTGGCCAAAGCACGGCGGGGACCTGGACCTTGACGATTTCCGATAACTCGCAGGATGACTTTGGATTGATTGCAGGATGGGGACTTTCGTTCACCTCCACGCCAATCCCCGAACCCGGAACGTTCGGCGTACTGACTTTTGCGGGCGTCGGTTTGCTGGTCCGCCGTCGGCGATAGTTTTCAATGAGTCAAGCCAACTATTGGCGCCCTGCCAATGGGTCGATGGAAGCCGCGTCGCGCGACGAGACATTGACTTCCGGGCCATCGGCTGAGGGGACGACCCACACCTTCAGATCGGCGGTGACTTCGGGGTGCAAACGGACCTTGACGGTGTAAAGTCCCAGTTCCTTGAGCACGCCTTCGAGTCGAATTTGCTCGGGTGCGACGGTGAATTCATTCTTCCGCAACGCATCGACAATTTCCGCGACGCCAACGCTGCCGTACAGGTGCCCTTCCTCGTTGACGTTGGCTTCGATGGCGAGACTGAGCTTCTCGATCCGCCGCGCAGTCTCCTCCCACGTCTGGAGTTTCCCTTTTGCGATCGCCTCGAGTTTTTCCTTGTGCTTTTCCACCATTCGCTTGTGGTGGTCGGTCGCCAGCGTCGCCAGTCCCTGGGGGATCAGGTAGTTTTTGGCAAATCCCGGCCGCACTTCGACGACATCGCCATGCCGCCCAAGATGCTCGACGGTCTGGATCAACAGCATTTCGACGCCCCCGTTGTCACCTGTGGGGAGTCGCTTGAATCCCTTGGGCTGGCGGCGCACCTTTTTCATTTTCGTCGTCTTGCTCATCGATCGACCTGTGCTTTCAGTCAATTACCTAGAATGGAATATTGTCGCGGGGGGGAGCGGCGGGTTGAGACTGGGAATCGTCGTCAGTCTGGCTGTACGCATTGTCGTTGAAGCTGTTCCCCGAATCCCGATCGCCGCCTCCTCGCCGACTGCCGAGCATTTGCATTCGCTCGCCAATCACCTTGAGTTTGTAGTTTTTCTTGCCGTCTTTTTCCCATGTATCGAGCTTGAGTCGTCCCTCGATGAGGACCTGCGAGCCTTTTCCCAAGTACTCGCTCGCCACTTCAGCGGTCCGTCCCCACAAGGTGATGTCGACAAAGGTTACCTCGTCCACCCATTGGTCGTTGCGTTTCACGCGATCATTGACGGCCAGTCCAATTTCCGTCACCGCCGTTCCGGAGGGTATATACCGCAATTCCACGTCGCGCGTCAAATTGCCGACCAGAATGACCCGGTTAAAACTGGCCATGGTTGCTCCTCGCTAAATCGATGTTCTGCCACTGAGCGAAACTCGTATTCCCGGAATCTTGTGACGGATCGATCGGCTACGTCCGCCGATGTTCAGGCTTCAGCGGTCGCGGGTTCCTTGGATTCGGACGAACGTCGCCCGCGCGGGCGACGTTCGGTCTCGCCCTCGCTGTCGCCAGGCGACTCGGTATCCCCGTCCTTTTCGCTTCCGCGCCCGAGGGCGGCAGCGACCAGCGGTTCAATCAGCCGCTCGTCAATCCGCACGATCAAGTGTCGGAGAATCATGTCATTTAATTGACATGCACGGTTGAATTCCGAAACGCGCGTGCCGTCCATGCGACAATAGGTGAGCCAGTAAGTCCCCTTGTACCGGCCCTTGACCGGGTAAGCGAGCTTTTGCTCGTTCCACAACCGACTGGCAAGAATCTCGCCACCCGCGTTGTTAACCAGTTTTGCGATACCGTCGCCCGCGTCGCCAGGATTGCGCGCATAGACGTTGGAATCGAGGATAAACATTACTTCGTAGCCGTATTTCGCCAAAATCTTTCTCCTGACACTTGATCGCAACTATCGGGTTCCGCAGTTTACACAATTCCGGCGGTTCTGTGCAGCCGCAAGGGAAAATTTCGTTCAGATTCGGCAATTTTCCCGGCGGAGCGGTCCGAGTCTCGGGAGACTCGGCTACGTGGCGGCGTCTTCCGGCGATTCCGGCGTTTGCGATTCGGGGGGTGCGTTGAACTGGTTCATCGCCGCCGCCGTACCCTGCTCAACCCACACCAGAGCAGCGCGGGCCGCGCGGGCAACGCTCTCGTCGACTTGAGGAATCTCCACCTTCGTGAATTTGCCAAGCACCCATCCGGCCGGGTCAACGTCCAGCGGGGGCGGGCCGATCCCAATTCTCAATCGGGAAACCTCCTGAGTCCCAAGTCGCAAGATGATGTCTTCGAGACCCCGTTGACCACCCGCCGAGCCTGAGGGGCGAATTCGCAGCCGCCCCAGCGACAGATGGAAGTCGTCACAGACGACCAGCATGTCTTCGGCGGACAGCTTGTGAAAGTCCATCGCGGCGCGGACCGCTTGCCCGCTCAGATTCATGTACGTGAGCGGTGACTGGAGCAACACCCGCCGGTCGCCAACGCAAATATCGACGATCTCACTCTGGAATTTCGCGGCCGGGCGCGGACTGTCGAATTGCCCGTGTATTGACGCAAGGACGCGGTATCCGATGTTATGCCGTGTGTCCCGGTATTTGGAACCCGGGTTTCCCAGCCCGACAATGATCTTCATTACCGGATCGCGCGGTTACGAGGCGTCTTCCGTATCCTCATCGTCATCCTTCCGTCCAATAACTTCGGGTTCAGCGCCTTCGGCTGTTTCGACTTCCGGCTCCTCGATCACCAGGGGCAATTCGCACGTAACCAGGACCGTATCCGACTCGATGAGCAACTCGGCCTCGGAAGGGATTTCCAGTTCAGCCGCGGTGATCGAGCCGTCAAGCTTCAGATCGTTAATGCTCACTTCAAGAACGTCCGGCAGCTTGTTGGCGGGACACTTGAGCGAAACCTCGTGGACCAGTTGTCGCACGATTCCCCCTTCGCGGGTGCCTGGTGCAATGCCGCGGAGTTCAATTGTCAGTTCGACTTCGATCATTTCGGTGGCGTCGATGCGGGCGAGGTCGAGGTGAAGGACGTCGCTGCCCAGGCTATTCCACTGGACCTCCCTGACGAGGGCGCTCTCGTTGACCGCTCCGCGTAACTCCACGACATGGTGACTTTCGCGGACCAGTTTTTCAACTTCGCGAACGTCAGCCTGCAAGTTGATGTTTTCCTTGCCATGGCCGTACAACACGGCGGGTATCCTCCCGTCGGCTCTTAAACGGCGCATCCTCAACGTTCCGGTCTCAGCCCTTTTTTCAACATTTAATACGTCGGTCACGTTCGTCAAGCTCCGGAATTCAGGTGGTTGGCGCGTTCATTTGCGGTGGCGGCAAACAAACCGCTTGTAAATAATAAGTCCCGTCGTCACAGTGCAACGCGCGGTTACGCCGATACGCAGGTCGTATTTTGCCACATCCCGCCGGAACTTCAAGTCCACCCGGATTCTTCGAACGCATGAGTTCGCCACGAAAAGCGCGAAGCGAGGTCTTCGAATTTGTCGAGCCCATCGGGCATCGCGTCCTGGTTCGCAAGGACGCCGCCAAACGCGAAACGCGGGGCGGGATCGCCCTGCCCGACGCTGCCGAGATTCCCGTCATCACGGGACGCATCGTGACGATCTCGGCGGCCATTGAACACGACGACGACCTCCCGCTGAAGCAATACGACAAGGTCATTTTTCACCCGCGAAACGCCATCCCGGTCGATTTCGAGTCGGACAATCATTTATTCATCGTCCCGGTCGAGGACATCGTCGCCGTCTTTCGCCGTGAGACGCGCCCCCTGGCGTAAACCGAACGCGCTAGTGCAACGAACTGAAAATAGGGTTCCACCAAAGGGACTTTTTCGCCAGTCTTCGCAGTCTTCCTATTTCATGATGTAAAAAAAGCTCTTCCCCTGTTTGATGAGAGTTTTCTGACGACACACAAACAAACAAAGG
>JBGTFW010000313.1:0-3075 GCA_041747075.1 Pirellulaceae bacterium
TGCCCGCCGGGTCGATATAACTTTCGTAGCCGAACGATTTCATCCGATCGACGAGAAAGGCAACCGCGCGCGATTCATTTCGCGAAACGCTTTCAATCGCTACCAGTTCGCGCAACAGAGCGATCCAATCCTCCTCGTCGACGGCGACTCCGGGTTGAACCGACGGATCAGTCATGGGCCTGCCAACCATCCTTCGCTTCGTTGTCGTGAGCGCGTTCGGCTTCGATCACCGTTCCGTTGCCGTCCAGGGCACGCGAGACGCAATGCTCCGGCCGCGCGTCGGCGATCACGACCCGTTGCACGCCGCCGTCAATTGCCTTGGCGGCAGCGAGCAACTTGATCTTCATCCGCCCCTCGGCGTATTGATTCGACACGGACTCCAGTTCCGCGCGCGAAATCCGCGGGATAAGGGAATCGGGATTCTCCACGTCCCGCATCACTCCCGGCACGTTGGAAAGGATGAGCAACTCCCGCGCACCGAGCCGCGCGGCGGTGATCGCCGCCGCGCGATCGCCATCGACGTTGATGGCAACTCCCTCCCGGGTCATCGCGGGCGGACAGACGACAGGCATCATTTCGGCGCGGACCAGTTGCTTGAGGAATTCATGGTTTACTTCGTCAACGGTTCCCGTCAGGTTCCCTCGCATCAGTCGCTCGCGCCGTCGATCATCGCCGGCGCGCCCTCCCTCGTCGACAACACGAATGGCGTCCTTTTGCCGCCCGGTCCAGATGCGCGCGTCGATTCCGCTGAGGCCAATCGCATTGACGCCGCGGCGTTGCAGGCCCTCGACGATTGTCTTGTTGGTGTGGCCGCAATAGGCCATCATGAAAATCTCCATCGTGCGGCGATCGGTGAACCGCGACGTGAAGCCGCCCGGCGAGGTAACGAATTGCGGAGGATGTCCGAGCGCCTCGGCGAGCTCGTTGGTCAAATGCGATCCACCGTGGACAACCACGACCGCCTGGCCGTCGCGATGCAGTGCAGCCAGTTCATCGCAAACCGATTCGTAGTGAATTCCGCGGCCGCCACCGGCCTTGATCACAAGCATGTGAGGTCAGGTCTGTTGTCGCGTGGAAAAAACGGTGAAAAATCCGCGAGTGTGCGTCACGTCAAGGCGGATCGTAGCCGCCTCGATGCCATGGCTGGCAGCGAAGGAGTCTCAGAACGCCCTTGCCGCCGCCGCGCACGGCACCGTACTTGCGAATCGCCTCGATCATGTAATTGCTGCAAGTCGGCGTGAAGCGGCAACTCCATCCGACGAAAGGACTGAGCGTGACCTGGTAGAATCGCACCACGGCGATCATCGCGTGGCCGGGCAAGCGGATCAGCATGGAAATCAGCTTCTTCATTTCCCCCCCCGCTTTTCCGGTTTGTCGATGGGTGTTTCCTGGCCGATGT
Source organism: Pirellulaceae bacterium (assembly GCA_041747075.1). Classification (GTDB taxonomy): domain Bacteria; phylum Planctomycetota; class Planctomycetia; order Pirellulales; family Pirellulaceae; genus CAJQPP01. Next base: position 1,400 of record JBGTFW010000313.1, read on the forward strand.
TGGTTAAGTGCCGTTTCGCATCCCGCCGCGCGAACTTGTCGATCCGCGCGACGAGCCGGACGAGTGACTCGGAGATCGGCCGCGCCTCGGCCACCGCGCCGCGACGGGGACGGACAAGCAAGTCCCATCCGCCGGGCAGCTCGCTCCGCCGGGTGCGAAACGCCTCGCGAATGAGTCGTTTCCACCGGTTCCGCGCGACGGCGTTGCCCGTCCGCCGCGAAACGGCGAGTCCCAATCGCGTTGTTTCCGTTTCGTTTTGCACGGCCTTGACTACCAGTACCTGATCGGCGGCGAACAGGGAACTTTCATGAAGTCGAAGAAAGTCCCGCGCAAGCCGCACGCGATCGCTCTTGGGAAAACGCGCGTCTACCATTTCAGTTCACGCCGCGGATTCTCCCCCGCGGCCGCTTCGCTCGCCAGTTCCCCAAAAAGCCGCTCTTGCGCACTCGTCAGTTTCGAGGGCATGACGATCCGCAACTCGGCAACCAGGTCACCGGCTGCCGCCGAGACAGGGCGGACCCCCATCCCCTTGAGCCGCAACAACCGGCCGCTCGAACAGCGCGGCGGGACGGTCAATGTTACCGTCCCGTGCGGAGTGGACAGTTCGATCCTTGCGCCGAGCGCCGCCTCGGAAACGGTGACCGGAACGACGACCTGCAAGTTGTTTCCCACACGCTGGTAGACCGGATGGGGTGCTACGCGAACCTTGACGAGCAAGTCGCCGCGCTGCCCGCCGCGCGGAAGCGAATGACCCTGGCCGCGCAGCCGTATCTTCTTGCCGCTGGAAATCCCCGCCGGGATTGTCAAGGTGAGAGTTTCAACGTTGCCACTCGAGCGGGTCAACGACAAACGGTGCTTGCCGCCAAGAATCGCCGTCGCGAACGGGACAGTGATTTCCTGCTCGTCGTCCTCGCCGCGCGCCGCCCGCGTCCGTGTTCGCGCGCCCCCTGTCTGGCCGCCAAAACCGCCAAATCCGCCGAACGGATCGCTCCCGCCCGCCTGTGCGGTACCCGCTGGTCCCGCCGCGCCTCCGCCGAAAATCTGGCGAAGCAGGTCGTCGAAACCCGCCGTTTGATGTCCACCGCCGCCGCCTCGTCCGAAAATTTGCTCCAGATCAGCGCCGTCGGGCATTTGTCCACCGGCGAACGGGTTCTTGCCCCCCGCCTGTTCAAAGGCCGGCCCGAAGCGATCGTAAAGTTCCCGTTTTTGCGAATCGCTCAGCACATCGTAGGCGTGCTGGATTTTCTGGAACTGGACCTTGGCCTTTTCCTTGTCGTCGGCGAGGTCGGGATGGTATTTGCGCGCGAGCTTGCGGTAGGCTTTCTGGATTTCCTCGCCAGATGCCGTTTTCAATACGCCGAGAATGGAATAATAATCGTCCGCCACGAATCTCGACCCGCGCCTGATCAACGAGGTCGTCGAAAAGTCAGGAATGTCAACCGATCCCAAGGATTCTAAATCGACGGGTGGCATTTACAAGTCCGACGACTCCGCTTGCCTTGTTTCAAATCGTCACCTCATTCGAAAAGACTTTCCCGTGAAAGCGTAAACCGTGCCAATCGCAAACCTTGCCGGAGAATTCGCCGAGGCCGTTTGGCTGATCGTCGTCGTGACCGGCCCGCTCATGGCGTTTGCATGGATCATTCATTTGCTGGAATGGCTCATGCAACGTCGCC
>JBGTFW010000314.1:0-7858 GCA_041747075.1 Pirellulaceae bacterium
ACTGTCGATCCGGTGGTTGCGGGTTCGAGTCCCGTCAGCCTCGCTGTGGTTCGTATCTTGCCAGGTTGTGGCAAGTTCACCTGGCCGCGTCTCTCCGAGACGCGGATATCGTAGCCGCGCCTTTCCGAGACGCGACCTGGCGTCTCGCCTGCCTTATCCGTTTTTGTTTGGGCCGACCGCCCCTCGATTCTGCCTCGATTCCTGACTGTCGAAATGAACAGCCAACTGCAACTGCTCGAATTCCTGAATATGGCGGGGATCGATGCGCTGTTCATCGCGATCCTTATCATCGTCATGTTGCCCTTTGGCATTTGGCGCCAGGCGGCGTTTGCCGTGATGAAGCGAAACTTTGTCGGCTATTTCAGCAATCCGACCGGTTACGTTTTCCTTTGCCTCTTCGTTCTCCTCACCTCGTTCGCCGCGTTCTGGCCCCACGAATTCTTTACGACCAACCTCGCCAATTTCGACCAGCTCAACCGCTTCCTTCCGTACATCATGCTCGTTTTTATTCCGGCGATCACGATGAGTATCTGGTCGGAGGAGCGACGGCAGGGGACGGATGAGTTGCTGCTCACCCTCCCGGCGCTGGATTTCGACATTGTGATCGGCAAGTATTTTGCGGCCGTCCTCGTCTTTACGGTTTCGCTGCTCTTTTCCCAATTGTCCAACTACGCCGTCCTCATCTCGATGACCGGCGGCAACCTTGACAGCGGACTGCTGTTCTCGACCTATCTGGGGTACTGGTTCGTCGGGATCGCAATGCTCGCTGTCGGAATGGTTGCATCGTTTTTGACGAGCAACCTGACCGTTGGATTTATCTTTGGCGTGGTCTTCAACGCGCCGCTGGCGTTTTTTTCCAACGCCGACGTCATCATTTCCGACAACCTGTTGGTCAACCGCCTCTTTGAATGGTCGGTATTGCAACGATTCGATCCCTTTGGCCGCGGGCTGATCAGTCCGGCGAGCGTGTTTTACTTCCTCGGAATCGTCGTCATCGGGAACTACCTCAGTCTGGTGCTGATTGGCCGCCGGCACTGGCAAGGCGGGAAGCATGGCACGTCGCTGCTCGGGCATTTCGTTTTTCGCACCGTTTTTCTCGTCGTTACGGTCGTCGCGCTGGTGCTGATTGCCCAATACAGTCCGCTCAATCGCCTGCGTCTCGACGTTTCGGGGGAAAGAATCAGCACCCTTACCGGCAGCACGCGCGAAATTCTGACAAGGCTTTCGACGGAACGGACTCCCGACGGCGAGGCACCCCCTCCGATCACGATCAACGCCTACGTCGGCTCGACGATACCGACGGATTTTGTCCAGACGAAATACGACCTGGTGAACCTGCTTCGCGAATTCGACGTGATGGGGGGGAATCGAGTGCGTGTCAATCTGCACAAGAATGTCGAACCGTTCACCGAGGAGGCAATTCTCGCGGAGAAACGATTTGGCATTCGCCCGGTCGCCTTTCAGTCCGAATCACGAGGTGCGGTGCGGCGTCAGGAAGTGATCCTCGGTGCGGCGATCAGTTGCGGTCTCAATCGCGACGTCATTCCCTTTTTCACCTATGGATCGCCTGTTGAATACGAGCTCACTCGTTCGATCGCCACCGTCGCCCAGCCATCGCGCCTGAGAATCGGAATCGTCGAGACGGACGTCTTTGCGTCCGGTCGAATCCTCAATTTGGGAACGCAAACGATGAACATCCCCAAGCTTGCGATCATCGCGGAACTGGAAAAGCAGTATCGAGTGCAGAATGTTGACCTCGCGCAACCGTTGCCCGTCTGGCAGGAAGGCCCGGAAGGAGAAAAGGAGCTGGAATTCGCGGTATTGGTCGTGATCCAGCCGTCAAAGATGACCCAGGGCGAACTGGACAATCTGCTTGCGGCGATCGAGGCCGGCCAGCCCGCGGTGATCTTCGAGGACCCATTTCCGGTTCAGCAATCGCTGCAAGAACGCGTACTGCCGACGAGCGAGCCGCGTCGACTGCCGCGCGGCGGAAACGCCGGGAATCCGTCGATCACCGATTTCTGGGCCAAACTCGGCCTGTACGTTTCCGGAAACGCCAGCCCGCAGGGCAACGGATTGTTCACGCCCGACCTGGCCTGGCAACGGTACAACCCTTACAAGCGCGACCCGACTCTCAACCTGCCCGAACGCATGATCATCAACAACGACGAGGACAATCTCAGCGCCGGGGATTCCCAGATCAATCAGTCGCATCCGGCCACTTCGGGAATTCGCGAGTTGCTTTTTGATTTTGCCGGCGCGTTTTCCTCGCGGCCCGACGCGCGTTACGAAATTCAGCCGCTCGTCGTCGCACTGAACGCCGGAAAGGTTTCGATCGCGGTTTTTCAGCAGGCCTCCACCCTCGACGAGAGTTTGCTTGACAACGTTCGCGGGTCAGCGACACCTGAAACAAAAATGCTGGCGGCGCGAATCACGTCGGCTCCGGACAGCGACCAGCCGCGGCCGGGCGAAGTCAACGTGATCTACGTGGCCGACGCGGACATCCTGTCGGACGAGTCCGTGATCATTCGCGACGCGCCATTCCGCAACGGAATCGAGTACCGGTACGAGAATACGTCATTCGTACTCAACCTGATCGATTCGCTGACGCCCAATCGGGCCTATATTGACATTCGAAACCGGCGGGAGCGTTATATGACGCTGCGCCACGTCGAGGAGACAATTCGTGCCGCTACTGAAACAAACGATGAACAACTGCAGGAATATGAAAAGGACTACCAGACAAGGATGAGCCAGGCCCGGGCCGATGCCCAGGCGCAGGTTACGGAACTGAGGCGCGACGTCGAGAAGATGACCCAGGCGCGCGAGCGCGGCGAGGAAGTCGATATGGTCGCGTATGAAGCGCGGCAAAAAATGCTGGAACAGGTGATTCGCACGGAGAATGAAAAGCTGCAGAGGATCGCCGAGGAAATGGTTAATGAGCGAAATGAAATGATTCGCTCGACGCGTCTCAATGCGGAACTGGCCATTCAGGAAATCCAGCGCGGCTACAAACTGGCGGCGGTCCTCGTGCCGCCGATTCCCCCGCTCATCCTCGGACTAATCGTGTTCACTCGCCGACGCCTTCGCGAACGCGAGGGAATCACCAATACCCGGCGGATTCGGTAGAGAAAAGGAGTTGAGAGTAGAGACCGGAATCAACCCCGATAGCCGGGCCTTCTGGAGCCGCGGTCCCGACAGTCGCTAACTCACAGGATCGGATTTGGCAGTCCGATGTTTGCGGCGTTTATGCATGGGCGGCACAATGTGCGAGGCGAGTCCGATCCATGACCAGGCCTTGATGATGTAATAGTTGGTATCGATCTCCCACCAGCGATGCTGGACAGTCGCGGCCGCCTGGTCGGCGTGGTGGTTATTGTGCCAGCCTTCGCCGGACGCGATGATGGCGACAAGCCAGTTGTTTCGGCTGTGATCATCGGTGTCGTACGTTCGATACCCGAACATGTGTGACAACGAGTTGACCGACCAGGTGACGTGCCACATGACCACGACCCGTGCAATCACTCCCCAGACGAAAACACTGCACGCCAGTTGAAACGCCGCCATGCCGAATCCGTAAATCCAGCCACCCGCCAGCCAGGCCAGCAAAAAAACCAGAACGCCGTGCAGGACAAAGATGGTCACGCCCGCGTAAGTCTTCTTTTCCAGCCACATGTAGTACGGGTCGGCCAGGATATCCCGCGCATACTTTTGGTAGAGGGAGAATTTTGCCGTGCGGGTATTTTCATAAACCAGCCACTGGAAGTGAGACCACAAAAAGTTGACCAGCGGGCTGTGCGGGTCCTCCTGGTGATCGGACTCTTGATGGTGTAATCGGTGCCACGCCACCCAGCGGGCCGGTGTCTCCTGGCCGTTACACAAGCCAATCGTCACGAGGACTCTCTCGAACCATTTCGGCGCGCGAAAACTGCGATGCGTCAGCAACCGGTGGTAACAAATCGGAATTCCCACGGCACCGAATACGTACGATCCAATCACGAGGGAAGCGAATCCGGTCCAACTGAAAAACCACGGAACGAACACCAGTAACGCCATTGAATGAAAAACAATGAACGTGATCAGGTAGCTCAGATAGACTCGCTTGCGGTTGACGCCCTCGGGCAGCGGCAGACTTTGGGCATCGCGGCCACCCAAATCGGTTAGACTTCGACGGTCGACTTTCGAGTCCGTTGACAGTACGGGTCGTTCCGGGCTAGCGGTTTTGATTTGGTTCATGACATCGTCCCTGAACAAGCAAAAAATGGCGTGGCGGAGCAAGTCGTGCAAGCGGCCATTACGCGGCACGGCCGATGAGCAAGCGTTATTCTATGCATATTGGACTGGATGCCGAGGTGCAAAATCCGATTTCCTGAAAAATCGCCGATGCTGACCGAATCGCCACCCGCGGGACTGATCAGCGGATTGGCACGTGTCGGCCCGGGCGTTAAGTTAGGTCTCAATTGCAAGCCCAAGCCCGACGTGAGGAACTTGACCGGCCCCACGCGGCGCGGAAAATTGTGGCGACGGGGTCGTTTGTCACGACCGCGCAAACCAATCGCTACCCTGAGAAAAAGTACAACCCAAACGAACTCTCCACGCCCAACGCTCACTCTCCATACTCCAAATGAAATCCTTGCTTGTCACTCTCGCGATGGCCATCGTGGCACTGGTCACCAGCGCGGTCGCGTGGAGTTTCATCCCGCGAAATGAGGTCGCGGTCTCCAACATTCAGGTGGGCCAGACCCTGCTTGGTGACGACGTGGTGTGGGATACGACGGACGTTTACCGCATCAGCGTCGAGCGATACAACCGCGAACTTGATTCGCCAACGCGGATCGAACTGGCCCGTGAGGGGGGGACCTGGGTCATTCCTGGCGAGGACAATTTTCTTGCAAGCAACGCCGAACGGATATCGGGCGTCGTCAGCTCGCTCCGCGACCGGAAGATTCTCGACGTTCCCTCGGACGAGCAGGACGATCATGAGGAATACGGAGTCGTCGAGTTGTCCGAAGCGGGAGACTCGCGGATCGGCGTCGGGACCCTGCTGACACTGGAGGATACACGCCGCAACCCGCTTGCCCAGATCGTCGTTGGCAAGGCAGCCGCCGATCCGGCTCAGCGATACGTGCGACTTTCCGGCCAGCCCGCTATTTACCTGATCGAGTTTGACGAGTCGCTGCTTTCGACCGATTTCTCCGACTGGGTCGACGGCGACCTGCTGCGGCTCGCCGGATTGCAGGTTCCGATGGCACAACTGCTCGAATCCATCGAAATCAATTACTATTTCATCGATCCGCAAAAGATCGCCTCGACCGAGGACGCCCGAACGCACGTGTACAAGGCGCGAATTTATTCGCGCGGCGAAGGCAACGAGACGCAATGGTTGTATGACCTGTGGCCCGGCGATGCGAAGAGCGGCCTTGCCGAAACGCCGTCGATCGAAGGTGCCCCCGTCAATTCGGCAGTGCTCTCGAACATGGCTGGCCAGTTTGCGAGGTTCCGGATCCGCGACGTCACGCGAAAAGCAAAAAATGCCGCCCAGGCGCTTGCCGAGCCGACCGAATCGAGCCCCGAACAAAATTTCGACTGGCTCCGGTCACACGGATTCCGTCACTCCGGATTCCGCGACGGCCAGCACCAGTTTTACAGTCTCGCGGGAAATATCCAGTTGCGCCTTCGCAGCGGCAACGTCGACAAGCTGGCGATCGGCAATCTCGCCGGGATGGACATGCAAAACCGGACGAGCATCAACCGATTCCTCCTTGCAACCTTTGAGGTTGACGAGTCGATTGTGCCCGTGCCGCAATTGCCCGGAGAAGCAGGTTCTGCAAGCGAAGCGGGGTCTGAAGTCGAAGCGGGGTCTGAAGTCGAAGCGAACCCAGCCGAGGGGGCGGTTGAACCACCCGGAAGCGGCGTGGAAGCAGAGCAAGCGGACGAGGAGTCGCGGGCTGCCTTGCGAAAACAACATGGCGAGCGCAACGAACTGCTTCAATCCGCGAGGAAGCGCGCCGCGACCCTCAATCAGATTCATGCGGACTGGCTGTACGTCGTCGACCAGGAAACGGTCGCGCGACTCTTCCCGCCCGCCGACGCGTTGGCCGCCCCCGCCGGCAACCCGCGATGATCGTGTTTGCCACAGTCCGTTTTCATTTTTCTGTCAACCATCTTTCTGTCAGCTACGTGGTTACCTTTGCAAGCGGCCTTTTGCCTTTGAAAACGGTTAGATAACACTCGAATTATGGCAGGTTGGCCGTTTTTTGTTTACCCGGATTTCGCCGCTTCCCAATTGGACCCTGCGGATTGCCGGTTACTGCTCGTGGCGTGCGGTTGTACGAGGTAATAAACGGGAAATGTCTTGTCCAACCGATCGAGCGTGTCATACTGCCACAGTAGCGGAACTCGGCGACAGTAGCGGAACTCGCGGAGAGTTTCGTCTTGGGCAGTGCCCAACGACACTTAACGCGCTTACGCTTGAATCACCCGCGCGTCGAAAGCCTTGGCGGCTTCCGCTTCGAACTGAACGGGTAACCAATCAAACAGCGTACTGATGACCGGCATGAACTTGACCCAAAACGCCAGTTGGCGTGTGCTGTTTGTCATCGTATTGGGGGGAATTTTTTTTCTCGCGTACCCATCGGCCTGGGCAGGGGAGAATCCCGCAACCGCGAGCGTTGGCGACGGTTCGCAATCGGTTACGGTCGCGACGTGGAATCTCGAATGGTTTTACGACGATTTTCTCGCGGACAATTCCAGCGACCTTTCGCGCCAACGCGCCGCACCTTCGCGAGCCGACTGGGACTGGAAGCGGCAATCCGTCGCGCGGGTGATCGCCGAACTGCGTCCGACCATCCTGTGCCTGCAGGAGGTCGAAAACCGTGAAGTGGTCTACCGCCTCGTCCGCGAAATCGAGGAGACGCACGGCATCAAGTACCGGTACGCGTTCATCGACGGATTCGATTTCGCGACCGATCAGGACGTGGCAATTATCTATCAAAGTGGACTGGTCGAATACAGTCGTCGCGAACAGACCGCCGAAATGTATGATTCCGGCGAATTCTACAATCTCAGCAAGCACCTGATCGCCCGTTTCCAGTGGGGCAGCGGCGAGGAGAAGCGATCCCTCGTAATCCTTAACTGTCACTTGCGCGCGATGCCGGAACAATTCGAGTTGCGACAACGCCAGGGCCGCCTCATTCACGCATGGATGTCCGATCTGGTTTCAAGCGGCGAAAATGTCATCGTGACCGGCGATTTCAACTCCGAAGTGGACTTTGGAACCGAGACCGCGGGCAGCGACCTCTCGATCATTCGGGGACTGGACTCGCCATCCACCGACGACGACTTGCGGGATGCTCACGAGTTCCTCCCGCTGGACCGGCGCGTCACTCATGTATCGGGGCGACAGTACGATCGAATTCTCTATTCCCGCTCGCTGGGAATTGACGACGCGCAACGGAAGGACCTTGTCGTTTCCAGCGCCGTGGTGCGCCGCGATCTGGTCGTTCAGGGGGCAATGGATGGCCAGGAGCACTGGGACGCCTACTATCAGGTTCCCGCCGACGAGCGCGATCTGAGCGATCATTATCCGCTGGTCGTGGAGTTCCTGGTCAAGTAACAATCGCCATGACAAGGGCCGTGGAAGTCAACTTTGACGGAATTGTCGGTCCGTCGCATAACTACTCGGGCCTTTCGTACGGAAATCTGGCATCCCATCGCCACCATGGTCGAACGGCGAACCCCCGCGAGGCCGCCTTGCAGGGTCTGGAAAAAATGCGGCTCGTTCGCGACCTCGGAATCCCGCAAGCCGTGCTGCCGCCGCCGCGCCGCCCGCGACTGGACTTGCTCCGCGCGCTGGGGT
>JBGTFW010000315.1:0-16748 GCA_041747075.1 Pirellulaceae bacterium
CTCGTCGAATCGAAAAACTGGTTCCGCAGCGCGGCGTTATTGTGCATCGGACCATTCATTGCTTTGGGGCTGGTGAAAGCGACGTGGAAATGCGCTTGCCGGACATGATCCGCCGTGGTCACAAGCCGGAAGTCGGCATTACCGCCAGTGGCGGCGTGATCACGCTTCGGATCACCGCACGTGATTGCGACGTCGCGAAATGCCAGGAGCAGATCGCCGCCGCCGAACGGGTCATTCGCGACTCGCTCGGCCACCTGGTCTTTGGAGACTCCGGCGATACGCTCGAGCAGTTGGTTATCGATTTACTTGCGAAGCGCGGAGAAACGATTGCCGTCGTCGAGCGGGGGACCGGATCGATGCTTGCGGCCTTGCTCGGCGAGGCGGATACGGCTCGTTCGGTTTTTCGTTGCGGCATCACGGGCTTCACGAGTGAGGAGTCAGCGATGGCGGCGGTGCGCGAACTCGCCCATCCGGACTTTGTGCTGCTGGCCGATGGCGGACCGATGGATGACTCGACTGGCTCGCCGAAATCACGAGTCGGGTTCTCATACCTTGGAGAATTCCATGAACGAATCATCCCCGCCATTACCGATTCGACGATCACCCGCGCCTGGGTCGCCCGCCAGGCGCTCGATCTGCTTCGGCAGTACCTCATGCACGCGCACTGAGTGTGCACGAACAGGATGGCCATTCCTGTCCGACTTCAGGGACAGCCGCGGAAGGCTGAGTACGCTATAATCCCGGACAAGCCGGCCAGTCATTTCCAGGCCTCTTGTTAAACCCGGTTCACTGATTCTCGCATGTTTGAACGCCTTTCGCTCAAGTTGCCTATAACGCTCGGCGTGGCGATGATCGTCATTCTCGTCGCGCTGATTGTCGGATGGGTTTTACTCGCCGTTTTTGGAGCGATGCGCGAAAGCCAGCACGCGCCCGCCTACTGGACGGTTCTCTCCATCGGCTCGACGCTGTTTGTTATGGTGCTGGTCGGTGTCGTGATTTACCTTGTGCTCACGATCAAGGCGATCAACCTGAATCGCCGCCAGTCCAATTTTGTTGACAGCGTGACGCACGAACTGAAAAGTCCGATTGCTTCGCTCAAGCTTTGTCTCCAGACGCTGAGCCGCCGGTCGCTTGATAAATCGCAACGCGAGACGTTCGTCGATTACATGCTCGACGACGTGGAACGGCTGGACGGCCTCATTACACGGCTGCTCGCGGCGGGCCAAATCAGTTCCCGTGCCAAACCGGGCGAAACCGAACGGCTTCGACTGGACGAACTGGTTGGTGAAGTTGTTGATTCGGCAGTGCAGCGATTCGCACTGCCTGACGACGCGATTTCGGCGAGTCTCGTGCCCTGCCGCCTTGAGGCAAATCGCATTGATCTGGAAATGGTGGTACGGAATCTCGTCGAGAACGCCATCAAGTACGGCGGGAGTCCGCTGTGCGTGAACATCGAACTGGCGGTCGTCGATGGCCACGCCGTTCTTGCCGTCGAGGACAACGGGGCGGGGATTCCACGCAGCTTGCGCGGCAAGGTCTTCGGTCGTTTCGTGCGGCTCGGATCGGAACTGGAACGCAAGCAAACCGGTACCGGACTGGGACTGTACATCGTACGGACCCTCATCGATCGGATGGGAGGTGCCGTTTCGATCGACGACGCACTTCGCGGCGGCGCGAGTTTTAAAGTGCGCCTGCCAGGCGGTATCCGGGTTGCCGAAAGCGATCAGTCATCGACGCCCGGATCGGGTACCGAACCGCTTGCGAAACACCCGGCCCCGCCGCGATGACGAAGCACCAGCAAATCCTCGTCGTCGAGGACGAAAAACATCTTGCCGCCGGGTTGAAATACAACCTGGAAGCCGAAGGCTACCGCGTCCTCGTGGCCGGGGACGGCACCAACGCGCTGCGCCTCGTCGAAACGACGGACGTGGAAATTGATTTGATAATTCTCGACCTGATGCTGCCAGGGATGAGCGGTTACGCGCTGTGCGAAAAGCTCCGGGGCGACGGACGCCAGATGCCCGTTCTGATTCTCAGCGCGAGAACGCTGGCGGAGGACAAGGCTCGGGGGTTTGACGTCGGTGCCAATCAGTACCTCACGAAGCCGTTTGACCTGGACGAGCTGCTCAGCCGTGTCAAGAACCTGCTCGCGCTCGGACCGATCGCGCCAATCCGGGCGACCCAGCGGCCCGTGCAGTCGGGACTGGAACGGGAATCCTGCTCGTTCTCCGATTGCATCGTCGACTTCAACAAGTTCACCTTGACGCGATCGGGCAAGTCGAATCGGCTGACGGCCCTGCAAATGAAGTTCCTCAAGTACCTGATTGGAAACGCGAATCGCGTCGTCCCGCGAGCCGAACTTCTGCGTCACGTTTGGGAAATGCCGGCAACCGTGCAAACTCGCGCGCCCGACCAGATTCTCCGGCAATTGAGAAAGCTCTGTGAACTCAACCCCGCCGAGCCACGGCACCTGCTTACGATTCGGGACGCCGGCTATATGTTCGTTCCCGAACCGGCGGAAGAATAATGCACGGTGAATCGCCCGATTCCAGGGGAATTGCCTGCCCGATCCGCCGACTGTGCGGAAGGCCGCTTGAATGAAGGAACTCCAGCACCGATTGAACGCGGGACGAATCAACTCCAAACAATAACCCGCCCGCCGTCTGGGGATCGAAGAGAATTCGTTCGTGACCCGACGTGGATGGATCGAACGGCATTCCGATTGCCATTTCACGGTTTTCCGGCGCGAGCGTGCTCTCGATCCCCTCGGCAAGCAACTCATCGACTCCAGGCAACACGGGGATCTCGTCCAAATCCAGTTCCGCCGCCAGCCGAGAGGCATCAAGCATTTCCATCAAGTGACCGCCCAGTCCAAATCCGGTCACGTCGGTCATCGCATTGATCCCGAACTGTTCGACGAGAGAAAGAGCGATGCGGTTTCCAGCCAGCATCGTCTCCAGCAGCGCCATATACCATCGAGCACGACATTTTCCTTGCATCAGTGCGGCCAGCAAGATACCCGTTCCGAGCGGACGGGTGAGAACAATCTGGTCGCCGGACTTCAAATTCCCCTTCCTGGTGACTTGCGACAACTGCTCGCCAAAAACAGTAAACCCGACAACGAGCCGCGGGCCTTCGATCGTATGACCGCCGACGATTGAAACGTCCATCAGGTTGAACTCGTACGCCGCACCGGCAATCAGCTCGGCCAGCACATCCGCCTGGGCCCGTGGATGTCCAAACGGAATCTGGGCGATCGTCAGCGCGGCGGTCGGACGCGCGTTCATCGACAAACAGTCACTGGCCGAGTTGAGCGCGGCGATTCGCCCGTTGACAAATGGATCGTCGAACGGAGCGGCGAGAAAATCGGTCGTGACCGTCGCCTCGCCACCCTCGATCCGAACGACCGCCGCGTCGTCGGCCTGCTGCAAACCGGTAAGAACTCGGTCATTCTGTCTGAGACTCAGGCGAGCCAATACGTTGCGCAGTGATTGCCCGCCGATCTTTCCTCCACAGCCGAGACATCGCATTATCCGCGATTCGGAATCACCGGAACGCTCCTTCGCGGGTTTCCTTTCCATGGGCCTGTAGTCCTGGTACTTGGCCATGAAGCGGCGATCGATCCAGTCCTTGAGTCGCCACGGCCATCTGCCGGCCAACGAGACGCCCTTGTATTCGGCAATCGCTCGTCCGTCGCCGAGATTGATCAGCTTGAGGTATCCTCGCTGCGGCCAATATTCCTCAAGCGGCGCCGACGCGACCGAATGCCGAAGGTTGCGCCAGAGGACGGGTCCCTGACGGACGGCAAAGACACCCGCCTTGTCGGTCCGGTCGGTTTGAATCGTGCCGCTGTCACCGACCGCGAAAACCCGATCATCGTCGGTCGATTGCAACGTCGGGCGCGTCGTGAGGAATCCTCGTTCGTCGTGCGGCAGGTTGATCGTCCGCAAGAAATCGCTCGCTTCGGCACCGGTCGCCCACAGGCTGAACACCGACTCCAGTCGGGTTCCATCGGCAAGGACGACGCCGTTCGACTCCACCGAGGCAACACGCTGGTTCTCGAATACCTCGATGCCAAGCTGGTCCATCTGTTCCCGGACGTGCCGCACCGTGTCCGGCAAAAGTCCCTTGCCCAGCCCCGATCCGCAGATGATGCGCATCCGAAACCGGCTTCCCGCGATTGATTTGATCCGTTGCCAGCCACATAAAGCAACTTCGATCCCGCCGACGCCGCCCCCCACAACATTGATCGCCGGATTCTCGTCGCCAATCTCCAGCGCCCTATCGAGCGCTTCACCCAAACGCGGGAGAAAAGTCTGCATCGGCTTGATGCGGAGAATCTGATTGGGATCATTGATAGCAACGTCGCCCGTCGTTGGCCGCGAGCCGATTCCAATCGACATCCAGTCATACCGCAGCGCCGGCCGCTCGGCGAAATGCAATTCGCGATGCACTGTATCGATCCCGGTGACCCGGTCAACAATCAGGCGCGCGCCGTTGACGGTGCATAGTCGCACCAGGTCGATTTCCATTTGCTCCGGATCGTATTGCCCGGCCAGCACTCCGGGCAACATGCCTGAATAGGTGACGACCGGAAAATCGGAAACGCAGACGAGGCTGGCATCGTCGATCGGTGCCATGCGCCACATCCTCAGCACGTGCGCGTTGGTGTGTCCGATGCCCAGCAGTACAATGTTGTGGCGTTGCAGTGCGCGTTGCATCGGCGGCCCGAAAGGCGGTGGCTCTGTGAAAGGGATCTGGAATAGAAACGAGCTGGCAGTTCGTCCCGCGTCGCAATGATGCTAACACGATCGACGGCGAATGATAAGTCGACGGCGAAATCCGAAGCACAGCCAAATGCCCCGTCAAGGCTCCGGTTCAACCTGCCCGGCTGCGATTGCGCAGCGGTGGACCGAAATCATTTTGCTGGCGGTGCTGACGGGGTTGCTCGTATGGAAGTGGCCGCCCGACGTCAACGAAGCGTACTATCTGTGCAAGTCGCGACACTACTGGAATCCCGGCTGGTGCCAGGGCGATCTTTTTATTGCATCGCACGCAACGCACTGGTTCTTCCATGCAACAACCGGCTGGTTGACGAGCTGTCTGGCGATGGACGTCACCGCCTGGATCGGGCGTGGCGTGGCATGGCTGGTGACGAGCTGGGGACTTGTCCGGCTATGGCGCGTTTTTGATGAACGCCCGTGGCAAAGTCTCCTCTTTGTCCCGCTCGCGATCCTTTTGAACCGCAACTTTCATCTGGCGGGTGAATGGTTCTGCGGTGGATTTGAGGCCAAGGCGCTCGCCTGGGGATTCATTTTCGCGGGCGTTGCCGCATCGATCGGCCGCCGGTACCGGTGGGCGACGATTTGGCTGGCCGCCGCGACCGCCTTTCACGTCGTGCTCGGACTCTGGACCATCATCGCGATTGGAATCTCGGTCATCGTCTGGCGAATTGATTCGAAAAACATCGGCGCGAGCGACGAACTGGGGAAGTCGGCAAAGGCAAACGTCCCGGCGACGATTGCCACGACAGTGTTGGCATTGGCGCTGTTTGCCGCGGGACTCTTGCCCGCCCTCGAACGAAACCTGCTCGCGCCGCGGGAATTGATTCTGGAAGCGGGCCAGATTCAGGCCTTTTCCCGCCTCGCCCATCATCAGGATGCGATGCAGTTCGATGCGGAACGCTGGATCGCGTTTCTCACCATGACCGCCGCCTGGGCAATCCTCGGCTGTGCGATCCGAAGGCACCCGACGCGCGCGGAAAGCTATTTTAGTCTCTTCGCATTTTCGGCGCTGTTGATCAACGTGAGCGGATTGATGCTTTCCGAAATCGCCGGGGCGAACCCGGAGAGCCGGCCGGCAATCGGCCAGTTGCTTTCGCTCTACTGGTTTCGGCTGGCTGACGTCGTCATTCCACTGGCCCTTGTCGTTAACGCGAGCACCCTGGCGAGGCAGACTGGTTTTCGCCTGGTCGTCACGCTTGCCGGTTCGGTCATTATTGCCGCGATCGGCTGGAACCTTTGGAGCAACGTCGCCGATCCGAGGTCCGGCGCCGCGCGCCAGTCCAGTCCTCTCCCGGCCACCCGCCGCGCGATCGAATCCGAACGAAACTGGCGGTTGACGTGCGAGTGGATTCGGAGCAATGCGCCGGCCGATTCGGTCTGGATTACGCCCGCCGATCAGCAGACGTTCAAATGGTACGCCGGGCGCGCCGAAGTCGCCAATTGGAAGGACATGCCCCAGGACGCCGCGCGCGTCGTCGAATGGAACGACCGCATCGACGAGCTTTATCGCATGGTTCCTCAAACCGCATTCGGCGTGCTGGGCTTGCACGATCACGTGATTTTGAATCTCGCCGCGAAATACGGCGCGACGCATCTCGTCGTTGAACGTCGTTTCGTCGAGAATCGCGAAAACATCGGTTACCCGCCAGCCTTTCGGCGCGTCTGGCCGGTGGAGGAAAACTCCGGAACGACGTTTATCCTCTTTGAACTGAAGGTTGCGGAGTCCGCCCGCATGAAATGACACGAAAACTTCCTTCACTTATCATTCTTCTTGTTCCTTCCATTCATCCCATTCTTGTTGGCCGTCACCGCCCGTTGTTCGTGGTCGCGGTCGAGCAACTGGTAATGCACGTTGCGCTGTCGGGGCTCGAAGCCAATTTCCTCGATGGCGGCGCGGATTTCGTCGAGCGTCAGGTAATGCACCGTGCCCGCTTCCGCGACGACATTTTCCTCGATCATCAGGCTCCCCATGTCGTTGGCACCGAAAAGCAAACTGATCTGGCCGACTTTCAGTCCCTGGGTCACCCAGCTCGATTGCAGGTTGTCAACGTTATCGAGAAAGAGCCGTGAAACGGCAAGCATTTTCAGATACTCAAATGATCCCGTCGGCGGAATGTGGTTCATTGCCGTGTGTTCCGGCTGAAAGGTCCAGCAGATAAAGGCCGTGAAACCGCCCGTCTCGTCCTGCAACTCGCGAAGCCGCACGAGGTGCTCGATTCGCTCTTCCAGTGTTTCGACGTGTCCGAACATCATGGTCGCGCTGCTGCGCCCGCCGAGTCGATGCCAGACGCGGTTGACGTCCAGCCAGTCGTCGCTCATGACCTTGCCGCGCGTGATTTCCGCGCGAACGCGGTCGACGAGAATCTCGGCACCGCCGCCCGGCAAGCTTCCCAGTCCGGCGTCGCGGAGCCGCGAAAGGACTTCCTCCAGCGGCATTCGATTGACTTTCGTGAAATGAAAAATCTCCGGCGGGCTGAACCCGTGAACGTTGACCGCCGGAAAGGCCCGCTTGATGTCGGCGAGCATTTCCTCATACCAGTCGATCCTGAATTTCGGATGCAAGCCGCCTTGCAGGAGAATCTGATCGGCACCCAAACCGACCGCTTCGCCGATTTTTTCAAGCAGTTCCTCGCGCGGCAGCACGTAGCCCTCCTCCGATTTCGGCGCGCGATAAAATGCGCAGAAATCGCACACCGCCGTGCAAACGTTGGTGTAATTGATGTTGCGGTCGATGTTGTACGTGCGAAAGGGCTCGGGGTGCTTTCGCCGCGTCACGGCGTCCGCCGCCGCGCCCAGCGCCGCCAGGTCGTTGCACCGTAACAGCGCAAGCCCTTCCTGGGCGCTGAGCCGATCACCCTTCACGGCTTTCTCGAGAATTTCAGCGGACATGAAATTGCAACTCCCCAACCGCCGGGACGAGTCCTGCGTCGGTTGCCAGCTCAAGAAAAAGGTCCAGCCCGCGGCGCTCGTTGGCCCCGAACCGGAATTTGAGGAAGTTGAAGAAATAATCCATGCACTGAGCCGGATCAAGCGAAAGGCCGGCGGCCCGCATGTCCGCGATTTCCTCGGCGTGACAAAGGCCCTGGTCGCGACAGTTCGACAGGAGATTGCCAAGGTACTCCAGCCCCTCCCGCCCGAGTCCCGCTCGCGCCGCCCACATCGCAAAGACAAATGGCAGCCCCGTCCATTCGTACCACCACTCACCAAGATCGACTTGTACCTGAAAATCCCCGGCCCCGTCCGAACGCATCGCGCGATCGCCGATAATCAAAACTGCGTCGCACGGGTTGTGATGCCAGTCGTCGTTAATAGGCAGTGATGCGATTGCCGGGCGGATTCCAAATTGTTGGTCGAGGAGAATGCGAACCAGCGCGGCACTGGTTCGCGATCCTTCGTCGAGTGCGATCGATTCGATCCGCGCGAGCGGACAACGCGAAAGCAATTTAACGCTCCAGACCGGCCCGCGACACGCGATACAGGCGTCCGAGACGAGCGTGTATCCCGCGTCCTGAAAGATTTCAATCGTGGGAATCAGCGCCACGTCGAGATCGCCAGCAGCTAGCCGGTCCGCGAGTCTCCCCGGCAGATCGTAGACGACCGTCAAATGCGAGCCGATCCCTTCCAGCCCGTAAACGAGCGGCTGGCTGTTGAGGTACGAAACGGCACCAATTCGATAATGTTTCGACTCGTGATTCATGGCGACTGAATTGTAACGGTGTTTGTAGCTGCCGTTGCCAAACGGCGGGAATTCCGGTTTCACGGTGTTTGTAGCTGCCGTTGCCAAACGGCGGGAATTCCGGTTTCGCTAATGAAAATCCACGCTTTGGCAAGCGTGGCTACGTCGAACATGAATATCCACGCTTTGGCAAGCGTCGCTACGTCGAACATGGCGCTATCCAGCTAACCGCAAGAAGACTCGCCGCGCAACGGGCGAATTCAGTCGTCCATCGACTCGATGGACTCGTTCATCAGTTCGCGATAATTACGGTCAAATGCCGCCAGCATCGATTCGAGTCGGGAATAGGGACCCGGACGGAACGCGGGGGATTCCACGCCGCTTTGAGTCAACTCGCAAACGCGCCAGTCCTGCCGGTTGATCTCGTCCCACATTTCGATCGCCGGCCGTGCCGCCTCGTCGAACGTTTCGTTTTCGACAAGAAACTCGCAGGTTACGGTCGTCCGCCGCGCGTCGAGCGGCTCCAGCCGATGGACCATGACATAGTCCGGGTGCGCGCTGACAAAACAATTCGGGAAAACCGTGTAATACCAGACGCCGCGTTGCTGGACCTCGTTCAGTCCGGCAAGCGGCGGTGCAATCGCGCTTCCGTCTCTTGTCACCGAGCAAAATCCGTCGGCCAGTTGCATCGGCCCGCCAAGGATCGGTCCCGCGACGAGATCGTTGGCGGCCGACCGATACGGAGTGACCTGATTCAGGGCTGGATGAACGGTCGGACAGTGATAACACTCGCTGTAGTTCTGAAAAAGGAGTTTCCAGTTGGCGCGGACTTCGTACCGGATCGAGCCGGCGACGCGGAGCCGGTTAAGGTTCCAGTTGGCCAGCCGTTCGGCAAGTGGCGAAATAAACTCCTCAAACGGGGGACCGTCGTCGCTCAGGTTGAGGAAGACGTAACCAGCGAACAAACCGGCTCGAAGCGGAAACAGTCCGAACTTCTCGCGCTCGAACTCACGATCGTCGAGCATATTCGGCGCGCCAATCAAGCGGCCATTCCTGTCGTAAGTCCATGCGTGATAGGGACAGGTGATGCAGCCATTTTTCAAAACGCCGCTGGCTGGATCGAGCAGCCGGGTTCCACGGTGCCGGCAGACGTTGTGCCACGCGCGGATTCCGTCATCCGAATGCGTTACAATTGCCGAAGACCCCGCGACATCGGCAAGAAACCAGGATACTTCCCCGCCGGGACGCGATATATTGCCGGCAAAGCGCCCGGCGCAAATCCACCAACGCCGGAAGATCACGTCTTGCTCGCGCTTAAAGACGTCGGGAGAAACAAGGCACGATCGTGGCAAGCTGAAATTCATAGGCGGTTCAGCGGCCGCGGCTTCCAGCCGCGGCGATTGTCTTGTAACGATGCCGCGCCTGGAAGCCGCTGCCACTCTTAAAATCGCATTCGGCGATATTCCGGAAACACTTCCGAGTGAGAGCGCTGGGGCTCGAACCCAGGACCTACGGATTAAAAGTCCGTTGCTCTACCGACTGAGCTACGCTCTCTTTCGCGCGTTGGCGCTGCAGGTCACCGGAAGCGCCTCGCCGCGAACCGCCGAACAGTTTAACCGTTTGAGCAGCGTGGGCAAGTCCTGCGACAACCGCGTTCCATTCGGTATTCAGACAGGGCTGAATGGGTCAAGTTCGCGCTTTGGAAATGAAGGTGAATGTATACACTTGATTCCGTCCTTGCAGGAGGAATACCAAACGACGCCGCTTCCCAACATCATCCTCGAAACAAGCCGGCTGGTTGCGATCAACAAGCCCAATGGGCTGGCGACCCAGGCACCGTCCGGGATCGACTGCGCCGAATTCCGCGTCCGCCGCTGGCTTGAAATTCGCCACGGAGCGCTGCACGGTCCCAATAACCGCGTTTACGTTGGTGTCCCTCATCGACTGGACCGCGCGACGTCGGGAGTTCTCGTCTTTGCGCGGGACAAACGCGCCGCCGCTCACCTCGCTCGCCAGTTCCACGATCGGACGGTCCAAAAATCGTACCGCGTGATCGTCAGCGGCCGCGTTGACCCGCCTCATGGGGAATGGAGCAACTGGATGCGAAAAATTGTCGACGAAGCTCGCGCGGAAATCTGTGATCAAAACGCCACGGGCGCGCAGATCGCCGATCTCCGCTATCGCACGCTCAACGGAACCGATGCGTTGACGCTGCTGGAGATCGAACCGGCGACGGGCCGGTCTCACCAGATTCGGCTGCAAGCCTCGTCACGCGGCCACCCGGTCCTCGGCGACTCGATGTACGGCAGCGGCGAGCCATTCGGGCCGCGCACCGATGACCCCCGCCTCCGCGCCATTGCATTGCATGCTGAACGACTTGTACTGACCGACCCGGAATCGAATGCACCCATTGAACTGTCGGCTGACACGCCGGAATTCTGGCTCGACATTGATGCTGAATTTCACCGGGCGCGCCGAGGCAGTCCCCCTGCGCGCCCAGCGGGATAACTCGCGAGAAACCGGCCCGCCGAGTGCAATCGTCAAAATGCCGTCTTCTGGCTACAATACGCTCCAGACTCGAGAATCCATTGAGCCGAGGAATTGATGTCGGAAAAAAAGCCCGCGGGAGATTCCGGGGAAAAGAAACAGACGCCCGCCGACCAGCCCAAGGCGACGCCGGAACGCGATGGGGACCAGCGGCTGGTCCGCAACGTGAACCTGTGGGTTGTCTTGCTCCTTGTCGCGTTGGCGGTCGTCGCGGTTTCGATGTTTCTCGGCGACAAGGGTTCACCGATCAGCCTTTCCTATTTCAAGAGTCTGGTGGCCGGTGAGAACCTGAACAGCGAGGCTCTCCGCGACGGCGAAGGGAATGCGCTGAAAGGTTCGGCCATCCAGACGGTGACCCTCGACGCAACCAGCGCCACGGGGACGTTCGTCTATCCGCCGCCCCCGGAGCCGCGACTGAACAGCGACGGGAATCTTGTCGAGCCGGAGGCGGGTCAACGGCTGAAGAAAACATTTACCGTCAACATTCCGACGCCGGATTCGCCCGAACGAGCGCGGTTGATCGAAATGCTTGACGACGCGGGTGTCCATTACGAAATCCGCTCGGCAACCAACTACAATCTCGTCCTTTCCCTGTTTTTCGCGGGATTCATGCTTGGGCTGCTGTTGCTGTTCTTCCTCATGATGCGGCGTACCCAGAACCAGATGATGGGGGGCGGGTTCCTTTCAAGTTTTTCGCGCAGCCCGGCGCGGCGCTACGAAGCCGTGGACAAGCCGATCACGTTTGACGACGTGGCGGGGATCGATAACGTCAAGGCCGACTTGATGGAAATCGTCGATTTTCTCGAGGACCCCGGCAAGTTCCAGAAGCTCGGCGGGCGCGTTCCAAAGGGCGTGCTGCTGATCGGTCCGCCGGGGACGGGCAAGACGCTGCTGGCGCGAGCCGTCGCCGGCGAGGCGGAAGTTCCCTTTTACAGCGTCAACGGCTCCGAATTCATCCAGATGTTTGTCGGCGTCGGGGCCTCTCGCGTCCGCGACCAGTTCAACACCGCCAAGGCCAACTCGCCGTCCATTATTTTCGTCGATGAAATTGACGCCGTGGGGCGACAACGCGGTGCCGGATTGGGCGGCGGCCACGACGAACGCGAACAGACGCTGAACCAGATACTGGGCGAAATGGACGGGTTCTCCGGCAAGGACGCCGTCATTGTCGTCGCGGCGACCAACCGGCCTGACGTCCTGGACCCCGCGCTCCTTCGACCGGGACGGTTCGACCGGCACGTTACCGTCACGAGACCGACGCTCAAGGGCCGGCTGGCGATCTTCAAGGTGCATGTTCGCGACGTTCCGCTCGGCGACGACGTTGACCTCGATGTACTGGCCGCCGCGACCACCGGGATGACCGGTGCCGATATCGCCAACATGGTGAACGAAGCGGCACTCTGGGCGGCCCGCAAGGACAAATCGCTCGTCGAGATGACGGACTTTTACTATGCACACGACAAGGTGCTCATGGGGGCGCGGCGCGAGGAAATCCTCACTGAAAAAGAAAAGGAGCGGACGGCTTACCATGAAGCAGGACATACGCTGGCGGCGTGGTTCCTCAAAGGCGCGCATCCGGTTCACAAGGTGACCGTCATCCCGCGCGGCCAGTCACTCGGCGTAACGCAAATGATTCCACTGGAAGACCGCATGAACATCGCCGAGGACGAAATTCGCGACCAACTCGTCGTGCTCCTCTCGGGCCGCGCGGCGGAAAAATTGATTTACAACGAATTCACCGTCGGCGCGGAAAATGATCTCGAACGGGCGTCTTCGCTGGCGCGGCGAATGGTCACGCACTGGGGGATGAGCGACCGGCTCGGTCCCGTCAGCTACAAGACCTCGGACGAAGACCCCTTTCTTGGACGCGAAATCCACCAGAATCGCACTTTCAGCGAGCATACGATGGAGCTGATCGACGAGGAGGTGACGAAAATCCTCCACGACGCCGCCGCAAGGGCATTGAACCTGCTTGGCGACCGCCGCGCCCAGCTCAAGGACCTGACGGACCGCCTGATCGAGACCGAGGAACTCGATCAAAAGGAACTGCGGACGATTCTCGGCCCCTCCGTCCACGACGATAACGAGAAGGCGAATAACCTGGAAAAGCTCTCGTCCCGATCGACGGACAAGAACGTCGTTGCCCCCAAATCGCCCGACAACGACGGCAATGGCGCGGCCGGCTGTCCACCGGAGTTGCTCCCCGATCGGGCGGAGCAATGACCGGACTGGCGACGCCATGAAGATTGTGGTCACCAACGACGACGGAATTGACTCGGACGGTATCGCCGTGCTCACCGAAGCCGCGCGGGAGTTTGGCGATGTGACCGTCGTCGCACCGTTGCGACATTACTCCGGGTGCAGTCATCAGATGACTTTCGAGGGACATCTGGAGGCGCTCCGGTTGCCCGACGGGCGGTATTGGGTTGACGGCTTTCCAGCCGATTGCTCGCGACTGGCGCTGGCCCACCTGTGTCCGGGGGCTGACCTTGTCGTGAGTGGTATCAATCACGGCGGCAATCTCGGCCTCGACAACTTTATTTCGGGTACGGTCGCGGCGGCGCGGGAAGCGACATTCTTTGATCTGCCCGCGATTGCCTTTTCGCAGTACCACCGGGGGCTTGACGAAACAACGTGGCGTCACGCGGGTGTCATGGCGCGGCGGGTCCTCGCGTTTTTGCTCGATGGTCGGATTTGCGCCGGCAGTTACTGGAACGTCAACTTCCCCTTACAGAACGGAAAAGCCGATCCTCAATCGGTCGAGATCGTCGAGTGTCCGCTCGATCGGACGCCGCTTCCCAACGATTACACGCCCAACGAGCGCGGCTACACCTACGACGGCGACTACCACGCGCGGATGTACAAACCCGACACTGACGTCGCCATCTGCATGAGCGGCCGCATCAGCGCAACCTTGGTCAAAGTCTGAGCTGTCCTCGGCGGGGGGCGCTATTGCCATTTACCCCGGTAGCGTTCGATGGGGTACTTTTTCCGGTTGGCCGCCATTTTTTCCCGAAGCGCTGTCGAAAGATCGATCCCGAGGGCGTTGGCAAGGCCGAGCAGGTAACAAAATACGTCCGCCATTTCGTCGGAGATGTTCGCCATCCGCGCGGGATCGTCCGCCACGGCTCGCGAATCGTCCGTGGAAATCCATTGGAAATGCTCCATCAATTCAGCCACTTCGATCGCCAGCGACATGCTGAGGTTCTTGGGCGAATGAAAAGGCCCCCATTCGCGTTCAGCGACGAACCGGGCCACAATGTCACGCAGTTCCAGAAGCGTGGCTTTTGAATCCATTGAATAATCTCCCGGTGCGCGTCGTCGCGTTCCGCGAGAGGCGTTTGACGTGGCTGCGGCTTCCAGCCACAGTGTTTCTGACCGTTGCAGGCTGGAATCCGCGGTGTTTTTCACCGATGTCGCGGCTGGCGTCCGCTGTCACTGAACTGAAGGTTCGCGATCAGGCGACGTTGCCAACGGCATTGATCTCCGACTCACCAAGTGCAATGACGGCGATATTGTTGCGATTGGCGAAATGAATCAAGTCCGATTGGCCAAGGATGATCGTCTTGTCAGCCTCAATCGCGAGAACGGTTCCACCCGCCTCGCGCATCGTCTGAATCGTCCCGATTCCGATTGCGGGCACGTCGAACCGCATGTCCTGGCCGGGCTTGGCGACCTTGACGACGGTAAATCCGCCGGAAGGGCACAAATGGCCCGCGCGACGAATGCACTCGTCGGTCCCTTCCACCGCTTCAACGGCCAGCACCGCGCGCCCTTTGACCGCGACGCTTTGCCCGACGTCCAGTCCCCCCATCTGTCGTGCGAGGTTCCACGCGAATCGAATATCGTGCATCTGGTAATCGGACAACGGCCGATGGGTCAGGGTTCCTTGTTTAACAAGCAAATCGGGCGCAAAATCAGTAGCGGGCAACATGTGGATTCCGTAAGCCTGAAACAATCGGATAAAGGTCGTCAGCATGGCATTGTCGTTACGATTTTTCGCGCCGCTGAAGTGGGGGTGGAAGTAGCGAAGAAAGGTCACGTCGGGCAAGTGTCTCAGCCATGCAAACCGCTCGAACATGATCGTTTTGAACAATTTCCCGGCCATCGTCGCGCGGGTGACTCCGTGTCGCCTGAAAAAGCGAACTTGTAACCCGGCACGAGTTATCCCGGTCCAGCGAAAGGCATGACAAATCTCGCGAAGGCATGGATCGGCGTGACCGCGAATCCCCAGCGCGCAGACCTGAACGCCTTGTTCCGTCAATCGTCGGGCCACCGTAACGGGGTACTCGCCCCAACCGGCAATCAGTCCGACTCTGCGGTTCATGGTCACCATCGCCGTCCGTTCACGCGGCCTCGCGGGATGTTTCGTCGCGGCGACTTTCGCACCCGTCGCGTTGGTTCGTTAGCTCGTCGAGCCGCTTTTTTAAATGTTTGATTTCGCGGCGCATTTCCGGCAGCCTCGGCCAAATCGCGAAGACCTGGCGTTGCTCTCGGACGGGCAGTGCTGGCGAACCGAGGTACGTCTGGCCACCGTCAAGGTCTCCCACGACACCGGTTTTGGCGCAAAGGATCGCCGCGTCGCCGATTGAGGCATGGTCGGCGATTCCCACCTGACCCGCCATTACGACGAACGAGCCGGTTTGGCAACTCCCCGCGATCCCCACTTGGGAACAGAGCAGGTTGTGGGGTCCGATCTGGCAGTTGTGCCCGATCATCACCTGGTTGTCGAGCTTGCTGCCGGCACCGATGCGCGTCGCGCCCCAGGTTCCGCGATCGATCGTCGCGCACGCACCGATCTCCACGTCCTCACACAATTCCACGTAGCCAAGTTGTTCCGAAAGGCGATGCCCCGCGGCGTCGGATTTGTAACCAAAACCCCAGGCACCAAGGATCGCGCCGGCGTGAACGACGCATCGGTCGTTGACGATTGTATTTTCGTAAAGTACGGCGTTGGGAAAAATCCGCACGTCGGCCCCGATTCGCGCGCCGTCGAGAATCATGACTCCCGGGTAAATGACCGTGCGCTGGCCGATCGAAACGTCGTCGCCGACAAAACAGCCGGGATAGACCGTTGCGGCAGGATCGATGCGGGCTGACGGACTGATCCATGCGCGCGGGCTGGTCCCGGTGTTTTCAGAAATCGGCAAGGGCCTGAACATTCGCGCAATGGTGGCAAAGGCCTTGCCCGGTTCATCGTGGACCAGTAGCGCCGCCGTGATACCGGCCGGCAACGTCGTTGCTGTTTCCGGCGCGACAATTACGGCGCTTGCGCGGCATTCGTCCAGCTCGGCGTGATGCCTGGCGTTTTCGGCAAAGGTCAGATGGCCGGGCCGAGCGGCCGCAGTCGTTTCGATCCCGTCGATCGTCGTCTCGGGATCACCGCGGAGTTCCGCGTTGATCGTTTGGGCAATTTCACGCAAGGTCATCATCATATGGGCGTCCTTTCCGTGATGTGCACCCCGGCCGTTGGGAATTTCAGCGGGATACTAGTAGGAATCGGCGCTCATTCCAAGTCCGCTTTCGCAGTGTGCTGGCACGGAAAACGGTCAGGTATTCCATGTGGGATGTCGCCGGACTCGCAAGAGTTCGGAAATACCACTTGATACACCGAATTGTTGCCAATCCGGCTACGGGACCTCGGGCCTGAGTTTCACTCGCTTGCGCTTTTTGAAGTTGCACACTTTTTGTTTGGCATCATGCGACGGCCCTGTATTCGCTGGGTAAAGCGTTCTTTAGCA
>JBGTFW010000316.1:0-35760 GCA_041747075.1 Pirellulaceae bacterium
GCACGGCGGGGATGGCGCGTGGCGGGGATGGCGCGTGGCGGGGATGAAGCGCGGCAAGCACGAACCACTCGCAACTATCCCGTGCGGAAAATCATCCCGAATTCCGGACTAGTCGCCGAACCGTATTTCGATCGGTCCATCCGGCCCGCCCGCCAGCCCAGCCAACCGGCCCGTGCCGCGGCCTTCATGGCCTGAGCCATTTTGACCGGATCGCCTGATCGTGCCACGGCGGAATTGAGGAGCACCCCGTCGGCACCCATCTCAAGTGCCTTGACAACGTCGGAAGGACATCCCAGCCCTGCGTCGACAATCACGGGAAAGTCAGCATTTTCGCTCTTGAGTTGCTCAAGTATCAGTTGCAGGTTCAGGGCATTGGCGATCCCCTGACCCGATCCAATGGGACTGCCGGCGGGCATGACCGCAACCACACCGGCTTTCATCAGCCGCATCGCCATTACGGGATCGTCGTTGGTGTAGACGAGCACTTCAAAATCGAGCGCGACGAGTTGTTCCGCGGCGCGCAATGTTTCAATCGGGTCGGGAAGCAACGTGCGACTGTCACCAGGCACTTCGAGCTTGACCCAGTTGGCTCCCGAATTCTCCAAGCCGAGCAGAATCTCACGGCCCATTTTCGCGGCGCGGACCGCCGCTGCTGCGTCGTAACAGCCCGCCGTGTTGGGTAACAGGGTCAGACGCCGGGTGTCCAGAAAATCAAGAATGTTATTCCCCTCGCTGTCGTGCAGCTTTTCTCTCCGCACCGCGACGGTAACACAATCGACTCCGGCTGCTTCATGACAACGCCGCATTTGCGCGAAACTTTCGTACCGTCCGGTGCCGAGAATCAGACGACTTGCCAGTCGCCTCGTTCCGATCACAAGACCTGAATCTCCGGAATCGGCCCTTTCGTCAGTCGGGAGATCAATGCGCGTCGAAGGGGAGTTCATGAAACCATCCGCGAGAGTACGCTCCGCGTTTCCATTTAGCCGCCGCCGGTCAAGGTGACGATTTCAACGCGGTCTCCCGAGCGTAACGTTGTTGCGGGGAATTCGCCGCGTGTGAGAATTTCGCGGTTGATTTCGACTGCGACTGCGCGACCCCGCGGATTCAGTCTTTCCAGCAATTCGGCCACGACAAGCGGTCTCTCCAGCCGGAACGATTCACCGTTTACTTCGATGGACCCGAGACTTTCTGATTCCGTCCGCCGATCGGTCTCTGGTTCGACGACGCGTACTTTTTTTTTCATTCCGCCCCAGCCATTTCACGCGCGTGGTAACTGCTGCGAACAAACGGACCGCTGGCGACCTGTCGAAAACCCATCAGCCGCGCCTGGCGGCCCAATTCGTCGAACTCGGCTGGCTCAACATACCGCTCGACGGGCAAGTAGCGGTCGGTCGCCGGCTGAAGGTATTGACCGAGAGTCAGAAAATCACAATCGGTCCCGCGCAGATCGGCGAGCACGTCGAGCACTTCCGCGTGCGACTCGCCGAGCCCGAGCATGAGACCGCTTTTGGTCTTGATTTCCGGATCGAGTTCCTTGACGCGTCGCAACAGGCCGAGTGTCCAGGTGTAATCGGATTTTGGCCCGCGAACGCGGCGATAAAGTCTGGGAACCGTCTCGGTGTTATGGTTAAACACGTCAGGGCGCGCGGCAACGACCTGGTCAAGTGCCGCGCGGCGACCGATGAAGTCCGGCGTGAGGACTTCGACCGTCGCGCCAGAGCGTTGCCGAACCGCCTCGATACAGCGGACGTAGTGGTCCGCGCCGCCGTCAACCAGATCGTCGCGGGTGACGGAAGTGATCACGACATGCCGCAAACCGAGTCGCACCGCGGCCTCGGCCAGCCGCCGCGGCTCGTCAGTTTCCAGCGGGCCAGGCTTGCCGCGACTGACGGCGCAAAAACCGCAAGGCCGCGTGCAGACGTTTCCGAGAATCATGAACGTCGCGGTCTTTTGAGAGTAACATTCCATTCGGTTGGGACATTTGGCGTTGTCGCAAACCGTTTCCAGCCGCAACTCGTCCAGCAGTCCCGCCGTGAAATGGTTGGCGTTACCCGACGGAACGGGGCGGCGCAGCCAGTGTGGAAGCCGCCGCGAGGAGCGACCGGCCTGCAACTGGACCCGTGCCGATTCGGAAGCATCGGATGGCGGAGCAGGATGTAATTCAGACAACGTCGAACTCGCAGGACAAGGTTTGAAGAATCCACGGGAACCGGAACGCCGGTGCCGTCCCGCCCAGGAATGGTTATTATACCGGGAATCGCCGCGGCGGGCATCGGACCTGTTGGCAGTTCCATCTTCAGGCGACAAACAAAAAGTCGATATCGCGAACAACGTGGCCAAAAAAACGAAAGCGGGAACGAAAGGCACCGGCGGCACCGATCCTGTACGCACGGTGTCGGAGAACCGCAAGGCCCGTCACCGATTCCAGGTCAATGAACAACTCGAATGCGGCATCATGCTCGTCGGCAGCGAGGTCAAGAGTCTTCGCGAGGGAACTCTCTCTCTCGACGAGTCGTGGGTCCGCTTGCGGGACGGCGCGCTATGGCTGGTGGACGCCGACATTCCCGAATATCGCCAGGCGACCGTGTGGAACCACGATCCAAAACGTCCCCGCAAGTTACTGGTCAATCGCGTCCAGCTCGACAAGCTCGCCGCGCGGGTTCGCGAGCAGGGGTTGACGCTGATTCCTCTCCGCGTCTATTTCAATCACCGCGGCATTGTCAAGGTGATCGTGGGCGTCGGACGCGGCAAGCAACTTCACGACAAGCGGCAAACGCTCCGCGACCGCGAATCCAAACGACAGCTCGATCGCGCGATGCGGCGCGGCAAGTCGCGCGGGTAACCCGGGCAAAAACCGCGATAACCGGATTCTCCGGTGCCGCGACGTTGTATTATTGATGCCACACGGCGGAACTTCCCGAACCTTTAGCCTCCAGGCAATAATCGAAACGTTCAACAGATCATTATAACCGATCGAGGTCGTCCAGCCATGCCGGCCATCATGTCCGATTCCCATTTCAAAAGCCTGGACTCGATTTTTTCGATTGCCTTTTTACAAGAAGCGCGAACCTGTTCCTTTTGGTGGTCACTAATCTCAATTGCCCGGCCAAGGTCACCATTTCGGCGCTTGGCCCGTATTGTTGCCAATCCGGCTACAATACCGTCATGCCGGAAATCAACATCAGCAACAGCGCCGGGCGTGACGCCGTCGTCACCATGGAAACCGTCACCGCTCCCCAACGCGTCCGCTGGCTCGACGATCAGGGACGACAGGCCTCGACCGTCCGTGTTCTCAAGGCGACGATCGATCTCGATATCGACGCGCTCGTGGAACTGTTCGGTTCACTGGCCGATGTCGGTCAGGCACTCGTCGATGGCGATCCGGAAGTCGATCTGGAAACGACGGGCGGCTTTCTTGAAAATACGTCGCGCGTCTATATCAATGGCGACCGCGAGATTGTCCATCGGGTGCAGCTCTTCGACGTCATTCGCAATCCCGACGGGACGGTCCGCAATCAGCGCCCGCGCGACGTGGCCCCTCCCAATGTCTCCGCCGACGTCCCGCTACGGTGGTCGGGGCGACTGATCGACAAGTCCGCGGCATGCCGGCGATTCGTCTTTTCGACCAAAATGCAACTGACGCACATCAACGGGTTGACGTACGATTTCCTTTTCGCGATGGCGCGGGAACTCGACGAACGGAAGAGCCTTATGGTGCTCGGTGGCGGGCCGCGATCGACGCAGCCGCTGGTTCTCCGCCGCGGAGCGTTGCCCTACCGGGGTTTTCTCGAAGGGCGCGTCGATGGCCAGCGGTACGCCCTGGTGCTTCACTTGTCGAATCTCGAATTGCGTATCCCGGAAGCCGACGGGGGGGAAAACGGGGAGGAAGAGGGGCGTGGCACCGAATCCGCTGATTGAAAAAACCGGCTTGCGGATTCGCCGCGGCAATTATGCAGTCGCCAATGCCACGGCACTCGGCGACGCGCGGCTCCTCCCGATGGTTCAGGACTATCGCCGCCAGGCGAGTGGCCGTACCGCACCCCTCGACCGGACCGATATCCACCGCCGACTGCCCGCCGCCCGTTACCTCGCCAGTCGCAAGATTGACGGTGAGTTCGCCGTGCTGTACTTCGACACCGAAAACCTCTTTACGCTCAATCCGGGCGGGACGGTCCGCGTCGGCATGCCGTGGCAGGACGAGGCGGAAATACTTTTGAAAGAATCCGGGATTCGACAGATCGTTCTTGCGGGCGAGCTGTACGCCGCCACCGAGGGGCCAGGACGTCCGCGGGTTCACGACGTTGTGAGCATCGTGCGGCAGCCTGAAACCGATGCCGACCTCGAACGACTCCGCTTCGGCGTCTTCGACGTGATTGAACTGAACGGGGAACCCTCCGAAGCGCCCGTCGAGGAGACGTTTGCGCTTGTCAACCGGCTCTGTGGCGAGGGGCGGCGGATTCATCCGGTCGAGACCGAACCGGCAGGCGGACCGGGCGACATTGACGCCTTGTTTCGCCGCTGGGTCGAAAAGGAAGGCGCCGAGGGGCTGGTCGTTCGAAGCGATTCGGCGGGATCGTTCAAGATCAAGCCCCGCCACACGATCGATGCCGCCGTCATTGGCTTTACCGAATCGAGCGACGACCGCGCGGGGATGCTCCATGACCTGTTGCTGGCCGTCGTCCGCGGCGATGGCGCGTTGCAGGTCCTTTGTCGCGTCGGTGGAGGTTTCAGTGACGATCAACGGCGCGAGTTGCTCAGCGACCTCAAGGACCGGGTCGTCGAAAGTGAATACGCTGAAGTCAACTCGGATCACGTCGCCTATCAAATGGTTCGACCGGAATGGGTCGTCGAGATCAGTTGTCTCGATCTGATATCCCAGACAACGCGGGGCGGACCGGTCAACCGGATGGTCCTTCAATTCAACAACCCGGCGAGTCGTTACGAAATCATTCGCCGCATGCCGCTGGTCAGCGTCATCTCGCCGCAATTCGTCCGCTTGCGGGAGGACAAGGGCGTCAACCCCCATGATGCGCGGATCGACCAGGTGGCAGACATCGTGACGGTTCCGATGGTCGATCGTCACGCGACGGAGTTGACGTTTGCGAGAAGCGAGCTGGTGCGTCGCGAAGTCTACACCAAGGTCCTCAAGGGCGAAACGATGGTTCGCAAGTTTCTGCTTTGGAAGTCCAACAAGGAATCGGACAGCAACGAGTTTCCCGCGTGGGTGCTGCATTACACGGACTTCAGCCCCAACCGCAAGGTCCCGCTGGCTCGCGATATTCGCGTGAGCAATTCCGCCGCCCAGATCGAAACCCTCTGGGTCGAAATGAAGAACGCCAACGTCAAACAGGGCTGGACGAAACGATCAAGGGAATGAGTTTGGCAGTGCGAGCCCCTCACCCCGACCCTCTCCCCCCCAAAACCGGGGGAGAGGGGGCAGAGCTCGGGGAGCTGATTCGGAAGCCGATTGCAAGACGGACTGGGGCAGAGATTGGGTCGCTGGTTCGGAGAATGAATGGGAAGGCGGATTGGCTGACGCGCCCGAACTGTTGGCAGTCCGGTTCCGTTCGACGGCTCGGCTCTCCTTGATCTGCGGAATCGGCGTAGTCTGCGGACCTGAACTGTTGCCAGTCCAGCTACGATGCGCGGAGGACGCGGTGTTCACGCCCCCACCTCCCGCGCTCATGTCGAAAATGTGGTGCTTACTCGTAGTCGATATCGATCTCTTCACCGGCGGCGCTGACGCGGTGCGGCGGCGCGCCGTTGAACCAGCCGGTGGAGCCAGTCTGCAGGAGGCGGCTGGCAGGAGGCAGAAGGACGGAGGATTCCTTCGTGCTCGCGCTCGAAATTGCAGTCGATTCGGCGGCAGCGGACCGCTGCGCTTCGGCGGGCAGGCCCTCCCCGCGAACGATCGGCTGGAGGCCGATCGTTCTCGACCCTCCCGCGCGCGGGAGGGTGGCGGGATCCGACGGAACGGTCGACGCGCCGGCGTCCAACGAATTGGGGATTGACCCTTCGCCGATCGGTGGGTCCCAGACGTTTTTTGGCCCGTTGCTGTACATCGCCGCGTAGTCGACCGGCCTGGCGGCCGACGGCAGCAGATGGAAGTGTGCGGTCGGTTGACGAGCAAAACAAATTTGAATGCACCTCACAGGATTTGATTCCACGTCTTGCGGTCATGGCTGATTATTGGGGGGTAAAACATGGGCGGGTTCGGTCGCGCATTCGGAAATCCCAAGCACCCAATTCACCGCGCGCAATGTGGTCAGAGTCCCATACGCTTGTAGTCAATCCCAAGGCGTCTATCATTAAAAGAAACTCTCGAATTTCTCGACCGAGTTCCGTAATTGAAGAACAGCCAGAAGCAACACAACGAAGATCAGGAATGCACCCAGCAAGTTTCCTGTCCATCGATTGCGAAACGTCGACGGGAGGGTCTTGCCGTTCATCGCGATCAGCAGAAAAACGGCGACCACGGGCAGGATCAGTCCATTGGCGACCTGGGCGAGCAAGATGATTTCCGCCGGACTCCCGTCGAGCGTCAGGTTGGCCAGCACACCGGCACCGACAACTGACAGCATGACCGTTCGGGTCCGCCAGTCCGCCAACCGATCCGACCAGCCGAAACAGCCCGCGGCGACGAAACCCGCCGCAAGCGGTGCCGTGATGGCACTCGTCAGGCCGGCAGCCGCCAGTCCCGCCGAAAAAATCGCGGGGCTTGCCGTCCCAAGTAGCGGGCGCAACTGATCGGCGATTTGCGCGACCTTGCCCAACGCGATCCCCTGCTGAAAAAACGTCGCGGCGGCCGTGATGAGGATCGCCATCGTGATGAGGCCTCCGAGCGAAACCGCACAAACGGTATCCGCTCGCGATTCGCGAAGCGCCTGACGCCGTTGTTCGACGCTTGCGTTTTCCGTGTGCCAGTGGGCGATCACCGTCCGACTGTGCAGGAACAGGTTATAGGGGACGACCGTCGTGCCCAGTAATCCAAGAACCAGCATGAGCGAATCACCGTCGACCCGTGGCGAGAACAGGCCGCGGAATACCGCCGACCAGTCAGGTTGCACGAGGATGGCGCAAAGAGCAAACAATACGCTCATGATTGCGACCAGTCCGACCAGCAGGTACTGGATCAGCGCCATCCGCCCGCTGAAGAGTACGGCAGCGGCGACCAGCGCAATCAAGCCGGTCGCCAAGTTGGTCGGCAGGCCCGTCAGCACAGCGATTCCCGCCGCGGCACCCGAAAGATTACCCGCCTGGTAGGCCGCGTTGCCCACGAGAATCGCGACCAGGACAAGGCCCGTGACGGCGATTCGCGGGAAGGGCCTCGACGAGTCTTGCCGCAATGTCTGGGCCAGGTCGCGACCGGTGACGATTCCGAGTCGAGCCGCCATCTCCTGAAAGACAATCGCGGCGACGACGCTGAGCAGAACGACCCACAACAAACCGTAGCCTTCTGTCGCACCGGACTTGCTGGCGGTCAACACCGTGCCGGGTCCGATAAAGGCCGCTGTCACGAGAAATCCTGGTCCCCAGCCTTGTCGCCATCGCGTCATAACAGGCACTTTGATACATTGGGTATTGCCGCCCAACCAGGATTTTCCAACCCGGCGAGGAGACCTTGATGAAGTTTTCGCACCTTGCGTGGCTATTCGTTGCTTTTTCGTTGTTTGGCGGCAGTTCGCTGAGCGGCCAGGAATGGGCGCGCAAGATGTTCAGCGAGCACTCGCACGATTTCGGGATTGTCGCAGCCGGTTCCGAAGCCGTCCACCGGTTTGAATTCCAGAACATCTACAAGGAAGACGTCCATGTCGTCGCGGTCCGGTCGAGTTGCGGTTGCACGATCCCTTCGATCGAGAAGCAGGATGTCAAGACATTTGAAAAGAGCGCCATCGTGGCGCGGTTCAACACAGCCTCCTTTCGCGACCAGAAACAGGCGACGCTGACGGTTACGATTGACCGGCCGTTTCCGGCGGAAGTCCAGTTGATCGTCCGCGGCACAATTCGCGCCGACGTTTCGTTCGAACCTGGATCGGCCCGTTTTGGCGACATCCCGCCGGGCAAGTCCGCGACGAGCAGCGTCCGCGTCATTCACCGCGGCGACCTGAACTGGCGAATCGTCGACGTGAAAACGACCTTTGACGATTCAAAAATCCGCGTGCGTTTGCGCGAATCGAATCGGGCGAACGGACTGGTCATGTATGACCTCGGTGTCGAGCTGCGCGACAACCTGGAAAAGGGGTACGTTTCGGGCGAACTGTTCATTGAAACGAGCGAGGGTCATCGCTATCCGCTTCCCTTTTCCGGACGAGTCGTCGCACCGCTGGAGATCAGTCCGGAAGTGCTCGCATTCGCACCGCTCGAACCGGGCCAGATCGTCCACCGTCGCGTTTTACTCAAGGCGGAAAAGCCCTTCCGCATCACCGGGATCAATTCGACGGACCCGTGTCTGCAACTGCGCCCCGGCAATCGTGAAGAGGCCCTTCAGGTCGTCGACGTTACATATACCGCTGGTTCGGAGACGGGCCGCCACACGTGCGAGGCGACGATTGCGACGAGTCTTGGCAAGGAAATGCAAGTCACCGTGAAAGCCGTCGCGCTGGTCGAGACGGGTAATGCACTCTCCAGTCAGTGATAATTAAATTCCGGTCCGAATCGTCGGGGCCAAACCGGATCGAACGGCGCGCCTACAACCTGGGTGGTGGCCGAAGCTGCTTTTGCGGGATCGCGGGTTGCTCCGTTCGGGGGCGCCGGGGCGCATTGTTGTTGTTCGGTGGCGGATCGCCCGGCGGCCGCGGCGGCTCGATGAATCGCTCGCTCCACTTCCATCCAATCGGCGTGCGCAATTCCTCCTCGGCAAGGAAGGCCCACGGTGTCCCCGGATGGTCCTTCACGACCCGTTCGAGGTACATCCGCGCGCGCTGAGCCAGTTTCTCGGCCTGCGACCCGGTGGAAATCTCGTCGGCCGGCCGTAATACCCACGTGTTGCTCTTTGGATTCTTGAACTTCAGGTTCGTTTTGGCCATCGCAAGCATCGCGTTGTACGACTCGGCGCGAATTCGGACAGCCAATACCCGCCCCATCGCCAGATCGTAACCGGCTTGCCAGCGCGGCGTCACCTCGCGCTCACGGTCCTTTTCGCCCGCCGCAAGAATCTCGTGGAGCCGGTTGATCCGCGGCTCGAGCACGGCGGCCGCCCGTTGCGCGCGGCTGACGGAGTTGACAAAATCGGCTTCGTCGAACTTCTCGAATCGCAGCGCCGGCGGCGTGAGCGGCTGTAACCGTGATTGTTGCGCCGCGGTGACGAGCGCCTCACGCGCCTTGTTGGCCTTGGCCAAACTGACGTACTGGTTGGCGGAGAGGTAGTCGGGCCGGTATCGCCGCATCAATTCCGGATCGAAAAAGCGGCTCAGCCACGCTGAATAATCGGCGGTTTCCGATTGCGGAATGGACTCACCGTTGATCTTGCGGTTCGGGTGAACCGTAAAGTACATCCCTCCCGATTGGTACGAAAGGCGCGTTAATCCGTAAGGCCCGAACCCGCTGTCGATCAGCGACTCCTCCTCGATCCGCGACGTATAGTTGAGATTGATGCGTTCCGGCAGGAACGATTCAGGACCCTGGCGGACGGGTGCCCATTGGACGCTCTGATCATACGCTGGATCGGGGTCCACCCACTTGACCCATGAATTCTCCCGGCCAAACGGAGCGGGGATGCCGATCGTGTAGACACGAATCAGGCCCTGTTTGCAAAGATCGACTGCCGCGTCGAGATTCTCAACGTCGTCGCCGCATTCGTCGGAAACGATGACGATCATCACATTCCGTTCGCGCTGACCGGTAAGCCGGTCCACGCGGCTCAGTCCGCGAAACTCTCGGCACGTGTTCGCGACCGCTGCGAAGACGTTTTCAATCCCCGTTTCATCGACTGGTATATCGCGGACGGCCTGCTTGATCGCCTCGACATCGTCCGTTGGTTTTTTCAGCATCAGATCGCTCGCCGCGCCAAACGCGACGACTTGCGTGAGCAGGGGGATGTCGGAATGTTTCTCGAAGGCCGCGGCACCGCCCGCCTGCAACCGGTCGAGTTCCATGTAAATCTTGTCAAAGCGGTCGAGAATCGCATCGCGCTGGCGGAGCAGGCTGGCGGACTGGTCGAACATCCACACAACAAGCGTCTTTCGCTCCTCAAGCGAAAGGATAATCTCCTCGGTGATGCGGTCGATCGCGCCGTCGGTTCCCTCGGTCGCAAGCCCGGCGACACCGTGAACGGCGATCGACGTAACATCCGGTTCGGAGGCCAATTCCGGCAAGTAGTCATCAAGCTGGAAATCGCCGAGTTCGAGAATGTCCTGCTGGACGTCGGTGTCGATGTCCGCGATTTGGTCGGCGGCGGGCGCCATTTCGGCCATCGCCTGGAAATTGTCACTTTCGTTATTGCCGACCGCGTCGTCCTCCGCGTACTCGATATCGACCATCGGCGGCAGTTCAATGATGTCCCGCGTCTCCGGATCGACTCGCACGGCGACGCGGACCTGCTGGCGTTGATGGACGAAACAGGTCGCGAGGACCAGCAGCAGGGCGACGTGAAAGAGGAGGCTAAAGACCCAAAAGGGGGTCTCGCCGTCGAGCGGGGAATCGTCTTTCCCCGTGCGGACTTTCCACCAGTTTCGAAGTTTGCGGGTCAGTGCGTTCATACATTGGCCATCGTACGCGCGGACCCTCCGGGCTGCAACTTCGGGATCGCCTGGCGGCGACGGTCCATTGCGACAAAACGACCGGTTGAGGAGTTCCTTGTCGCGGCGCAAAAAGGCGACGATGCGGAGCGAAAGGCGAGTGGCTTCGTTGACCGGCGGGGTTGGCCTTTCTAATATGAAATCGGTCTATCGGGGCGATTTTGCTGAATTTCAGGGTTCGACTTATGTTCCATGCCGTCCATTCCCGCAGCGCGGCTTGCCGGACCGCCTGGCGTCCGTATCCGCTTTCGACCGGTCTCGCACTGGTCCTGACCCTGATTCCCCTCGCTCTTGAGCAAGCGACGGCCCAGGAGGTGGAAATCCCCGAGCCGGAGGAGGTCACTCTCGTGACGTCCGACCGTGTCGAGTTGCATTGCACGTGGCTCGGCGGCACGCATGAAAAGGAGACGGCACCGATCATCATGCTCCATCGCTGGGACGCCGAGCAAGCCGACCTCGATGAGCAACTGAAGACGGCAATTATCCTTCAGCAAAAGTACGGGTACGCGGTTCTCGTTCCCGAGCTGCGCGGGCACGGGCGAAGCATGACGCTGGAGAATTCAACGAACGAGTTTGAGAGGAAGCGGTGGGGTGCCATCGAAATTACGGGCGCCATTGAAGACATCGAGGCGTGCAAGAAATTCCTCGTTCAGAAGAACAATGACGGCCAGGTCAATATCGACTTGCTCTGCCTGGTCGCCGAACAGGAAACGTCGATCCACGCATTGATCTGGACGCTTCGCGACTGGAGTTATCGACCTGTCGCCGGACGCAAGCAGGGCCAGGACGTCAAGGCGCTTGTCTTGATCAATCCCGTACGCAACTTTAGCGGGGTCAACGGGATGGATTATTATCGCAACGCACTTTTTACCGGCGGAGTCGGCGCGGGTTTTCCGGTTTTGGTCGCCGCCTCCAGCCGCGACCGGCGCGACCCGCAAAACATTCACGACGCGTGGGAACGCGATCGACGGGCGCTGGACGAGGGAAAGCGGAATCTCGATTTCGTGAACTTTCGCGTGGAAAAGCAGTCGCGGATCGTCAAGGTGAAGGGAGAGGACGACAAGCTGTTGTCACAAGTTATCGGGGACTTTTTGCAGAAGCAGGTCGTCGACCGGCAACACGACTTTCGCTGGCAAGACCGTTCGTCCCACTAGCTCGACGGTCTCCCGACGACGATTTTTCTCGACGGCGAGGGGAAAGTGCTCGCGATTTATACCGGCTTTTCCGGACCCGCCACGGGCGAGGCCCACCGGCAAATGCGACGACAGATTGAAACCTTGATCGAAAAGGCGCTGGATTGAGGATCGATCGGGAGGTCAAGGCTCCCGCCGCGACCGGCCAAAGTTGGTTTCGGCCAAAGTTGGTTTCGGCAGGAGCCTCAACCTCCCGCCGCGACCGGCAGATGTTGACGCGCGGCGTCTCAATAATCAGGATAAGTTGCGTAGTTCGCGCGTTGCTTTTTCCCTCCTCGTTCCAATTCCCGCCCCTGTTATGTCGAGCAAACCCTGGGAGATCGGCGTTTTTGCCAGCATCGACGCGGGACTCGGTGTGTCGCTCGATGTCGCGACGGAGCTTGGAATCCCCACGATCCAGTTGCACGCGCCGTCAGAAGGCGCTCGCACTTCCGATTCCGCCAGCCAGTTTCTCCGGCAACTCGATGAAGCGGGCATTCGGCTGACGGCGGTCTTTGGCGGCTTCGAGGGTGAAAATTACGCCGACATTCCAACGGTCGAACGAACGGTCGGGCTTGTACCCCCGGCAACCCGCGCCTCGCGGCTCAGCGAGATGAAGGCCATTTCGGACTTCAGTGTTCAACTGCGCTGTGGCGTCGTGGCGCTCCACCTCGGCTTCGTCCCGCACGCTTCCGAAAACGGGCTGTACCGCGACATCGTTTGCACCACGCGCGAACTTTGCGATCACTGCCGAGGCAATTCGCAATCGCTGCACCTGGAAACCGGGCAGGAAACCGCCGCCGCACTCGTGCAGTTCCTTGACGACGTCGACCGTGACAACCTGTTCGTCAACTTTGATCCGGCCAATATGATTCTTTACGGAACCGGCGAACCGATCGAGGCGTTGCGGCAACTCGATTCACGCGTGCGAAGCGTCCACTGCAAGGACGCGCGGTGGTCCGATCAGCCTGGCATCGCATGGGGGGAGGAAGTCCCGCTGGGCGACGGCGAGGTCGACATTCCGCTGTACCTGCGGACGCTGGAGGAAATCGGCTATCGCGGGCCGCTCACCATCGAAAGGGAAATCCCCGAGGAGGCCGATCGGCAAAAACAGGAAATCGAACACGCGACGACACTGCTCCGGCAATTGCGGCGGGAAATTCTCCCTGCAATTCGGTAAATGGTCGCTGCTGCAACGGCTAGATCACGGCGACCTTGACGCAATTGATCGGCGGAAGCGAATCAAAGAGGCACTCCCATTGCTCACCGCCGTCGCGTCCAATCCACAATTGGCCCGTCGTCGTGCCAGCGTAGAGCGCCGGCGACTTCATTTCATCGACCGTCATCGCGTCGCGGAGAATCGTCAGGTAGGAGTCCTTTTTCGGAAAACCCCTGCTCAGACGCTTCCACTTCCCGCCCCCGTTTTCGCTGCGCCAAACCGCCGGTGCGCCACCGGGACACGTCCGCGTTGCCGGTTCCAGCGGGACGACGTACACGACGTCCGGATCGTGAGGATGAACGACGATCGGGAATCCGAAATCCGATGGCAAGCCGTCGGCGATCGACTGCCAGGTGCGCCCGTGGTCGTCGCTTCGCAACACGCCGATGCCAGGACGGTCTTCGCAGCCCCCGTGGTTCTGCATGTAAAGCCGCCCCGGTGCGTCGGGATGTCTTGCGATCTTGTGGACACATTGTCCAAATTCGGGATAGGGGTCGGGGACGAACCCCGCACCGACTCCCTGATTCGCCGCGACAAAGCTTTGGCCACCATCCTCGCTCAGATAGTGCCCACCGGTTGAAATGCCAAGATGGACGCGGTCGCCGTCGCGGACGATCGTGTGCATGCAAAGCCCGCCGTTGCCCGGCTGCCACTGCCGCGCGTGTTGGTGGTTGCTGATACTGTGGACAAGGTCCCACGTCTCGCCGCTGTCGCCGCTGCGAAAAAGCGCCGCGGGTTCGGCACCGCAGAGGACTTCTTTCTTGTTGTTTCCAGGTTCGAGCGACCAGATGTTGGCAAGTGCGCGTCCGTCGCCGTCGGGAAACGCCGGAGCGGAGCGCGTCTCGCGAAACTTGCCGCCGAGGTTGGTCGAGACAAGCACCTTCATTCCAAAAAAGGCGTTGCAACTGGAAGCGAACAGTCGCGGTTTGCCGCGCATGTCGATCAACGCCGAGTAGACGGAAACGCCAGGCGCAAAGGGTCCCCGCAATTCAAAGTTTCGCCACGTCCGCGCCGATTCGGCGACAAAAAGGCCCTTCTTCGTTCCAATGCAGGCGATCAATCGGTCAGCCATGGTCAACCTCCGGAAACAGATGGAAAGATCGTCAGCGTGTCGTCGGAACCGAGCTTCGTTTTCAGCCCGTCGAGCTCCCGGACATGCAGATCGTTGACAAACAAGTTGATGTGGCGGCGCACCGCGCCGGTTTCATCGCAGACGCCTTGATAGACAAGCGGGAAATCGGCGGCAAGCCTGTCGAGCGCCTCGCGCACCGTCTCCGCGTCGAGCGACAATTCCGAGGCACCTTCGCAGTACCTGCGCAGCCCCATCGGCACGTAAACGGTCGTGGTCATTCAATCATCGTATCCGGGAGTCCGGCCGGATTGCAATCCGCGCGCACGTCTTTTCAATAGCCGGATTGGCTGCGGCCTTTCCTTCGGTTTGACAAGCCAGGCCCGAAAACGCTACGCTCAAAAAAACACCTTCTCCGCCCTCCCCGCTTGTTTGCACTCAGGAAGCCTGATGAGTCGTTCCGCCACGCCATCCCCCGCATCCGCGACCAGCAGGGTTCCCGTTGAACGAGCCATCCTCAGCGTCAGCGACAAATCGGGACTGGCGGAGTTCGCGCGGGAACTGCGCACTTTGGGCGTCGAGTTGTACAGCACGGGAGGGACCCGCCGGTTTCTCCTCGACCATGCGATCGAGGCGGTCGAAGTCGCCGACTATACCGGGTTTCCCGAAATGATGGAGGGTCGCGTGAAGACCTTGCATCCACGAATCTTCGGCGGAATCCTTTGCCGACGCGACCGTCCCGACGATCTCCGCGCGGC
Organism: Pirellulaceae bacterium; assembly: GCA_041747075.1. Lineage (GTDB taxonomy): Bacteria > Planctomycetota > Planctomycetia > Pirellulales > Pirellulaceae > CAJQPP01. The sequence goes on from JBGTFW010000316.1 coordinate 14,955, forward strand.
GGCGGACCAGGGGATCGTGAACCTTGATCTGGTCGTCGTCAACCTGTATCCCTTCGCGGAGACAATTGCCCGTCCGGACACCACACGTGAAATGGCGATCGAGAATATTGATATCGGCGGACCCAGCCTCGTCCGCGCGGCGGCCAAGAACAGCCGCTTCGTGGCAATCGCGACTTCGCCCGACCAGTATGCTCAAATTCTCGAGGAGTTGCGCCGAAGCGGGGGAACGAGCCAGGCGCTTCGGTCGCGCCTGATGGCCGAGGCGTTCGAGCATACCGCGCGTTACGATCGGATGATCGCGGATTATTTCGCAGCCGACCGGTGCGCGACTGGCGCTGAACCATCCGTTTCGACAGAAGATCAACCAGGCCCGCCGCCGCTGCCATTGAGCATCGAATTGTGCCTGAAGCAGCGGAACCTTCTGCGATACGGCGAGAATCCGCATCAGCTCGCCGCGCTGTACGACATCGAGGGGCCGTGGACAACCGGCTCGCGGCTGGCCGAAGCCCGTCAACTGAACGGCAAGGAACTCTCGTTCAACAACTGGCTCGATGTGAGCGCGGCCTGGACGATTGTCGGCAGTCTCGACGAGCCGGCTTGCGTCGTGATCAAGCACAACAACCCTTGCGGTGCCGCGGTTGCGGGGGAAAAAAAACTGGTCGACGCCGTCGCGGCGGCCATCGAGGGTGATCCGGTCAGTGCCTTTGGCTCGATTATCGCTGTGAATCGCGAGCTTGATTCGGAGGTTGCCGCATTTCTTGCGGAAGGCGACTTTTTTATCGAATGCCTGATCGCTCCGCGATTCCAGTCCGCCGCGGTCGAGATACTGACAACGAAACCGAAATGGAAAAAGAACGTCCGGCTGCTTGAATCGCCATTGTCCCGAAATAGCGACCGGACGCTTGAATTCCGGCAGATTCAGGGCGGGATGCTTGTGCAGGCCGCCGACGCCTTGGCGACCGTTTCGTCCTCGTGGCAGGCCATGACCGATCCCGCCCCCGATGCCGCGACAATGGCCGACCTGGAATTCGCATGGAACATCGTTCGGTTCGTCAAGTCAAACGCGATTCTCCTTGCCAGCGGCGGGGCGATGTGCGGCGTGGGCGCGGGACAAATGAGTCGCGTTGATTCGGTAAGAATCGCGATCGAAAAGGCCGGTTCACGAGCGCATGGAAGCGTGATGGCTTCCGACGCCTTTTTCCCATTTCCCGATTCGGTGGAACTGGCGGCGCGAGCGGGCGTGCGGGCGATTGTCCAGCCAGGCGGTTCGCTCAACGACGAATCGGTCATCGCCGCGTGCCGCGAGCATGGCATCGCGATGATGCTCACCGGTCGCCGCCATTTTCTGCATTAATTAAAAGCGTTGGAGTGCCAGCCGATTGCGAAGTACAATGGTGTGTCGTTCAGCTCGCGACCATAGCGCGTCATCCCCGCGAAGGCGGGGAGACCCAGGCAATCGACTTCCGTCGCGCGTGTGGCGCGGAGATTGAAGCGCGTCATCCCCGCGAAGGCGGGGATCCAGGCAAGGCGGCACAAACCAATTTGAATCCAATCCCCCAATCCGCCCTGACACATGGCCGTTCATCCGCCCTGATGCCGGTATTGCAATCCCATAGTCAAAACGAGGAGTTCCCGATCCGTGTCAAAATACATTTCCACTGGCGGAAGGCGAAACGTGCCCAACGGACCAACAAGTGCCACTTGCGGCGGCCTGGTCTTCTGGTTCTTCGCACTGGCGCTGGCTTGCGTCGCTGCTGCCGCACCGCAAGATGAATCGCCAGATGCCGGACCAGACTCCGCCGACAAACCTGCGGAATTCGACCCGAGTTCGACTCCGCCGGTCACGGTTGACGGCTCATGGGCCTTGCTCAAGCCGCATGGATCGGGATTTCAGACGAGCATTCCAGGACCCGCCCGCCACGTTCCGAAAACCCTCAACCCCTTGCCCGATATGGAGGTCAAGGTTGATATGTATCTGGTCCACACCAACGGCGGAGAAGTTGCCTTTGTGGTTGGCTGGCACGACGTTCAGGAAATGCCCGAGTCAGGCGAAAAACGCAAGGAAATTCTCGACGGCGGCGTCAAGGGGGCGATGCTTAATGTTTTGGGAAAGATGACTTCTCACGAGCACATCGACATCGCCGGAAATCCCGGACGCGATTTCAGCTACACCGGCAACCGGAACGGGCGCGATATCGCGGGGCGCTCACACCTCGTGCTCGTCGGTCGGCGGGTGTTTCAGTTGTCCATCATTCGCGTCGCGACGGTCGCAGTGGACGAAGCGGTTGCGGAAAAGTTCTTTTCCTCGTTTGAATTGACCGGAGACCAAGAGTAGCGCGAACTGCCGTAGCGCGAACTGCCAGTTCGCGTCCCAAAAACCAGTCATTCCAGAAAATCCTCGACGGGCTGCGAAAGAATGTCACCGGGGTCACTTGCCGGACCGCCGCGTGCCAGTTCCGTTTCGCTCAGTCGCCGGACGATGATTTTCCAGGTACGAATGGCGACGACTTCGATTGCGTCTCCCGGCTCGACCACTGTCCCCTGGCTGACTGCATCGTATTTTTTGCCGTCGATCACCACCTGGCCGCTCGGCAGCATCCGCGTCCTCGCCACGCCGCGCTTTCCGATCAGCCTTTCCCGCTCTTCGTAATGTTCACCGGCGGGCATGACATCCTCGCGACGCTTCGACCCGATGAGGACGCGGCGTCCGATCGGCGTGTTGGGCCAAACCGACACGAACAGCATAAAGATAAACGGCAGCAGCGTTGCCACGACTCCAATCATGACGACGCCCGCGATCATGCTGCTGAAAAAGGCCACAATGATCGACGAAAGCAGCAACACGCCCGCGACCAGCCCGAGCAACCCGGCGCTCGGAACAAACAGCTCCAGACCAATGACCAGCAAGCCACCGGCGAGCAATACGACGGACCAGAAAACGGGGTTCATGCGGGTCCGCCATTTTCAGGTTCGACAATCACCCGGTTGCCCAGAACCTGAACGACGCGGATCGCCGTACCGCGCTCGACCATCCGGCCATCGGTAATCACGTCAATTAATTCGTTGCCGATCTGCGCCTTGCCGGCGGGTACCAGCGGCGAGGTGCTCATTCCGGTCCGACCCATCAAATGCTCGCGGCGAGTCACCGATTCCTGTTGTTCACGTTGCGAGGGCGAGATCGTCGCGTCGCTTCCTGGCGGCTCCAGCATGATGCGGCGAAACACGGGCAGCGTTGTGAGATAACGGCGGAGAACGAAAACCGCGGCGAAAAAACCTCCCGCCGCCGCGAGCACCAGTGAAAGCGAAACCGGCATCCGCGCCAATTCCTCCGAGTTACGCGGAATAACAAAGGTCTGCGAAGCAAGTACGATTGAGACGACGATCATCGCGAGTCCGCCAATTCCAAATATCCCGAAACCGGGAAGGACAAAGACTTCGAGAACCAGGAACAGCATGCCGGCGACGAACAAGAGAATCTCCAGCCAGTTCGCGTTGCCGTCAAGATACTGGCTCCAGAAAAACAGCATCAGGCAAATCGTCCCGAGAAAGCCCGGAATTCCGATCCCTGGATGCGACATCTCGGTAGACAAGAGAAACACCGCGCCAAACAACAGCCAAAAAGCGATCCATGGCGAAGCCATGTGCCGCGCCAGCGACTCGATCCACCGGTCCGTCGGCGATGGTTCCAACGGAACCGGCGATTCGTGCAATTGATAGAACTTCTTGAGTTGGTCGAAATCCGACACGGTTGCCCGTGCGAGCATCAGGTTCATGGCCTCGGCGGCGGACAACGCAACGGCCAATTCCACCTCGTCGAGTTCGAGCCAGTCGTCGGGCCTCGGCAGGGACTGCCGCTCTTCCGCGGACAGAAGCCGGACTTGACCCGTCGATTTGTTCCGGAATCGCATCAAACTGACATCCGGATCGACGAGTCCCGTCAGGACCGACGCGTCACGCTGCTTCGCTTCCGCAAGCATTTGAATCAGCGGCCGCGCATCGTCGAGCGCTTCGCGCGAGATTCCACCTTCCGTCAGTCCGCCGATCGTCGCCTTGTCGGCCATGATGATCTGGTCACAGGCCATCGCGACGAGCGACGCAGGACCACTTGCCTCGGTTTCAATGAAGGCAACTGTGCGGACGCGCGCCGGGTCGAGGTCGGCAAGCGCTCGCGCGATTCGAAGGCAAGCGTCTATTTCACCACCCGGACAATTGAACCGCGCGATGATCAGGTTGGTATCCGGATTCGCCGCGAGATGGGAGTTGAGCATCCGAATGTCCCAGTCCGCCTCGCGCGCGTCGATCAGTCCGCCAAGTCGCAACTCGGCCGACCGCCACTGGCCGTCGGCGGCGGGGTTCCCCTCAATCGCCGCGCCATCGATCGAGAGTCGCGACGCGAGATCACCGCGAGAACCGACGCGATAGCGGATCAATTGCGCCTCGAACAGTGTTTCGCTGCTGAACATCGGCAGCTCACCCGCCCGCGACAATGTCGTCGAGTCGATGACCTTTCCTTCACCTTCCAGCCGGTCGAGGCCCTCCTGGTCAGTGAACTGGACACCCGTCGCTGTTTCCACGCGATACAGCGAACGCGACGAATCGACCATGGCCAGCGCGACCGGAAGCGGCAAGGTCAATCGCCGTCCGGCGACATTCGAATAAACCGTGGTTTCCAGCGTCCCGTCCCCGCGAACGTCCGCGCCCGCGCGCCCCAGCGCCGATTGCTCGTGCATGGCGATTTCGTTGCAGGCCATTGCCACCAGCACGGCGTGACCCTGCAGGCGACTGGCCGGCAACCCCGAATCGTCGGGCACCGCGCCGCGCGCCTGTGGAACATACGCGACCGTGTGAACACCCTGCAATCGCGTGTCGGTCAGCAACGTCGCAAGGTCAAGGCAAACCCCCAGCTCGCTCCCCTGACCGGTTGCCTGGCCGGAAGTATCAAATTCGAGGACCAGGACGGGGCGTTTGTGAGGCTGGACAGCAATGGGTGCCTCGTCGGCGAACCGCCCGATTTGCTGCTTGACCACGGCCGCCGCGGATTCGTTAATGGGCAGCGGCACGGTGACCAGTCGCGCCGGGCGGAGCAAATCGTTCGCCCCGCTTTCCTGCACCGCCTCGGCAACTTGCGCGCCAAGCAGCACCGTCAGTCCCGACGCGACCAGCACGGCAAGACCGGGCCGCGCGACGATCCGGATGCGGGATGAGTGCTTGCGGGATGAATGCTTGCGGAATAAGTGCATAAGTCCGGAACCTTGAGAAGCGTGGGTCGCCAGTATTATAGACCGCTTCGCCACGGGGAAAACGTGGTGCGGCGATTCGTCGAAAATCGCTGGTTTCCGGACCGGCGTGTTTCCAGCGTCACCGAGAATCTCACGGATCAGGAGTCGCACGGATTAAGAGCACGTCTCCAACCGGTCCCGTAACGGAACTCGCGGAGAGTTTCGATTTTGGCAGCCGAATCCCCCGTAGCGGAACTCGCGGAGAGTTTCGATTTTGGCAGCGCTTAAACAAATGCTTAAGCTCAAACGCTTGAACGCCCTCGCGTCGAAAGCCCTGGAAAAAAGTTCACGCCGATCGACCTTCCGGTACTTGTTCATTTCGGCTGTGAGCAACGAATACGAGCAGGAGTAGGAGTAGAAAGCAGGGATCAATTGATATTTCCCGCCGGTCCCCATTACAATCCGGGAGCCGCGATGAACTGGCTGCTGCACTTTAGGCGAACCTGCCGTGCAGACTGGCTGACCAAACCGAATTAACCTGCATGGACCTCGAACAAACGCAACCTGTCCGCTCCCGTGGCACGCACGTGTGGCGATGCCCGTGCGGTCACGATGTGTTGATTGAGCTGGATAAGAAGGGCCAGTGCGACCGATGCGGGCGGTCGGTTCCGCCCCAGACGACGGCCGGGCCGCAGTCGCTATCGACGACCGTTACCAGTCTTGCACGGATGCAGCAGGTGACCGATAACCGGGGGCCGGACGATCTGGTGGGGCGACGGCTCGGTCACTTTGAGATCATCGAGCCGATTGGCAGCGGCGGGATGGGACGGATTTACCGGGCGCTCGACACTTCGTTGCAACGCTACGTCGCCGTCAAGGTGCTTCGTCATCTGTCCGGCGAAAAGGATTCCGATGCGCGGCAGCGACTGATGCGCGAGGCGGTCGCGCAGGCGCGCGTCAACCATCCCAATATCGTCACCATTTACCACGTGGGAGTGGACGGAGAGATTCCGTTTCTCGCGATGGAGCTGGTTGACGGCTACGATGTCGCGGAACTGATTCGGCAGGGACAAATTCCCTACGAAACATTGTGCGGTTTCGCCATTCGCATCGTCCATGCACTGGACACGGCGCGCCACCAGGGCATCGTCCATTCCGATATCAAGCCGCGAAACCTGCTCGTCCTGACTAACGGCGAAGTCAAGCTGTCGGATTTCGGCATGGCGCGGCTGGGCGAGGTAGGGAGCGAACAACACCTTGGCGGAACTCCCAATTACCTTGCGCCCGAACTACTCGAGGGCCAGCCGCCAACGATCAAATCGGACATGTACGCCCTCGGCGTGACGCTGTACGAGATGACTTTCGGAAAATTGCCTGTGGCCCTGTCGGGAGTAACGCCCGTTGAATGGGCGCGCGATCTGGAAAACACACAAATCGAATTCCCGGTTCGCTGGCCCGATCATTTGCCGGAACAATGGCGGGAAATCCTCGTAAGGTTGCTGGCGCGCGATCCGGAACAGCGTTTTCAGTCATGGCTCGAACTGGGGCGCCGACTGCAACGTATCCTGCCCGGGGATCGCGAGGCCGCGCCGCGGCTGTCCCGCGCGACGGCCTGGGGCGCCGATGTTGCCATGATTGCAATCGTTTCCCTGGTGCCACTGCCGTTGCTTCCGGACACCTTAAGTCGTCTGGCACTGCCGAGCGCCCTCGCCCTGTTCACACTGGAGGAGGTCTGGTGGCGACAATCCCCCGGACGGGAACTGGTCCGCGTGCGGGCCGTCAACCAGTATGGCTTGCGCCCGTCGCGCCGCAAGGTACTGGCACGGACCGTCCTGAGATTGCTGCCCCTGTGGGCGATTTCGCTGGCAATCATCGCGATGGATCTGATTCCGTACGCTTTCGCCGTCCTGATGACGGGAGGAATTCTCTGGCTCGTGGTTGACGCGGGCTGGATGATCGCGCGGGGAAACGGCGAAAGCCTGCACGACTCGATCGTGCGGACACGAGCCATCGTTGGCAGCGCGCGTGAGAAGAGATATCGTGACCGGAAACCGGATTCACGCCATCCGCTGGGCACCGATGCTGCGGACGCCGGGGCACCCGGTGAATATCGTCGATTCCATTGAGTCGCCGCCTGGACATTTTTTGTGACAACGAGTCCGCCAATGAGTGACGAACGGGACGAATCACTGATTTCCAACGGACTGCCGAAACGGTATGCCGTTGAGGGGAAGTTGGCCACGGGGGGAATTGGGTTCGTATTCCGCGTCAATGATCGCAACCTCGATCGGCCGCTGGCCGTCAAGGTACTGCGGCAAGAATTCCGCAACGATCAAAACGCACGTGCGGCTCGATCGCGAAGGATTTTTGACCGGCTCGCTGAAGCACCCCGGTGTGCCGCCCGTCCACGAGCGCGGAGAACTCGCGTACGGGTCGGTTTCTTCAGCATGAAACTGATCGAGGGCCAGACGCTGGCCTACGCGCACAGCCGGGGCGTGATCCACCGCGACCTCAAGCCGTCCAACGTCACGGTTTGCACTTCGTGGGTCCCCGATTTTCCCGTAGCGGAACTCGCGGAGAGTTTCAACTTGGGTCTTTGGCAACATTTGTCCTTGGGAAATTGACGCAGAGTCGCAGCGACGCAAACGAGGCATCGGTCCACCACCCCTGGCCGTCGTCGGAGTCGGACCGATGCACTACGGGCGGTTGGACGGGTCTTCACCTGGAAATTTTCCGAGCAGTTGGGAAGCGAACGTGTGGACCGCCACTTCAACAATCAATTCCGGTTCAATCGGGACCTCCACCCCTAATTGGCGTGTATTGTTTCGGGGATCGTTTCCCGTGTATCGCCAGGTCGCCCTCACTTTGACGGTGCCGGATGGAGTCAATCCCTTCGGGACATTCACACTTTCCAGAACATAGCCTTCGAATTCGATGGGACGGCTCCGCACCGCCGCGATCAGGCGTTGCGGGGCCGATTCGGTGGCGTCAACGAGTTTTTGAAGGCCGTCCCGCCCAATCACAGCCCCATGCGTTAATCTCGCACGATAGATTCCCTCCAACAAACGCCATGTACCATTAACCGGATCGACTTCAAATTTCAGGCTGACATCGCCGTCTCCTTCATCGGCCCGGAATTCAATTCGGCGGGTTTCGCGCCATGAATCCGCCGTCCAGTTATTCGCTTCGGCGATATCTGACAAGCTTTTGTCCGTCCAATCGGATACTCGTTTCAACTGATCGTCGCCGGGATTGTCCGGGAGATTGTAAGCTATCCAGGTTGTTGCTTTTGCCAGATCATCGACGGCGAGTTTACCCGATTCCAGACTGGAAAGGATCAAATCGACCATGAAGGGACGGATCGCGGGCTCCCCTTCCAATGCGGATGCTACCTGCAACGGGTCGACATCGGATTGAGTCAGGATGAATTCGAGAAACTCCACAAAAGGTCTTTTGAATCCCTCGCGAAGCAATGACGAGCCTTGCCCTCCGATCGCCCCGCCTCCCAACCCCCCGCCCCCCGGGGGGAACATCCGGATGATCTGGCGGAACAAATTCTCGAAATAGTTCGTCCGCTCGTCGATATCGGAAAATGCTCCCGCATTCAGGCCTTGTTTGAGCGCATCCAGCAGCAAATCAAACGAGTCCGCATTTCGACGGCGTATCAGATTGTGTGTCAACATGTTGAGGACTACCCTGGCCCGCGCATTGTTGCTGGTGCGGGACATTGCGACCAGTTCGCCGAGTGCTGCGTCGGTGATCTGGACGGAAAGCGGAACTCGTTGAAGGACGTACGGAGCCTGATCCTCACGAACTCGTTCCATCAACCAGTCGCTGACTTTGTCTCCCAGTGCCGGATTTTGACCCGTGAACTTTCTGAGGGCGTTTAATGCGGTGTTCTGGTATTCAGAACTGGCTTCGAATTCCAGCAGGTTGAGCCAGTCCTCAAGGCGCTTGCCCTCGTAAACTGGCTCGGTCAGGGCACTCCCTGCGGCGTCCCGCGCCCCGGTATCGTGCGACGAGGCGCTGTGCTCCGGCGCGGCGCGAGCGCCATTCTCCGTCGACCAGTCGATCTCGGCCTTGCCCGCCCCTTCATGGACGCGGATACGCGCGACCACGGTTTCACCACGCTTCACAACGAACGACTGGTTGTTTTCAACGGCCAGAACATCGGAGCCCTCATGGATGCGAATCAGGTATTCGCCCGCGTAAATTCGCGTTGAATTCGGGCCGGGCACCAGTTCGATTTCCCGGCGGACGACGCCGTCGGCAACCAGTTCGACCTCGATTCCAGTGGCTTCCGTTTCGATCACGATTTGCCCCTTTTGAGTTTCGAGAACGAGCACAATACCCGCCGCGGCGAGCGCAAGCATGGCCGCAAGGGCAATCAGCCAGCGCCCGGTTCGCCAGCGCTTGTTCTTGCCTTTCACGGGCTTGTGCGGAGCATCGAACCTCGACGGCGGAGACAGTCTCAATGGTTCCGCCAGAGAATCGTTCTCGTTGCCGGCCAACGCATCGCGCACTTTGCGTGATTCCTCCAGCAACCCCTTCAAGTCCGCGCCCGCGCAAAAGGGCGCGAGCGCTTCCGCCAGATGGGCCGAACTGGAGGGCCGCCGATCCGGATCGCGTTCCAGCAGCCGATCGACCAGCGCGGCGAGAGCGGGAGGCAATGCATCGCGCAAGGTCGCAACATGGGGCGGTGTTTCCGTCGCGAGCAATCGCAGTTTCTCCAGTGGCGACTGGTTGACACCGGTTGCGAACTGTGCGCGGCCGGTCAATAGCCGAAAAAGGGTCGCGCCCATCGAATACAGGTCCGAACGATGATCGACCGCATCAGGCCGGTCCGCCTGCTCCGGGGCCATATAGTCGAGCGTCCCCAGCAGTTGCCCGACCGTGGTCAGTTCCGCCGAAGCGCCCGTCCAGCGTGGTCGCAATTCGTTGACTTGTACGCGCCGCTGGTCGCGGCATGGTGTCGGCGGCGCGGGCTTGGCGTTGAGGATGCGGCTGACGTAATGCAAGACGTATTCATTTCCGTCGCGCGCGGACTGGCGAGCTTTCATCACGAAGCCCGCCGCGAGGGAGCCTTTCGCGCGTGGTTGTGGACAATCACGCGGCACCGGATCATCGACTGGTTTCGCGCCGGAAAAGGACGACTGGCGACCGGTGGCAGCAGCAACGCACGCCGAGTGGGCGAGATCGCCGCATTGGGCGAGGAGGACCCGGAGCCGACCAGCCCGCTCGATTTGCACTGGCTCGTCCGCCGCGCGATGGTCCAGGTCGAAGGGACGGTCGCCAGTGGAACATGGCGCGCGTTCTGGCGAACCGTGATCGAGGGTCAGCGAACGGATTCGGTTGCCGAGGAACTGGGGATGACCGCCGCCGCGGTGCGGCAATCGCGCAGTCGCGTCCTTCGCCGGCTCCGCGAGCAACTGGGTGATTGCTGAATACAAGCCCGAATCGCGAGCGAGTGAACCTCTCCGCTGAATACAAGACCGAAGCGCGAGCGAGTGAACCTCTCCGCTGAATACAAGCCCGAAGCGCAAGCGAGTGAACCTCTCAAACCAGTCGCTGGAAAGACTCGCCGGACAATTGTCGCAGGTAGTCGAGCGCTTCCTCCAGTTCGCTTGCCTCGATCCCGCGACGGCGGCCTGCCAGATCGCACTCGCTGAGGATCGTTAACTCGCGAAAGCTCTCGTGCGATTCAAGCCGTCTCCGGGCGCGGGCACCGAGTGTGCGTTCCGATAACTTGCGGGCCTCCATGTGGTGCTCGATCAACCATGCCGTTCGTTCGGTGACGAGTCCCTCAAGCGCCTCCAGTCCCGCCGCAACGTGGTCGCGTGGATCAATCGCCTTGCCGACGTCGTGCAACAGCGCCGCCGTGAGGAATTCCTCGTCGTACGGCAACTGGTCGCAGGCAAGGTCAAAAACCTGAAGGCTATGGTACAGCGCGTCCCCCTCGGGATGCCATCGCGAGTCCTGTTTCACGTTCTCCAGCGGCAAGAGCAGTGAAAAGTACACCTGGAAGGGATCGACGCGGACCGCCGCCCCGGCCAGCTCGTTTTCCAGGTCGATGTCCGGGTAGGTTTGTTCGAGAAACTGTCGCAACTCGGCGATACTGGTCCGCTCGATCGCCTTGCCGGTAATGGAACTCTTGTAAACGTAATGGGCGCGGTTCGATGGATAGACGGTTAACTCGAACGGAAAGACGTCCTGGACGTGGACGTGACGGTAAACCGTCGTCTCGCCATGCTTGCGGACTTCCTTGCGCTGCGTTTCGTAGCGGAAATTGTGCTGGTCGAGTACTCCGGTGACGGCAGCAAGGTTGTCACAAAAGAGATGCAGGTCAATATCCGAGCCGCGTCGAATGTGCCCGGTGAGCACGCTGCCAATTAGCCTCGGCCGGTAGTCAGCGAGCAACTCCATCATGTATAGCGCGGCGATGCGCATTTCGCGCAAGCGGTTGGCGACTTCATGATTGCCGTCAAAGAGCCGCGAAAGGTTTTGCACCTCGTCGCGGATTTCGGAGTTGCTGGGCAGGTCTCCGGGCTTGACCCACCCCTTGCAAACCTGGCGAGCCGCCTTGAGCTTGGCGCGGTAGTATTCCGACTCGCGGCGGTCGAACATCAACCGCGCCGCTTCCCAGGCGATTTGCCGCCTCAGTTTGGATCGATTCATCCGGATGGCCGTCAAGTGCAGCCAGTCGGGGGCAAAGACAAAAATGCTTGTTGGTGGAACTCATGGTATTCATGGGCGCGCGGCCAGGCAACACGCCTTTCCCATAGGGGCAAGAAAGACCTCCCCGGACTCGCTTCCCTCCGAACCGTCGCGGCCTTCACGAGGATGACGCTTTGGGAAAAACGACAGGTTCATCCGCCCGGTGCTTGGCTGTCATTACGGGACGGGTTAGGATTGATCCGAAACGACGTACGATGGCTTTCCAAAGCCGTCGAAATTCCGCTGAATTTTTAATGACGGCTCGGAAGTCCGAATGACCGCACTGCGGCGAAAGGGCGTTTAGGCCGTATTTTTGCCAGGATTCGCGCACTTTTGGCGAACCGGGATTGAACGTTTCTGTTTTTTCGCTATCTGGAGAAGCCATGACCGCCGGCAAACCCGCTCCCACGTCGCTGAAGCCGATCATGCTGTACGACCACTTGCCGGGGATTCTCGCGGCGTATCCGGCGGCGCTCTTCCTGGTGCTCGGACTGCTCTCGATACCGTATGACCGACATTGGAAATGGACGGTCAGTCCGCACATGCTTTTCTGGATTGGAATTTCCGCGATGGTCGTCTGGTATATCGCGTTCGTTTTCAACATGCCCAAGGGAAAATTCTGGCTCATGTTCGGTCTCTTCGGAACGTTTATTGGCATCCCCGTCGTGCTGGAGATCACCGGATACATTCGTCCCTTCAAGGCGACGGCTGACCTCCTCTCATGGTTCGCGCCGCAAGCGAACGCGGGGGCGTTCTTTGTCCTCGCGATCGTGTTCTTTATTATATGGCTCGGTAACTTTGTCTGGAGCCGCACGCACCTCCGCGTTCGCATCGATGAATCGGGCCTGACGATTAATCGGTTGGGAGGCAAGGGTGAGCGGTTCGAGCTGATCGGGCTGAAGACGGAAAACGAACCGCTTGATTATCTCGAGCTGTTTATCGCGGGGGCCGGTGCCCTTTCGCTGAAAACGCGGATGAACAAGCCGATCTTTACCATGAACCGCGTCATTGGACTCTACCGCACGCCGCTCTTTCCGTTCTTTCGCGGCAAGCTCGCCCGGATCGAGGAGATGCTCAGCTACCAGGGCAAGGTCCTCTCGGTCGAGCGACAGGACCTGGCCGAGATGGCCGATCAAATGGACGTCGAATCCGAACTCGATCCGAGGGACGCCGACGATGAAATCGCCGGTGGGGGTGAAGCGTTCGATGGCGATTTGCGCCACGACGAACCAGAAAGCACTCGCGACATACTGTGAGGCAGAAACCCGTCGGAGAGTTGTCCGCGGATTACGCAGATGTCGCCGATAAAAGAAGAACCGGAAAGCAAGCCGCTCAAATTGCGGGTCATAAATCCATGGCGTTCTTGATCGGAATTGACGAGGCGGGGTACGGTCCGAACCTCGGTCCGCTCGTGATCGGCGGGACGTTGTGGCGCGTTCCTGAACCACCCAACGACCTGTATGACCTGCTTGAATCGGTTTTCTGCCGACCTTGCACCGGAAAAGCGGCGAACGAACCAAAGCGGCTGGTGATCGGCGATTCCAAACGGCTCTTTCGCGGTGGCAGTGGTCTTCACTTGCTGGAATTGCCCGTTGCGGCGTCGCTTGAAATCCGCGATCAATGGCCGGTCGGCGCGGCCGAGCTTTTACAGTCAGTCGCCGGGATTTCGCACGATCATTTGCGCGGCCAGCGCGGTTATGAATGGGACTCGATCGAACTGCCGCAAGCCATCGACAATCGTCTCATCAGCCAGTGGGCCGTCACTATCCGAAACGCCATGGCCGGACGAAATGTCGAATTCTGCCGACTTGCCGCAACCGTTGTCTTTCCGGGACCGTGGAACCAGGGACTCAAGCAATTGGGGAACAAGGCGGGCTTGCTCGGCGGGCTAAGCTGCCGATTGGCGGCCCGGCTGATGGCCGTGATCGAGGAACTGGACCCGGCCAATCAACACGCCGTTTATGTTTTTTGTGACAAGCAAGGGGGGCGTAATCACTATGCGGCGATGCTTCAGGAGGAATTGGCAACGTCGTTTGTTTCCGTCGTGAGCGAATCTCGCGAGCAAAGTACGTATCGCTGGACGCGCGGCGGCGGCGGGCCTGTGGAAACGTCTTTCACCGCGCGAGGCGAAGCACAAATGCCCGTCGCCCTTGCCTCGATGCTGGCCAAGTATCTTCGCGAGTTGTCGATGATCGCGTGGAACCGGTTTTGGCAAAAGGAGGTGCCGGACTTGCGACCAACGGCGGGCTACCCGCTCGACGCGCGGCGCTTTCACCGCGAGATCGCTTGTGTCCAGAAGGCGCTTGCAATTGAAACGAACTCGATCTGGCGAACGCGATGAGTCGCGCTCGAAACCCGCGCGCTGTGAGCGGACGCGCGATCGAGGTGCGCTGCGACCATTTTGCCTGATACGCGCAACCGGAAATCGCCGTATAGCTGGCTGCGAAACGCGCGCGAAACCAAACAAGTCCGGAATTTATTTTGACAAGTCGTTTCCAGGGCGCATTTTTGGGAGTGGCGATAATCATCCCGACACTTCCGGCCGTCGGGTGAATGTCTGGTCCTCCCTTTCCAGGTCCCCCCCTGGGATATCGTAATGCCAGAGGCCTCGAAAACAGGAGCATGGCAACGTGCTGGACGAAACAATCACTGGAAGCCTTCCTCAACCCGCACCGGTCGCGATCACCGACCGGTTGGCCGTTCTCGTCATCGAGGACGACGACTTGCAGGTCGAGTTGCTGGAGGACGGCCTGTCGCGCAACGGATTCCACGTGATGACGTCGCGGACGGCCGGGCACGGACTGCGACTGGCGGCATCGGCGCATCCCGACGTGATTGTGCTGGACCTCGGATTGCCGGACGGCGATGGAATGGAACTGTGTCGACGACTGGCGGACCTGCCGGAGACGTCGAACACGCCAATTATCATAATTTCGGGCACCACCGAAGAGAACATTGTCCGCCGCTCGCGTGCGAGCGGCGGCAAGTTCTTTCTTCACAAGCCCTATGATCCCAACACACTGTTGCTGTTGATCAACAAGGCGATCGACGATCGGGTAAGCTGGTATTAGCAGGACACCGACCGTTTTTTGCCAATACAAGCCCGACTCGCAAGCGAGTGAACTCCCCGACTTTCAACACCGCGGCGCGCGAGGAGTGTCGCCAGCTCATCCGGCTCGCCCTCGCCGAGGACCTTGGTTCCGCGGACCCCGCCCGCCAACGTGATATCACCAGTGAGGCGATCGTCCCCGAGTCGGCGCGCGGTTCCGCGATGTTCGTTTCTCGCCAGGCCGGTGTCATTTGTGGACTTGAAGTATGCCGTGAAGTTCTCGACGTCGCCCAGGTTCAATTGAATCCTGATTGGCTTGCCAATGACCGCGAGGAGGTTCGGCCCGGCCAAACGGTTGCGACTCTCGAAGGTTCGGCCCGTGCGATTCTCAGGGTCGAGCGGACCTGTCTGAATTTTCTTGGCCGCTTGTCCGGAATCAGCACTCTGACTTCGCGGTTTGTTTCCAGGACGCTGGGAACGCCGGTCCGCGTGCTCGATACGCGCAAGACCACGCCTGGCTGGAGAAACCTGGAAAAATACGCGGTTGCATGCGGCGGCGGAAACAACCATCGCATGGGACTGCACGACGCCGTCCTCATCAAGGACAACCACCTGGCCCTGATGGACTTGTTGACCGACACACCGCTCGACGAAATCCGGCAAGCGGTCTCTCACTCGCGGCAGTGGATCGCTGCGAACTCCGACGGCCTGCCCGACGGCAAGAAAACGATTGTCGAAATCGAAGTCGACCGACTCGATCAGTTCGACGCGGCACTGGAGCAGCAACCGGACGTCATCCTTCTTGACAATATGTCGCTTGATCAGTTGACGGAGGCCGTCGATCGTCGCAATGCCCGATTTCCTCGTGTGTTGCTGGAAGCTTCGGGAGGTATTTCTCTCGAATCGATCGGTGGCGTGGCTCGCACCGGTGTCGATCGAATCAGCGTCGGTGCCCTGACGCATTCCGCCGTCAATTTTGACATCGGTCTCGACTGGCGGACGGAATAATCGTCGTCGCCGGAACAACCGGCCCTTCCCGGTTTGAAACGGGTTACCGGTATTTGTGTCTGTGCCCGGCGGAGGCAACCAACGCACGGGAAATGGCCCTTGTGATCCGAGTCGTGCGTCGTTGACATTGCCATTGCGTGACCTAGTCTTGCGTGCAACCACGCCCCAATGGGGAGTGGCGGGGTTGTTCGCGCGACGAGGATGGCACGATGCCTGAGGGGACTTCGTCGCGTTTTTTTATGCGCCAGTATACGGTTCTCAAGACAATCATTGCAAAGCAATTGAGCGAAGCAGAAGAAAGCGGCGACAACGAAGGCCAGCAGTCGCCGGACGACGATGGTTAGTTAAAACAGCCGCGACGCTTATTTCTTGAGCCGCCCGATCAGGGTACCGCTTGTGGAAATTCCCTTGAGCATCGATTCCAGAGCGTCGCGATTGGGCGCGTAGTCCATCGCGACGTTGCGTGAAATCCGGGTCGCCTCAATCGCCTCACACAGCGAAAAGGTGTACGATCGCATGCCTTCCTCGCGACAGGCGTTGAGGATCGCGGGCAAATCCTCGTCTTCCTCGTGCATGATCTTGCCGCGGACGAGCGAATTGCCGAGGAGAACCTCGGTAACCGGAATCCGTGAGTCAGGCACCAGCCCCGGTAACAGGCGCTGGCTGAAGATCGCTTTCAGGCTGTTGCCGAGCGACGAACGGATAAACGGATGATCGTCGCGCGGGTAGAATTCGAGAATCCGCGCGAACGTTTGCGGGACGTCCGTACTGTGAATCGAGGCGAGTACGAGGTGGCCGGTCTCCGCCGCCTGCAAGGCCGCGAGCATCGTTTCCCGGTCGCGCAGCTCGCCGATGAGAATACAGTCGGGGTCCTGTCGCACGACCGAGCGAAGCGCGTCGGGAAAGTTGGGAACATCGACTCCGATTTCGCGTTGCGAGATAATGGATTTTTTTGGTTGAAAGGTGAATTCAACCGGGTCCTCGATCGTAATAATGTGCATTCCGCGCGTGCGATTGATAAAGTCAATCATGGCGGCGAGTGTCGAACTCTTGCCGCTTCCCGTGACGCCGGAGACGAGCACAAGGCCAACGTGCGTCCTTGCGATCATGTCGCGGTAGATGGGCGGCAACTTCAGTTCGTCAAAGTCCATGATCTCGTTGCGGACCCGCCGGATCGCGACATGCATTTCCCCGCCCGAACGATAGACGCTGCATCGAAAGCGGCTCCCCTCCTCGGTGCGAACGGCGAAATCCAGTCCCCCGTGCTCCTCATAATCCGCGCGGCGATGTTCGGGGATGAGCCGGACCATCATCGATTCGATAAAGGACGAGTCGGGCATTGGCGGCGAGTCAACCTTGCGAAGCTGACCGCCGATGCGCACGAACGGCGCGTAACCGACCTTCAGATGCAAGTCGGACGCGTCGTTTTCGCCCATGAAGTGCAGTAATTGCCCGATTTCGGTTTCGGGTGATTGAAGCTGTCGCATGAGACCATCATCAATTGAAAGGTGTGCGAACTGCCAGTTCGCCGCCATCATGCGAACTGCCCGTTCGCACTACGTCGTCGGCCGGCGCGACTTGTGAATTTCGACCGAATTGCCGGCCTCGTTGTAGCGAACCTCGTCCATGTAATGCCGCATCAGTGCCAGTCCCCGACCGCAACACAATTCCAGATTCTCGTCGGCGGTGCAATCGGGGACCCTTGCCGGGTCGAACCCCGTGCCTTCGTCGGTAACACGCAGCAAGAACGACGTGGGCGTCGCCTCAACGACGATTTGAACCATCTTGTCGGGACATTCCCGGTTGCCATGCTTGATTGCGTTCATGATGGCCTCCTCAAGTGCCATATGAACACCGAACAGTTCCTGCTCCGGCCAGCCGATGCGCTCAAGATTCTCGACGATATGGAGAATCATCTGGTTGCCAACGCAAAGTTCGCTGGCAATTGTGCGGTTCAGAAACCAGGAGTCGTGGTGGTTCATTCCCGTTCGGGTTGCAACGTTCAGTGCGTTCGGGGGACAAATTGCCTGTTACGAGCCCGGCCGTACGGGTGCCTCGTCCTCGTCGTCAAATGCCTTGAATGCCTGTTTTTCGGTGGATCGGATGTCAAATACCGTATCGAGCTGGGTAATGTGAAAGACCTCGGCGACTTCGTGGCGGAGGTTGGCAAGTTTCAGATAACCGCCATTTCCACTGAGCCTTTTCTCGAGGACGATGAGCTTGTTAAGAGCCGAGCTGCTGAGGAAACGAACATTTTCCAGGTTGATCAGCACTTTTCCCCCGGAATGGGTACTGGCGAGCGAAAGTAGTTCCTCTCCGAGCATGGCGATTCGCCCGGCGTCCATCACCCTGTCATCGACCAGCCGGACGACCGCGACGTCGTGATTGCTGGACAAGTTGATGCACTGGTAATCCGACATGAAAAGGTCCCCCAACTTAAGGCGTATCACGGCGAACGTCGTCGCTTGTCAACGGAATTGACGGTCAAGATGATTGACTTGTTGACGCCGCTAACAGTGCCATGATAAGCGCCCCGGTCCAAAAAAACGAGGGCGGGAAGTTCGGGTGGAGGTCCGGCAAGGATCGGCTCTCACCCCCGAAGCGCCAATCCATGCAGGAAAAAGACGACTCCCACGAAGAGCACCGGCCACATGATCCATCCAGGAAGAACGAGTCGGTGCTGGTAACCAGGGGGAATGAACGTTGGCACGCTGGCGAACTGGGCCGGTGTCGTACTCGAAGAATATCCGGCCTGGCTGGTCTGATAGTAGGGCCATGATTGACCCGGCTGGCTGAACGCCGACGGGAACGCCGACGGGTTCCCCGTTGCGGTGCCACTGGAAAACCGGGAGTCGCTGTTTTTGCCCATGTGCTCGGCCATGAACCGCGTCGCCGATGGTGTCAGCAGATACGACTTGACCAGATACAATTGCGCTCCAAGGAAAATGAGGATCAGACCAAACGTCATGGAGGCAAGTCGGGACATGGAAATCGTTTCCGCGGTATTTACGAGAATTGCGTCTCCCCTCAAAATCGGATTCGCGACGCCCAGGACTTTACCGTCGGGCAAGGTTGTTCAATTGCACCGGATCAATGAAGGAAAACGACCATGATGGTTCTTTCGGGGATGTCCGCCGATTCGTTTTGCAATGTCGCGCTGGATGCCGTGGGGCTGCCATTGATGTTTGCCGCGTTACTCGGCGTCGTCACGTGGAGGTGGTACCAGAACGTCTTTCGCTACATGGTGCTCGGCTTCTTCCGGATGCTTTATCGGGTCCGTGTCGAAGGTCGCGAGAACTGGCCCGCCGAAGGGGGCGCGATGATGGTCGGCAACCATTCGAGCTGGGTCGACGGTGCTCTGGTGCTGATGATCGCGCCGCGGCGGATGCGGATGATCGCGTGGGCAGGAAATTTCGGAAACGCATTCATGCAACGGCTTGCCCGATTCTGCGACGTGATCCTCATGACGGGCGGACCGAAATCAATCATGGGGGGAATCCGGCAAGCCCGCCAGGCAATCAGCGAGGGACAGGTCGTAGGCATTTTTCCGGAAGGGGGAATCACGCGGACGGGGCAAATCCAGTCCTTCCGGCCCGGCCTGATGAAGATTCTTGACGGGACCGGCGCGCCCGTTATTCCCGTGTACGTCGATCAGATCTGGGGAAGCATTTTTACTTATTCCGGTGGCACGACGATCTGGAAACTTCCACGGAGTTTTCGCAAGTGCGTCACGATCAATATTGGCGCCCCGGTTCCAAACCCTGATTCAGTGTTTGCCATTCGCCAGGCGCTTCAGCAACTGGGTGCCGAAGCCGTAGCGCGCCGTCAGCCGCCATTTGTCGCGCCGGTTCAGTCCTTCATCCGCTCCAGCAAGCGCCGCAAATTCCGGTTCAAGGCCGCCGATTCGACCGGTGCCAGCGCGAAAGGGTCAACGGTACTGATGAAGTCCCTGATCCTCCGGCGGTTGCTCTCGCGCCACGTGCTCGACGCCGATGAGCGGCGGGTGGGCGTCCTCATCCCTCCCTCGTTTGGCGGCGTCGTGACGAACATGGCCCTCGCGCTCGATCGGCGCGTCGCCGTCAATCTTAACTACACGGTCTCCAACAAGATCATGAACGAGTGCATTCGCCAGGCGGAAATACGCCACGTTTTGACGAGTCGCAGCGTCATGGAAAAATTCGACTTTCAGTTCGATTGTGAAATGGCGTTTCTTGACGACTTGCGCGACAAGGTCACGATCACGGACAAGATGGCCGGTGCCTCCGGCGCGTGGGTCCTTCCCGCGCGGCTGCTCGAACACCTGCTCGGACTGGGCCGTCCCGATCCGGACGAACTGCTGACGATCATCTTCACAAGCGGTTCGACGGGCGCGCCCAAGGGCGTCATGCTGACGCAACGCAATATCGAGACCAACGTCGATGCGATCGATCAGGTCATCAAACTGCGGCCGGATGATACGCTGCTGGGCATTTTGCCGTTCTTTCATTCGTTTGGTTACACCGTCACGTTGTGGGGGGCGATGTCGCTCAATATCGCCGGGGTGTACCATTTCAGCCCACTCGACGCGATGCAGATCGGCAAGCTGTGCGAACGACACAATGTGACGATACTCCTCGCGACACCGACGTTTCTGCGAACCTATATGCGCAAATGCACGCCCGAACACTTTCACAGACTGGACGTTGCCGTTGCGGGTGCGGAAAAACTGCCCGAGGAGTTGTGTGAGGCGTTTGAGAAAAAATTCGGACTGCGACCCGTCGAGGGGTACGGTACTACGGAACTGTCACCGCTGGTTTCGGTCAACATCCCTCCCTCG
>JBGTFW010000317.1:0-7756 GCA_041747075.1 Pirellulaceae bacterium
GACGAGAATGATCGACATGATCTGGACTTCATTGGCAAAGTGATCGACGATTCGCGGAACGGGTGGCTCGTAGCCCCACACAACCTCGAGATACGTTTGCTTCAGACTGTCGGTCGCGGCACTTGCCAGCGAGCCGTGTTCCCATACCGACTGGACCGGCGCGGCGTGACGGCCCGGCCCGACCATGATCCGGCACCAATCAACCGAAAGTTCCTCAAGAACTGAATTGAAACAGTCCTCTTGTCCGGTGGAAGCCGCGACGATCCGGCCGAGCGCGGGAATGGACTGGCTGGCCGCGCGGAGCGGGCCAGAAAAGTCATTCACGAGCGGGCGATCAATCTCGCGACCCCACAAGCGCGCGAGCAGCAAACCGACGCCCCCCACGGCACGGCGTTCGTGGTCCGTCGCGGCGGTCATCTCGATCATGGGCGGATTTTCCGGATGCGCACAACCGTTGAATGGAAGGCCTGTTGGCCGGTGATCGGGTCGGGAGCGATGGGCATCACCTGGTTCTGGTTCCATCCCTTTCCGGTGTTGCGCTTCCACGACGCGGGATCGCCATGCGAAGGGTCTTCCCACCACATGTTGCGTTCCCAGTCCTCGTCGCGGAATTCGTCGGGTTCGCTCCCCTTCAGGTAATCCTCGTCGGGTGAGTCACGCAACGCCCGGGCGACGCGCGTGTACTGCCAGTGCCCGCACGAGTTGCTCATCGCGATCGCGCGAGGATGCAGTCCATGCATCGTGACGATCGGAACGCGCATGGAGGAAACGACGATCCTGCCGGACTGATCGCGCTCGCCGTGCGGCAAGTGGGGGGACGCCTCTTCGAGCATTCGCGAAAAATACGAAGTGATCTCGATCCAGTCGCCGTCGAGCAGTTCGAACCTCGCCGCCGTGGCCGGGTTGAGCCACGCGGGGTTGGAATGGACGATTTCCGCCAGCCACTTCAGGTTCATCGTCCGTCCGTGGTTGTGGACGTTCCATTTGAAGCTCGTCATGATCAGTTCCTCGTCGGCAAGTTCACGGTGCTCGACGGGCTGAGTCCATACGGGCAGCGATTCGATCTCGACGTTGTACCCCTCGTGCTGGGCCGGTCGATTTTTGGTTTTGGTCACGCCGCTCAACGAAATCAGATCACTGCAATCGACGTTTTTGCCGATGCGGTTGACAAAGAGACTGCGAATCTCCAGTTTGCGGCTCGGCGTGGCAAATCCGCGGAGGGCCTGACCGTCGATGACGATGCCGATCCCGGTGCCCTCGCGGGAGATGATCCCTGTTTCGGGATCGGTGGTCGTATCGGCCAATTGCGACGGATCAACGGGTTTGAGAAAAGGCCGGTAGAAGGGTTCAACGCCGGTGTTCTCCCAGGCACCCTCGTCGAGCAAGCGGTCAAGTCCGCTTTTTCCGGTTGCGGGATTTTCGGGGACGTTGGCGGCCCACTGGCGCATGAAGTCCTCGGTCGTGCCGTATTCGTACCACTTCTCCATGCCGCCTCCGATCCGCCTTGCCAGTTCCGGAAACCAGTCGCGAATATCGCGCGCCTCGCCCAGTGGCTCGATCATCGGCGTGCGCAGTCCGGTGTAGGGGCGCAGGTTGTACGAACTGCGCGCGTCGAGGTCCCAGCGTTCCATGTACGTCGTCCAGGGGAGCACGATATCGGCGTAATGGGCGGTCTCGTTGTAAAAGCAATTGACGCACACATGCAGCCCGATGAGTTCCTCGTTGCAAAGCGCCTCTTGCGTGAGACTTTCCTCGGGCCATGTTAGCGGCGAATCGAGGTTGTAAGTCATATAGGCCTGAAGCTTCGCCCGTCCCTGGAGCAGGTAGAGATAAACGATCTCGCCGACGCGCATGCGGTTCCAGACGTTAGCCAGCGGGTATTCGGGCGGGTCCTCGAGGACGCTCCACGTTTTCGCACCGGGCGGGCCTTCCGGTGCCTTCAGCATCGGATCGACACCGCTCCATGGGGACCAGCACCAGCCGCCGGGCTGGCCGACTCTTCCCACAACCGCGTTGAGCAAATGGACGCACCGGTCGGTATAGTACCCGTTCAGGTGGGCGGAAGTGCCTCGATTGCACATCGTCGTGGCGGCGGGCGCGGCACTTGCAAACTCGATGGCGATGCGGCGAATGTCGGCGGCAGGAATCCCGGAAACTTCCCCGGCCCATTGTGGCGTGTAGCGCTTCAGATGCTCGCGAAGTTCCTCGACCGTAACGTTGGTCCAGGTCTTCAGGAAAGCTTCGTCGTGCAGGCCCTCGGCCATGATTGCGTGCGACATCGCCAGCGCGACGGCTCCGTCGGTTCCGGGAAAGGGTGAGAACCACTCGTCGCTCGCACCGGCGGTATTGGAGAGCCGCACGTCAAAGGTCACCAGTTTGGCACCGTTGTTGAAGCGACCATTCTGGATGCGGTTTGCGAATGGAACGTGTCCCTGATGAGCCTCGAAGGCGTTGCTGCCAAAATTGAGAATGTACTTGCTATTCTCGACATCGTTGAGGTCCCAGTCGCTTTCCCACAAATAGGTCAGGTTGGCGGCGCGGCGGCTGCCGGAACAGAGCGCGCGATGCGTCAGTTGCGTGCTCGTCCCGTAGGCGTCGAGAAACCGCTTCACGGCGTCCGCGCTGCGGAGCCGTCCCTGATGAAAGGCAAACTCCTCCGGCTTGCCGGACTCGCGAATCACCTTGAGCCTTGTCGCGATTTCGTCAAGCGCATCGTCCCACGAAATCCGCTTCCATTTTCCCTCGCCGCGCCGACCCACTCGCCTGAGCGGATAGAGCAGCCGTTCCGGGTGATACTGATGATTGAGCGCCGCCTGACCGCGCGCACAGAGGCGGCCGCGGCTGTTCGGATCGTTCGGATTCCCCTCGATCTTGATGATGCGACCATTCTTGACGTGCCCGACGATGCCGCAAACGGTGCTGCACAACTGGCACATCCCGGGAACTTTCTTGCTTCCCGCGTACTTGTCGCGCGGCGGCCAGTTCCCCTTGCTGTTCGGGCCGGGCAAGTTGCAAACGCCCGGTGCCGTGACGCCGTCCAGGGCGTACGGTTCCTTTCGCAGGCGTTTCCATTTTTCCATGTCGATTCCCCATGGGAGGGCACGGCTCCCCCCCGATGAAGGGGATTGCGCGTCCTCCTGGGCCGATGCGGTGGACGCCATCGAGGACGTACCCAGTACCGCCAGCGCGGCTGAACCGAGTCGGAGGAAACGGCGGCGATCGGCGCGAGACATCGGCGAAAGGGGGGACGACGGACGTAACGATTCGCTATTCATCGTTCGCCTCCTTCCAGTTGTAAATGTCGTAGGCGTCGGGCGAATACGACGAACCCTCGCGCGGAACGCGCGGCTCGATCTCGGCCGGTCCCGGGCCGGCGAACCACATTCGCGGGCGAGTATTCTTGTCAGTCCGCAACTGAACGGTCGCAACGCCTTGATCGTTGGCCGCACGGAGCGCGCGGGAGACCTTCGATTCCGGATTGTTGAGGTCGCCAAAGTAAATCGCGTCGGATGGGCAAGTGCTCGCGCAGGCTGGCTCCATCTCTTGTTCCAGCCGGTGATAACAGTTATGGCACTTGACCGCCTGATTCGCCGCCGGGTCCATGTAGATCTCGCCGTACGGACAGACGTCGACGCATGCGCCGTGGCCGCAACAAGTGTTGTAGTCCACCGCGACCGTCCCTCCCGTTTCCTTGTGCAGCGCGCCGCACGGACAGGCCTTGATGCACGGTGCGTCCTCGCAGTGCTGGCAGGACATGGGCAGAAACATTCGCGCGACTTTCGGGTACTTGCCCACGTCCTTGTAAATCGTCTGGCGAATGTAATTACCAAGCGGCACGTCGTTTTCGCTCTTGCAGGCGACTTCGCAACCGTGGCATCCAAAGCAGCGTCGCGTGTCGATGAACCACCCAAACCGCTTCCCGTCGTCGGGGGGCGTCATCCGCTCGCGCCATCGCTCCTCGGGTTGGAAGAGTTCCCGCGGGTCGGCTTCGTCCTGTGTCGGGGCAGGCTGCGTTTGCGGCGCGGCGATGATCGGAAGGACGACGAGCGACGCCGAGGATTTTCTGAGAAAGTCACGCCGGGAGTCGTCATGATTCGCGCGTGGACGGTGTTTTACAGCGCCCGATTCGTGTTCTTGAACGCCCGATTCGTGTTCTTGAACGCCCGATTCGCGTTCGTGAACGCCCGATTCGCGTGCATTGCGGGAAGTGGGCATTGGGGGTGTCGCCTCCGGTGCCCACCGACCGGCGGGCTAAGCCTGGTAAAGTCAGCGTTGTTTGAAATCAGATCGGTACATTTTTTTTCCGGAATTCCGGCATGGGGAAGTTGTCGAACTGCTCGGTCGTTGAATGCTACAGGTCAACCGGCGGAACGGTCGGGCGAAACCAGGCCATCGCTTTGAGACGATTACCTATTGGAGTCAACGTCGGGCCAGTTCGCAAGTCCATGCTACCGGCTGCCGGAACCGTGCCGTGTCCAGATTGGCACCCGGAGTTATTTTGTCGAGGCGGCAGTTCAACGCAAAGATTCACGGGTTTTCATCAACTCGCACTCGGCGAAGCGGTATAATCGCGACGACGTCCAAGAAACACTTTGTGACCCGGTAAATGTCACCAAACGGCGGATACCCCGTTCCTTTCCGGCTCGTCAGTCCCGAAATCGAGGTCGCGATCCGGGCGGCCGAAGCGGCGGCGGATGTATTGCTCAAGCACTTTCGCGGCCCGCTGGCGGTGCGTGGAGGGAAAAGCCCCGATCTTGTCACCGAGGCGGACCTCGAATCCGAAGCGCTCGTCAAACGGATCATTCGCGACGCCTTTCCCGATCACTCGATCCTTGCCGAGGAAGCGGGACTTTCCGAATCCGGCGGCGACTTCTTGTGGATCGTCGATCCGCTCGATGGTACCACGAATTTTATTCATGGGCTCGACCAATTCGCCGTTTCCATTGCGCATTACCAGGCAGGAAAATGTCAGTCGGGAGTCGTTCATCGTCCCGTTACGGGCGACTGGTTCGTTGCGATCCAGGGAGGGGGTGCGTGGAGAAACGGAGTCCGCGCGACAGTTTCACCTGCCGACGAATTGAACAGGGCACTTCTCGGCGTCGGTTTTTATTATGATCGAGGCGAAATGATGCGCGCGACGCTGGATACGATGCGGGTTTTTTTCGAGGAGGGCATCCGCGGTTTTCGCCGCATGGGTGCCGCGTCGCTCGACCTGTGCATGGTCGGCTGCGGCCAGCTTGCCGGATATTTCGAGTTCGAATTGTCGCCGTGGGATTTTGCGGCGGGTCAATTGTTCGTGAACGAGGCGGGGGGAAGGGTCAGCGATTGCGCCGGACAGCCGCTTCTCACGCGACGATCCGGCGTGGTCGCTTCGAATTCCCGCCTTCATGACGAACTGCTTCGGCTCATCCAGCCTGCATGGAGCGAATTGCATTCCGCGACGCCATTGTCGGAATTCCGCGCGTAACCGGTCCCCCTGACACCGGGAATGTCGAGCTCATTGTGAAAAAATCCGTCGTGTGCAACAATCGACACTTCATTGGCGACCTGCCTGGGTCGTCCGATTGCTCGATTTCGGTTCTTGTTAGTGGAGAGCTCTACCCGTGGTAAATCCTGTCGCAGTTTTTGATACGACACTGGGCCGGTTCAAGGCCGAGATTTTCGCGGACAAGATGCCGGTGACGGCCGACAACTTTATCAAGCTCGTCGACGACGGTTTCTACGACGGACTGCACTTTCATCGGGTCATCAAGAACTTCATGATTCAATTCGGATGCCCCCACAGCAAAGACCCCGAATGTCGCCATGCAGGGACTGGCGGTCCGCCCCATGGGAAAATTCCTGACGAATTTCCCGACGACGCGAAAATCTCCAACGCGCCCGGAACCCTCGCGATGGCCAACACGGGTCAGCCGAATTCAGGTGGCTCCCAGTTTTTTATCAATACGGCCAACAATGCATACCTCGATTTCTTTTCGCCCGGCGCTTCCAGGCATCCCGTGTTCGGGAGAATCATCGATGGAATGGACGTCGTGAACCAGATCGAATCGACTCCGTGCCGAAGTGATCGCCCGACGACACCGGTAAAAGTCAATTCGATCCAGATGGAATCCACCTGGGCAGGTTAAGCCGGGCAAACTGGGCAGTCATGGCAGCGGACAGCCTTGCGAAAGCTCGTCTTGACAATATTTTGGGTTGGCTGCTTGCCGCAGCGGGTGCCAGCCCGTAGGCTTAAGCAACACACTTCTGATTGCCAACAGCGCCAGCATGTTGGTTGCGTCAATGGAAGAACAATGGAATCAAGGGAGTTAGGGCATGTTGGTTTTGAGCCGCAAGGTTGGTGAACGAATTCTCATCGGCGAGCACATTTCAGTAACGGTCGTGCGCATCATGGGTGGAGGGGTCCGAATCGGGATCGAGGCACCCGCCGAGTTGCCGGTCATTCGCGAAGAGCTCAAAAAGAGCGTGGAACAGGGTGGACGCGAACAGACCGCCCCCATTGGAGAGATTCGCGGTGCCGGACGTCGCAATGGTTAGGATCAGCGACAGACGGATCGTTGATGTCGATCCGTTTGATTGCGCCCGATACGCCCTGCGGACCAAGCAAATTCTCAATTGCCAGGCGCGACGACCTGCAACCAACGCGCCCAAGTAGACCGCCGCCAGCTTAGTCAGGAACGAAACGGCGAACAGAACAGCGATCCTCGGAGTCAACCCCGCAGCCAGCCGCACGCGAAAGTTCCGGGGCGTTCGGGCACTTTCGGGTTACGCCAGCCCCTTCCAGCGGCGGAGGCCCCATTCCGTCACCAGCAGGCCCAACGCGATCGCAAACAACCATCCATTGTGCCACCATGGGATCACCTTGCGCTCCATGAACGGCGCTCGTCGCGACGGTAATTCACGGGCTAGTCGATCCAGATCGTCCAGCTCGCGGACTTCGCCTCCGCTCCCGTCGGCGATTCGCTGCAAGTAGTCACGGTCGGGCCGAAGTCGGGCGAATTCCACGGAATCCCGATCGGATACCCAGCCACTGGCGCGCTCACCGATCACGGTGCCGTCCGGTCCCCGCGCCGCGACGTTGATGCGGTAGACTCCCGGCTGGCGGTCGTGATATTCAAACGTGAACGTCCCCGGCTCGTCGTCGGCGGGAAGGACTGGAATTTCCGCTTCGCTCCCGTCCGGACGAGTGACCGTTGCAACAACCATGGCGTTTTCCAGGGGCAAGTATGCCGCGTCGACGACTTCAATGCGAATCAGCTTGTTGCCTTCCGAACGTGGACTGTTTTCAACATGGACGTCGACCCGCCGCGGAACGTCGGCGACGAGCCAGCGTATCGTCTGCCGCCAGGACTTGAGCAAGTCGCCGCCGGACTCAGCGTCGTGCAAGTGCCATCGCCAGAGGTCGCCGACCAAAAGCGCGGCGCTGCGTCCCCGGCCAAACCGCTGCGCCGCCAGCGCGGGCCATGACTCGCCATCCGGAGACGAGACCGTGGCGAGTACGCTGGCACCTGGCTTGACGTTTCGCACCTGATTCAACGTGGCGAATCCCGGCAGGCCGTCGAGTCGTTGTTGTTCCTCCGGTTCGGTCGCTTCGAGGCGAATCCACGGTTGCAACCAGCCCTCGCGCGTGAGGGACAGGCGATACCCTGTGTCGCTCGCAACCTGGAAGCGGCCGTCGAGATAGACGGGCAACAGTTCGCCGACGGGAGTCCGGTCGTAGTCTCCGTGGACAAAAGACTCCTGTCCGCCGAGCATG
>JBGTFW010000318.1:0-8479 GCA_041747075.1 Pirellulaceae bacterium
CGGGGTTTGGACTGAAGGGCTTCTCTTACCCTCTTCCAGCCCTTCCCCGTGGAATCGGCGCAATCTGTGGACCCGAATTGGTGCCAGTCCGGCTACGTCCAGTCCGGCTACATTCGACGGCTCGGCTCTCCTTGATCTGCGGAATCGGCGCAATCTGCGGACGACCTGCTCTCCCGATGCTCCGGGATAGTCCGCCCCCTCGCCGGTTCATGACAAGGTTCCCCGTGGGAGCTTGCGGGCAAGGGACCTCGCTGCCGGCTTTGTGTCGGTGAAACCCGAGCGAACCAGGCTACTAAAAACACTCTCTATTGTTCGGGCGGAATTTTTGCAATCATCAGGGTCGCTGACTCGCCGCCAGAAAAAACGCCCTGCAAATTGAAAACATGACCAAAACCGCTCACGACATACCCAATCGATTCGATTTTAGCGCCGCCCAGCCCCGACTTTACCAGATGTGGGAAGAAGGGGGCTTTTTCCATGCCGAGCCGGACCGGCTCAAAAAGCCCTTTTCGATCGTGATTCCGCCACCCAATGTCACCGGGGCGCTGCATCTCGGTCACGCGCTGAACAACACCCTGCAAGACATCCTTGTCCGGATGAAGCGGATGCAGGGTTACGAAACGTTGTGGATGCCAGGGACCGACCACGCGGGGATCGCCACGCAGGCTCGCGTCGAACGACGGCTGAGGCAGGAAGAAAACAAGTCGCGGCACGACCTCGGCCGCGAGTTGCTGGTCGAGCGAATCTGGCAATGGAAAGAGCAGTACGAACGTCGAATCCTCGACCAGCTCAAACGACTCGGCTGCAGTTGCGACTGGGAACGAACCCGCTTCACGCTCGATGAAATGTGTGCCCGGGCGGTCCGGCATACGTTCTTTGACCTCTTTCGCAACGATCGTATCTATCGCGGAAAGCGG
Source organism: Pirellulaceae bacterium (assembly GCA_041747075.1). Taxonomy (GTDB): domain Bacteria; phylum Planctomycetota; class Planctomycetia; order Pirellulales; family Pirellulaceae; genus CAJQPP01. Next base: position 918 of record JBGTFW010000318.1, read on the forward strand.
CTCGTTAACTGGGACACGTTTCTCCAAACCGCGGTCAGCGACGACGAAGTCTTCAACGAAACGGTAACCGGGGGCTTTTGGCACTTGCGCTATCCGGTCCTCAATCCGCGAAAGGGCGAGCCGGAATTTGTCATCGTCGCCACGACGCGCCCCGAAACGATGCTGGCCGACACTGCCGTCGCCGTGCATCCCGACCCGGCGGCAGCGCTTGACCGGGCGCGGCGCGAACTGGAGGAAAGCGTCGCCGGTGCGAATCAATCCGAACGCGCGGCGTTGCAAGCGAATCTCGACGCGCTCAGCGAACGAACGCGATCACACTTGCCGATTTTGGAAAGACTGACCGCGATGGCGCGCGACGCCAGACGGTTGCGATTGCCATTGATGGACCGCGAGATTCCGCTCATTGTCGACCCATGGGCCAAGCCGGAACTCGGCAGCGGCTGCGTCAAGATCACGCCGGCTCACGACCCGAATGACCACGAAGTCGGACTGCGCGCGGGACTGCCGATGATCAATATTCTCAATCCGGACGGTACGCTCAACGGCGACGCGGGCAACTACGAGGGCCTGACGATACGCGAAGCGCGAAAACGTGTTGTCGAGGACCTGGAAGCGCTGGGGCTTGTTGAAAAAATCGAGCAGCGCCAGATCGAGCTGCCTTTTTCGGACCGCAGCAAGACGCCAATCGAACCGCTTCTCGCCGACCAGTGGTTTGTGCGCATGGAACAATTGGCTCAATCGGCGATGGACGCGGTCACCGACGGACGAATCGCCATTTTTCCGAATCGGTACACGAGCGGATATCTCGACTGGCTGGGGGAAAAACGCGACTGGCCCGTCTCGCGGCAATTGTGGTGGGGACACCAGATTCCCGTCTGGTCACGGGCCGTGCATTCAGAAAGCGAGCTGCGCGAATTATCCGCGGAGTTGAGCGACGGACTGAATATCAATGGCACGTCGGCCGCCTTTCAGGTCGAGCATTGCTCCGAAACGGACGACGCCCGACGACAACAGGCAGGATTGCCGCTGGCGACGGTTCATGTTTGCGTTGAGCAGGCCGGTGACCCGCTGGAAGGAATCCTTGAGAGGAGCGGATTCATTCGCGTCGACGACGTCCTCGACACGTGGTTCAGTTCGGCACTGTGGCCGCATTCCACAATGGGTTGGCCCGACAAGACCGCCGAGCTGGAATACTTCTACCCGACAAGCGTCCTCGTCACGAGCCGCGACATTATCACGCTTTGGGTCGCGAGGATGGTTCTCATGGGCCTGAATAATGTGGGCAAAATCCCCTTTCACGAGGTCTACATCCATCCCAAGATTCTCGACGGCGAGGGAGAAACGATGTCCAAGTCGAAGGGAAACGGCATCGACCCGCTTGATGTCATCGACAAATTCGGGGCGGACGCACTGCGTTTCGGGATGGCACGACTGACAACCGAGACGCAGGACGTTCGCGTTCCGGTTCAGTTCGAGTGCCCGCACTGCGAAGCGACGATCGACCAGACCCGGAAAAATCGCGAACTACCGCGGATTGAATGTCCCCGATGCGGTCAGCCCTTTGGAACGCAATGGGCTGAACAGCAGTCCGACGCGGACCTGGCGCGCGGGCTGGTTCTGAGTGAGCGTTTTGAAACGGCGCGGAACTTTGTCAACAAGTTATGGAATGCGTCGCGTTTCGCCATTTTGCACCTCGACGACTATTCACCGGGATCGATCGATCCGGATGAACTCGCGATCGAGGACCAGTGGATGCTTAGCCGACTGGAAACGACAGCGGTTGCCGTGACGACCCTCCTGGACAAGTACCTGTTTTCCGAAGCGACCCGCGAACTTTATGATTTTGCATGGCGGGATTTTTGCGGCTTCTACGTCGAGATGCTCAAGGACCGGCTGGCCGACCCGGTGCGACGAACGCTCGCCCAGCGAATGCTCGCCCATTGTCTCGATCAATTGCTCCGGCTGCTTCACCCGGTTCTTCCGTTTGTCACCGAGGAAATCTGGCAGCGACTGGGCGACTTCGCGCCGCGGCGCGGGTTTCCGGAACCGATGGATGCGGCGGGCTGTCTCATCGTTGCGGCGTGGCCGCGAGCCGATGGCGAACCGCGCCACGATCCGGCGATCGAAGAACAGTTTCGTTTGTTCCAGAACGCACTGGGGGCCGTTCGGGAAATCCGCAGCCGCCAGAATGTTCCGCCACGCCAACAAATCCGCTTTGCGATCCGCACCGATTCGCAAACGGCGCGTTTGCTGGAGCCGCTTCTTGGTTACTTCCCGTCGATGGCGGGGGCCGAGTGTACCGGAGCCGGCGAGTCGATCCGCACCCCCGCGATGAACGCACCGGTCGTGCTTGCAGGCATGGAAATCATCGTTGACCTGGAAGGACTGATCGACGTTGCGGCCGAGCGGTCGCGGCTGGAAAAGGAACGCGACAAGCTCCTCGGTTCGGTTCGCGGCAAGAACTCGAAACTGTCGAACGACCGGTTTGTCGCCAACGCCCCCGCGGAGATCGTGGCCCGCGAGCGCGAAGCGCTCCAGTCACTTACGAGGCAACTTGCGTCCGTCGAATCGGCGCTTCAGGCACTGCCTGAATAACCGTAGCCGAGTCTCTCCGAGACTCGTCCGAACCGTAGCCGAGTCTCTCCGAGACTCGTTCCCAAAACGTCATCGTCTCCGACTCGGACGATTCAAAAAAAAGGCCGCTACCGATGGCGTCGGCAGCGGCCTGGGTCAGGAATAAACCGGCTGTGGGTGTCGATGCGGAATATTCCCGAATGTCCGCACGATCGCTGAGCCATCAACGACGTTGCCTACTCGGTAATGATCGTCGGCAGGCTATTGGCGATTTCCCGGAAGATCGCGACAAGTTGCTCGCCGGTGTCGGCGTGATAGTGCTTGCCGCCGCCGATCCGCGCGACTTCATCCATTTCCGCCCAGGCGTTCGCGGAAATGTTCGTGCTGAAGGTAACCGCGTGAATCACGACGTTGTTTTGACCGACAATCTGTGCCGCCTTTTGACTGGGCGTCATCGAACCAACGGTTTGTTCCCCGTCGGACATGATAATAATCGTCTTGGCGGCGTAAAACCGGGCGTTCGGGTACGTCGCCTCGTCGAGGATGCTGTTGGCGCCAATCTGCATTCCGTCCTGAATGTTCGTACCATTTTTCGGCGCGATCCCGACGACCTTGTCGACGATGTCCGGATAGTCGCTGGTGATTGACTCGACAAGCGAGGCGGAACTGTTGAAGGTCACCAGTGAGACGCGTTCTTCCTGATCCGTCCTTTCCAGAACATCGATGAATGCCTCGACGGCCTCCTCGAGCTGGTCCCATCGCGAATGACGCGGGGCGGCGGAGTTGGTATTGTAGGCCGGAGTGGACCCACTGCCTTTTCGTGTCTCGTAATCGAAGCAGTACTCCCAGAGGTCCGGGTCGTACGACTGGTCATAGTAAAAGTAGTAGAAGTAGGCGTTATAATATTGCCTGGCGGAAGAGTCGTAATAGTAATAAGGATAGGAGCGCGCCCAGATATTACTTGTCAGGGCGGCGTCTCGTTGAGCATTATTGATCCGTTTTTCGTTGCGGAGCCGCCTGGTTTCCTTGTCGAGCATGGGAAAGTCCTTGTACTCCAGCATCGATCCGCTGCGATCGAGCACCAGCGCGATGTCCCGGTCGACCTGCGTAGAGGTCGTCGAGACGGCGGGGGAGAAGCGGTCAAACGGACCCCACCCGGCAAATACCATGCGAATCGTGCCGCCGAGAGAGTCTTCCGTTCGTTTGCCAAAGACGCGAACCGCATTGGCTCGCTCCGTCCGGTTGCGAACCGCTCCACGGTCCTTTTCGTCGAAGTCATAGCGGCCATATCCGTTTTCAGTCCGCGCTGCATGTCCAAAGACGACTTCAGCGGCCTCCTCGCGCGAATCGATCCGCAGCGGATTGGAGCCAATGTTGTTCATCGCGCCGGTCGTGATCGCATAGTCAATCGCGGTGTCGACGTCCTGAAACTCGCTGAACGCGCGGCCGGCGGCGCGAGCCGCGGCATCGGTCGCGACGCGCAATTCCGTCCGGTTCAGTTCCATCCACGCGAAATTGAGACACACCCCGCAGATTAGCAGCATCACGGGAAAGAGAAATGCCATCAGCGGCGCAACGGCTCCGGTGCGGGCGAATCGATGCGAACGGGTCAGGTGATTGCAGACGGTCATGGCAAGGGTCTCGAATAAAAATGGTTTCCGGGATCGCAACGTCGACAGTTCATCAGGCCAGCCAACCTTTCTCCGTGAACACGGAGCTAGTACGATGTCCCGTCGTAAAATCCCGAATAGCTTTCAAAGGTCAGTGTCGTTGAGGATGTAATGGTCCGGTCGCCGAGAAACCGCCCGAGGACCAGGGCGTTACTGGCGAAGGGGATTGAAATGTTCACTTCGACGCGTGCGGTGTAGTCGTCGATTTCATTCTGAACCTGGTCCTGCGCGTTGTAGGGATAGACGTTGACGGTGACACTGCGCGTTCCGAGGTACGTCAGGTACTTGTTGGCCTCGGCATGGGCTTCGGCGATTGTTGATCCCGGAACCATGACCGCCCGCGCCGCCTCGTAGCTGGCGATGTTCGCCTGTTCCTGAATCATGGTCGATCGCATGAATTCAAAGGCGATCCATATCAGCGCGAACAAGGCGGGGGCGACGACGGCAAATTCCAGGGCCGCGGCGCCGCGCCGCCGCAACGACGGGGTTGGCCCGCTTCGATTGCGATTTTCAGATACCGAAACCCGATCGGACCCGCTCCACCGGAGAGTTTTACAACGAATCATTACTCCACCCCCTCGAGCGTGTATTCCTTGCGCATGACGATCGTCGCGGAAAGTTCCGCGGGAGTCACAAACTGCATCCAGCGAAAGGGGACCACCGTGTTTCCGGCCGTCGGCGCGCTAACGGTAATGGTGATCGGTTCAAGCATGTTGGCGGCGTTGGCGGCGGGCGTGATCCTGATTTTTTGTCTGACGGGAGCGCCAGCCGTGGAAATCCCGCGTTCCGTATAGACTTGTTCGATTCGCTCGATAACGTCCTCGTCGTCCGCCTTGCGGGTCACAGCGATCCGTGCGCCTTCAAATGCCGCAATGGTCAGCGATTCCTTCAGGTAGATCGCCGTGCTCAATTCAATCGTCGCGCCCACGAGAAGCAACACAAGCGGAAACGTCAAGGCCGCTTCGACTGCCGCGCCGCCGGTTCGCGTGGATTGCTTTCGTTTCATGGTCGAGGTTCGCCGGCTGACTGCACAATCGATGACTGGTTCGGCAAAGGGAACTTGCCTTATTTAATTCCTGGACCGGAAACGCTCCGGAGTCAAAGAAATTCGACCCGGAATCGCGGGAAATGACGAAATAGGGCCGTTGCCAGGACGCAACAATGAAGCAAGGCCGCGACCATCGCAAAAAAAACCCGCCCCATTGGAGAGGGCGGGGTGAAGTCCGTGTGCCGTCGGTAATGACTCGATTAACGCCGGCCCTCCCAGGTCCAGTCGGTAACCGTCTGGTCGGCGTCGGGTTGGGCGCTGAAACGACGCGTCGTCAGTTCCGGCGATTCAGCCACAGTGATTCGCTCCCGCTTGACCAGGTCGGCGGCGTCGAATTCGACTCCGCCACTGATTCCGGTAATCGTGTGTGTGCGGGTCCTGCCGGCAAGCTCTTGCCTGATGACACGCTGGCCGGTAAGCGAATCCACCATCCGCGGCGTTCGGTGAACAGCCGGAACATAGCCTAACAAGCCGCCGCGCGATTGTTCCTGAAAGTGATTGAGGTTCCATTCGATTTGCCGGTTCAAGCCTTCCCGATAAATCAGGTTCGCCGCCAATGCGCTATCAAACAGGTTCTTCAGTTCGCCGTACAGGGGGTATTTGACGCACAGTTCGTCGAAGTGACGGGTAAAGTCCTTTGCAAAGCCTCCGGCCGCCGCCGAGGACTGGCCGGTATGAACGCGATCTCCCTGTTCGGTCCAGAATTCGCTTTCACTCAACAAGCGAACGCCCTGTCCGTCAATTTCAAAGACGGTTCGATCTTCGTTGGTCTGAATCGCCTCATAATTCATCGTGAACCACCAGCGAACCAGCGAATCGTCGCGGGGCGGGTTCCCCTTATCGTCGAGGTGCAGCCGCTGGAAGTAGTTATCGAGTCCATCGACGCCCGCCGCCAGTCCCATGCCAATTCGCTTCATGTGGTAGTCCGCCTCGACGATGACGCGCGCGGCGTGAGTCGCCGGATCAATCCCGTTCACGACGACATCCTGAACGCCGATTATATCGCGTAGCCGATCCCGCCAGACGGGCCCTTTCAGCGTTGATGTGCCGATGAATTCGCGAGCGCGGGAAAGGTTTTCGGGTCGCGGATCAATCGAGCATCCGAATCGCCCATCGTCTCGCGCGGCATTCCGCAGGCAGACCACGAAATCATCCAGATTCAGTACGGGGCGACCCGTTTCAGTGTTGATCGCCCTTCCCGAGGAATCGTAGTGCCATGGTCCCGCCGGTCCGGCAATCACGACATCGCGGGTCTCCGGGAAAAGCATCACATACTGGAGTTGATAAATGCCGCCGAGGCATGCCATTTCAGGCAGAGGCACCTGGCCCCGTGCGGCGCGCAGTTGCAACACCCTCTCAAGCCGCGTCAGCGAAATGGCCCGGAACGCCGTCTGGCGATCGAGTGAAAGGTCGTCAATCACGTCCACGGATTCGCGAATCTCGTCAAGCCGACGGCCCGATTCCGGCGAAATTGCCTTCATCACGCCTTCGGGATCGACCAGCACTCCGGAAGGGAACGCCCGGATTCTTCCGCTGCCGCCTGCGTCGTCCCACGAATCCGGATCGATCGTTTCCTGAATCAAGTCAATCAAGTCGGTGAAGTCCGCCTCGGTAATCCCACCGCCTCTTGGAGGTCCGGGGCCGAACCCGCGCTCCGGCCCAATACCGTCGAGTCCCGAACCGCCCGGGGGCAACGAATTACCAAAGCTGCTCAACCGAGCAAGCGTCGTCGCCCGCCATTGATCATTTCCAATTTCGACGGCGTTCCGGAGGGCGTTGTCCGCATTGCCGCTTGTCCGCTGGGCGGCGGCAAGGCTGGCAAACATCCTGTCGCGCAATTGAGGTTCAACCGCCGAGCGAGCCATCTTCAAAGCGATTGTAAATTCACCACTCGCCAGGTGGCGATCGAAATCAGCCGGTTGCTGAGCACATGCCTGCGCAACAAACAGTGCAACGAGAATAAAGAACGCTGCCGTCCTCGCGGGAAAGCGGCCCGCCGCAAATCGCACCACGTCGCGAGTAACCATTCAATGAGCCTCCTCGAATTCCGCCCTGCCAATCCGTAGCATCGCAGACCGGGACTCGATCGTCAAGTTTTCCTCCTGGCCATGAAGCAGCGAACCCACAAAAAAAGGGTCCCGACAAGGCCGGAACCCCTCTGATTCAAGGCCACGACGGGCCAAGTAGCCTGGTCTCTCCGAGACTCGGACACGTAGCCGGGTCTCTCCGAGACTCGGACACGTAGCCGGGTCTCTCCGAGACTCGGACCG
>JBGTFW010000319.1:0-3043 GCA_041747075.1 Pirellulaceae bacterium
GCTGGGCGCGGATGTTGCCGTCGGCAATACCCAGCGGTTTGGCGTCCCGCCGGGTTTCGGCGGCCCGCACGCGGCGTTCATGGCGACTCGTGACGAGTACAAACGGACGATGCCCGGTCGCCTTGTCGGCCAATCGATCGACCGGCGCGGCAAACCCGCGTATCGCCTCGCGCTGCAAACTCGCGAACAGCACATTCGGCGGGAAAAAGCCACTTCGAACATTTGCACCGCTCAGGCACTGCTGGCGATCATGGCGACCCTCTACGCCGTTTGGCATGGACCCGACGGCTTGCGCGCCATCGCGGAGCGCGTCCATCGCCGAACGGCGCGATTGCGAAAGGGCCTTCAGGCGTCCGGCGCGAACGTTTGCAACGAGACTTTCTTCGACACGCTCTCCATCGAGACGGGCGATCGGACGGGTCAAATTATCTCCAGTGCGGTGAAGGCGGGATTCAACCTGAGAAAAATCGACGAGACAACGATCGGCCTTTCGCTCGACGAAACGACGACGGAAGACGACCTGTCGGCGCTGGCCGGCGTCTTCGGTGCGATGCTTTCAGGTGAAGACGACGAGTTCGCGATCGGCGAGGGAACGCTGCGCGATGATCCGGTCCTCACCCAGGAAGTCTTTCAGCGTTACCACAGCGAGACCGAGATGATGCGGTACTTGCGGCGGCTTTCGGAAATGGACATTGCACTGGACCGCGCGATGATCCCGCTCGGCTCATGCACAATGAAGCTCAACGCGGCCAGCGAGTTGATGCCGATCACCTGGCCGGAGTTCAACCAGATTCACCCGTTTGCGCCCGCCGACCAGACGGCCGGTTACCGCCGTATGATCGAACAGCTTGAGCAGATGCTCTGTGCGGCGACCGGCTACGACGCGGTTTCGCTTCAGCCCAACGCGGGATCGCAGGGCGAATATGCGGGGCTTCTGGCGATTCGCCGGTTCCACCAATCGCGAAACGATGACCAGCGGGATGTCTGTCTCATCCCGAGCAGCGCTCACGGCACCAACCCCGCCAGTGCCCAAATGGCCAACATGAAAGTCGTCGTGGTCCGCTGTGACGACGGGGGAAACATCGATCTGGGCGACCTCGACGCGAAACTCGCCGCGAACCAGGGGAAGGTCGCCGCGATCATGATTACCTATCCTTCGACGCACGGCGTGTTCGAGGAAGGGGTCACGGAGGTTTGCGAAAAAGTCCACGCGGCCGGGGGCCAGGTCTACATTGACGGTGCGAATCTCAACGCGCTGGTCGGCGTCGCGAAGCCCGGGCGATTCGGTGGCGACGTCTCGCACCTGAACTTGCACAAGACGTTTTGCATCCCGCACGGCGGAGGCGGTCCTGGAGTCGGTCCGGTCGCCGTCCGCTCCCATCTTGCTCCCTTCCTCCCCGCCGACGGGGTCAACGACGATCGAATAGGCCCTCCGGTCAGCGCGGCCCCGTTCGGCAGCGCGAGCATTCTGCCGATCTCATGGATGTACATTCGCATGATGGGACACCGGGGAATGCGGCGGGCGACACAGGTCGCGATCCTCAACGCCAATTACCTCGCTCACCGGTTGCGCGAACACTACGAGATTCTCTACACGGGCAAAAACGGGCTGATCGCGCACGAGTGCATCGTCGATACGCGCCCGCTCGACAAGCAAGCCCATGTCACCGTCGACGACGTTGCGAAACGACTCGTCGATTTCGGCTTCCACGCACCGACGATGTCGTTCCCCGTGGCCGGCACGCTGATGATTGAACCGACCGAAAGCGAATCGTTGTACGAACTGGACCGGTTCTGCCGCGCGATGAAGTTGATTCATGAGGAATTCGAAAAGGTCAGGTCCGGCGAGTGGCCCGCCGACGACAATCCGTTGCACAACGCGCCCCACACGCTCGATTCAATCCTCGACGAATCGAGCGAGCGCCCCTACTCGCGGCGAATCGCCGTGACACCCGACCCCGAATTCGACTACGGCGTCAAGTACTGGCCGCCGGTCGGGCGAGTCGACAACGTGTACGGTGACCGCAATCTCGTTTGCGCGTGCCCGCCGATGTCGGAGTACGAGGAGGCCGAACCGGAACCTGTGACGGTGTAGTCCGACCGTTCACCCTGTCGTACAAACCGTAGAACGAACTGCCAGTTCGTTTTCACGGCACCCTTTTAGAACGAACTGCCAGTTCGTTTCTTGCACCACGCCCGTAGAACGAACTGCGAGTTCGTTTTATGCCACGCCCCGTAGAACGAACTGCCAGTTCGTTTTATGCCACGCCATTTTGAAGATGCCGCATTTGCCGCTCCACCATCCAGTCGAACACGTCAAGTAACTGCGCCACTCCACTCGTTTCCGGTTCCAGGATCGCCATCGCCTGGACGAGCGCCTCGATCGTGGAAAGGCAATCGGAGCGAGGCTGACGGCGAATACGGTAACTGCTCGCCGCCGTCGGATGAATCAGGAAATGAGGCAGCGCGCGCAACCAGGGATTGGCTCGGTACAACCCCTTTGCCTGATTCCACGTGCCGTCCAGAACGATCAAGTGTCCGGGTCGTTCACAGGGCGTCGTGTTCGCCAGATCGCGCGCGGTTGCATGGGGAAAGAGAAGTCCAGTTCGCGACGGAAGGTCGGCCTCCACCGCCAACTGGCTTGATCGCCGCGCCACGACGACTTGCGAGTTGATGAATCCCAGCCGAACGATCCGCGCGGTGCCGATCGGGTGGCGCAGTTCGCGATGGTGTTGGATCAGGGTTACCCCGGTTCGCGTGTCGACGGGCCGAATCCGCTGACAAAGGCAACCCGGCGCTGCGCGAAAGCAGCGATAACAAAACTCTCTGGGAGTTGTCGCGGTGTTTGGGCCATCGTGTCGCATGAAATGCTCGCGTTTGAGTGTAGCGAATCGCCAACCCATCCGTCATTCCCGCGCAGGCGGGAATCCAGTCGGTTGAGGTCGACCTTTCCTGGGTCCCCGCCTGCGCGGGGATGACGCGCCTCGCGGGGATGACGCGCCTCGCGGGGATGACGCGCCTCGCGGGGATGACGCGCCTCGCG
>JBGTFW010000320.1:0-23023 GCA_041747075.1 Pirellulaceae bacterium
GACAATTCGGAAAATTGATTAGCGGGTGTAGCTCAATGGCAGAGTCCCAGCCTTCCAAGCTGGTTGTGTGGGTTCGATTCCCATCACCCGCTCATCCAAAACCGGAACTGCCGGAAACTTGCATCCCGTGCGAGGCTGGAATGGACTCACGCTGCTGTAGCTCAGTGGTAGAGCGCGTCCTTGGTAAGGACGAGGTCATGGGTTCAAGTCCCATCAGCAGCTCTGGAATTTTTATCGTTGGTCGCGTGGGCCGACAACATTGTTTGACCGGGCACATACAGAAACAGGTGTAGAGAGAGATGGCCAAGGAGGAATTCAAGCGGACTAAACCGCACGTCAACGTTGGTACCATTGGTCACATCGATCATGGCAAGACAACGACAACCGGCGCGATTCTGGCTGTTCAGGCAGCCAAGGGTCTGGCCAAGGCAAAAGGGTACGCCGAGATCGCCAAGGGCGGTACGGTGCGCGACGCCACCAAAACGGTGACGATCGCCGTGGCCCACGTGGAGTACGAGACCGACAAGCGTCACTATGCTCACATCGATTGCCCCGGCCACGCCGACTTTATCAAGAACATGATCACCGGCGCGGCCCAGATGGACGGTGCCATCCTTGTGGTGTCGGCCGCCGACGGCCCAATGCCCCAAACCAAGGAACACGTCCTCCTCGCCCGCCAGGTGGATGTGCCCGCGCTCGTCGTCTTTCTCAACAAGTGCGACCTCGTCGACGACGAGGAACTGCTCGAACTGGTCGAGATGGAAGTCCGCGACTTGCTCAGCAAGTACGATTTCGACGGCGACAACATACCGATCGTGCGCGGCAGTGCCTTGCCGGCCTACAACAATCCTACCGATCCGGAAGCAAGCAAGTGCATCTCCGAACTGATGGACGCGATCGACGGCCACATCCCCGAACCGGAGCGTGAGGAAGCCAAGCCTTTCCTCATGGCGATCGAGGACGTCTTCTCAATCGAGGGGCGGGGTACGGTCGCCACGGGACGGATCGAACGCGGTGTCATCAAAACCGGTGAGGAAGTCGAGATCATTGGACTTGAGGCCGCCCCCAAGAAAACGACCTGCACCGGCGTCGAAATGTTCCGCAAGATTCTCGACGAAGGACGCGCCGGCGACAACGTCGGCTGCCTCCTTCGCGGTGTCAAGCGGGACGAAATCCAGCGCGGACAGGTCCTCGCCAAGCCCGGCTCGATCACGCCTCACACCAAATTCGAGGCGGAGATTTACTGCCTGAGCAAGGACGAAGGGGGCCGCCATACGCCGTTTTTCAGCGGCTATCGACCGCAGTTCTATTTCCGGACCACGGACGTCACCGGCACCGCCAACCTCGTCGGTGCGGAAATGTGCATGCCCGGCGACAACGTAAGGATCAGCGTCGAGTTGCACAAGCCAATCGCCATGGACGACGGAGTCCGCTTCGCCATCCGCGAAGGGGGCCGAACGGTCGGTTCCGGCGTCGTGACGAAAATCCTTGAGTAAACAGAACGCCCTCGACCGGAGCGACAACGCCTTGCGGACAATCAGAAATTTGGAATGGAACCGCCGCGACTCCGCAATCGCGGCGGCCTCCTCCAGCAACAGGGGTGTAGCTCAATCGGTAGAGCACTGGTTTCCAAAACCAGGGGTTGCGAGTTCAAGTCCCGCCGCCCCTGCTTTTTTTCGATTCGACTCGGCAACCCGGCGGGAAGCCGGAATTTTGGCCGGTCAAGGTGGACCCAATAACCGCGACGCGGAGGAACACCCGCGTCGCTGGCGGGAGTTAGATTCATGAGTACGATGGCGAAATCCAAAGAACAGAAGAGCGCCAAGTCAGGCAATCAAGGCCTGCTGACGTCGATGCTTCAGAGCGGTCTCTACAAACCGCTTCAGGGACGCATCGTTCGCCAGGTAACTTTTGTCGCGGTCGCCGTGATCGCTCTGCTAATCACCTGGGAAATTTCGACGATCGCGTGGGTCGGCGACGCCTTCAACGGTGCCCCCTACGCCGTTGGCCTCGTCCTCTCCGTTGCCGGGGTCTGGTTCGCCTACCGAATTGTCAATCATCCCCCCTTCGCCGATTTCCTCATCGCCGTCGAGGCCGAAATGAACAAGGTCTCATGGCCCGCATGGCCGGAACTATGGAAAGCGTCGATGGTCGTTATTTTTGTGATCTTTTCGATGGCCATTTCACTGTGGATATTTGACCTCATTTGGGCGGGCGTTTTCTGGTTCATCGGAGTCCGGTAACCACCAATTAACTGCCTGCGCTGATTCATACTCCATGATTATGAGCGAAAACGAAGTACGCGAAGAACTCGAAAACGAGACGCTCGATACCGGCGTCCCTTCCGATGAAGCTCCGCGCGCGGAGTCAAACGACGTGTCGCTTCCCGCCCAGTCGCTTCCTGCCAGTGACAAAAACCCGGCCGACCCGGAATCCGCCTTTGCCGACGACGCGAAAAGCGCGTCCGCCGAACCCGTCGAATTCGACGCCGCCGACTTGCTCGACGACGACTGGAGCGACGATCGGGAAGTGGACGAGGATGAGGACGCGGCACCCCTCGAGGACCTTGTCGAGGAGGAACCCGAGGACGACGACATCGAGATGGCGTGGTACATCCTGAAAGTCCAGGTTAACCGCGAGAATTCCATCTGCGACGCCTTGATGCGAAACGTCCGGCGCGCGGGCATGGATCGTTTCTTTGGCGAGATTCTCGTTCCCACCGAGGACGTTCGCGAATTCACCAAAAGCGGCAAACAACGGATCGTCAAGCGCAAGCTCTATCCCGGCTACGTCGTCCTTAACATGGCGATCAACGACGACTCCTGGTTCCTCGTCCGTGAGACGCCCGGCATCGGGGACTTTACCGGTGCCGCCGGCAAACCCGCACCGCTCTCCACCGAGGAAATCGATCGGATCGTCGCTTCGACCAAACCGGAAACCGTCGCCGACAGCGAGGAAGCGACGGTCAAGACATCGATCAAATTCAAGCCCGGCGACCGAGTTCGCGTCAAGGAAGGCTATTTCCAGAACTACGAGGGAGAGGTCTCGAGCGTTGACGAGCGAAATGGCCGGATCACGGTCATGATCAACATTTTTGGACGCCCCAACCCCGTTGAACTCGACCACTGGCACGTCGAGGACCTGTAACCCCCACACCCCAACCCTCTACCCCGCAAGGCCGGGGGAGAGGGGGCAAGAAGAAACCCAAACCCCAGCATCCATCAGTAACCCATGGCCAAACAAAAAACCGGACAAGCGAAATTCCAGGTCCCCGGTGGCCAGGCGACGCCCGCGCCACCCGTCGGCACGTCGCTTGGCAAATACGGAATCAACCTCGGACAATTTGTCCAGCAGTTCAACGACCGGACGCGCGAGTACAACGGCACGCCGATCCCGGTCATCGTCTCGGTGTACAGCGACCGCTCGTTCGACTTCATTACCAAAAGCCCTCCGGCCGCGTCGTTGCTCAAGCAGGCGGCGGGGATCGCCAGCGGATCGGGCATTCCGAACCGGGAAAAGGTCGGCAAGGTGACGCGCGCCCAGGTTCGCGACATTTGCGAAAAGAAAATGGAGGACCTCAACGCATCGAGCATCGAGACCGCCTGCCGAATGGTCGAGGGGACGGCGCGCAGCATGGGCATCGAAGTCACCGATTAGACCCTCAACCCTCAACCTCAACCCTCAACCCAAAAACCGCGATTCAGCGGGAGAGTTTTATGACTCAACGATCCAAACGGTTCCGGACACTCGCCGAGAAAGTGCCTGAAGGCCCCCACGACTTGCCCCAGGCCGTGAAAATCCTCAAGGGATTCGGTGGAACGAAGTTCGACCAGTCGGTGGAAATCCACATGCGTCTGGGGGTCGACGCCAAACAGGCCGACCAGCTTGTCCGCGGTTCGATTGTCCTGCCACACGGGATCGGAAAATCCCAGCGCGTTGTCGTCTTTGCCAAGGGAGACGCCGCGGCGGCCGCGGCGGCTGCGGGTGCCGATGAAGTCGGCCAGGAGGAACTTGCCAAAAAAATCCAGGGGGGGTGGACGGAATTCGATGTCTGCATCGCTTCGCCCGACATGATGGGAATCGTCGGACCTCTTGGCCGCGTTCTCGGTCCGCGCGGCCTGATGCCCTCGCCGCGAGCCGGGACCGTCACCCCCGACGTCGCCCAGACGGTCAAGGAATACAAGGCGGGCAAGGTCGAGTTTCGCAACGACAACGGCGGCAACGTTCACGCCGTCGTCGGCAAGCTGAGCTTTGACGCGAAAAAACTTGAGGAAAACATCGCCGCCTTCATCGAACGCATCCAGTCGATCAAACCCAATGCGATCAAGGGGACTTACGTGCGGGGAATCTCGATCTCCGCCACGATGAGTCCCGGAGTCGCCGTCGCCGCCTGAGAATCCATCTGAAAATCCACGGTGGAGAGAACTGCCAGTTCGCTCGAACCAAAACGACTTGAGAATCGATCGTAGTGCGAACTGCCAGTTCGCCCGAACAAAAACGTCTCGCGACAACCACAAAGCACAACGATATGAGTAAACAAGTCAAGGACCTGCTGACCCGCGACCTGGCTGATCGCCTCGACGGAGTCAGCGATTGCCTCGTCGCGAACGTCGTCGGACTCAACGCCAATTCCACGGTCGCCTTGCGGCGCCGACTTCGCGAAAAGGACATTCGTCTGATGGTCGTCAAGAATTCACTCGCGCGGAGGGCGACCGAGGGAACAACGCTCGCACCGGCCTTCGAGGGCCTCGACGGCGCGGCGGCGGTCGTTTGGGGCGGCGAGGATTTCGTCTCGCTCGTCAAGGAAATCGTCGAGCTGGACAAGAGCACCGAATACGAAGCCTTCGAGGCGCGTGGCGGCGTGATGGACGGCGAGGCGCTCGATGCCGATCGCGTCCGGCAAATCAGCAAATGGCCCAGTCGACTTGAACAACTCAGCATTTTGTCCGGCCAGTTGATCGCGCCATGGACGCGGCTCCAGTCCCAGCTTCTGGCACCCGGCGGCCTGCTCGCCAGCCAGATCGAAAAGAAGTCGAAGGAAGGCGAAAGCTGATCCCGCGAAACCCGTACTCACTTGCCGAGTCAGCCCGGCCTGGCTCCGACGACCCGGCGATGCGAAAAACCGTCAACCCAACCTCCAGTCAACCAATCGTGAACCGTCGGCCCTGCCGGGGGTTCCAGAATCATGAAAGGGCTCGATTGAAATGAACGAAACCGCAACCATGGAATTCTCCGCCGATGCAAGGGAGCTTGGCGACAAAATTGCCAACCTCAACCTCAAGCAGGCCAAGGAGGTCAGCGATTACCTCAAGGAAGAATACGGCATTGAACCTGCCTCCGGCGGTGCCGTGATCATGGCTTCCGACGGAGGGGGTGCCGCGGCGGCCGTGGAACAAACCGAATTCGACGTCGTCCTCACCGGATTTGGGGACAAGAAACTCGACGTGGTCAAGGTCGTCAAGAACATCACCGGCGCGTCGCTGATGGACGCCAAGAAGATGGTCGAAAGCGCCCCCGCCACGTTGAAACAGGCGGTGTCGAAGGAAGAGGCCGAAAAAGTCAAGGCCGACGTGGAAGCCGCCGGCGGCAGCGTCGAACTGAAATAGCCCGCTCCCCGCGACGAGCGAAACGACCTGGAAACCGGCCCCACCGGAATTCCGGTTTGAATTGGCGTCGCGACCAACGTATTAATTACCCGTCGTCCCGTGCGCCTCCGGCGCGGAAAAAGTCAATCCCCAGTCCGGGCCGGAACGCCAGCGGCCCGCTTCGTCAGGAAAAATTTGCCACGGAAGGCGTCGCCAGCGAAACGGTCCGTTTTTGCTGGCACAAACTGTTGATTGGCGAACCAGGTCGCCAGTCGCCCGAACCGCAACGCCAGCCCGATCGAACCCGTTTGGTGCGAGCCGACACCCGTCGCTTTTTTCCCCGTCGCGTCGCTTGTTTCACAGGCTTTTTTGAATCGCGACGTCAACCGGGGAGAGGGTACGCGCCGACGCCGACCTTCCCCAATTGCCGGATCGACGTTCCGCAAACCGTTTGCGTCCCTCGGCAACGCCCGATGAACCCGTTTCTGATTCCCGACAATCCGTCTTAACGACTATCCTTAATATGGCAACCCCAACCGAACGCCGTCTGACCCCCGAACAAGTCCGCAACTTCGGCAGCGGTCGTGTTTATCCCGAACCCCCCGATCTGACGGAAATCCAGACGGCCAGCTACATGGCGTTCCTCCAGGACGGCATCGACCCGACCCGCCGCAAGCAACAGGGGATCGAAGGTGTCCTTCAGGAAATCTTCCCGATCGAATCGTACGACAAGAACACGCGCCTCGAATACATTCGTTACGAACTGGGCAAGCCGCGTTACACGCCCGCCGAATGCCGCCAGTTGCGCCTGACGTACGGCCAGCCCTTCCGCGTGTGGCTTCGCCTCATGAAGGAACAGCCGGTTGAAGAGGAAGTCTTTCTCGGCGACATCCCGATCATGATGGGCGGCGGCGAGTTCATTATCAATGGTGCCGAACGAGTCGTCGTCAGCCAGTTGCATCGCAGTCCGGGAATCGATTTTGTCCTTGAGTCGGACACGACAAGCGACCGGAAATTCCCCAGTTGCCGCGTCATTCCGGAGCGCGGGAGCTGGATCGAAATCAACGTCACGAAGAAGGACCTGCTCCAGGTTCGCATTGACCAGAGCGGCAAATTCTCGGCGATGACGCTGCTTCGCGCCATGTCGCCGAAGTTCAGCGAGGACGCCGATATCCTCCGCGCTTTCTACGAGACCCGGAAGGTCAAGGTGACCGACAAGCGGAGCGCCCCCAAGCTGGCCGGCAAGGTCGCCGTGGACGATGTCGTTTATCCGTCGACTTCCGATCGCGCCGGCGAGATCATCGTCGATGCGGGTCACACGATCTCGAACGATGACGCCGAGCTGATCTGCACATCGGGTCTCAACGGGATCGAGATCATGGACAAGCCGCGGAGTCCGTTGATCTTCAACTCGCTGGCCGACGACGCGACAGGCAGCCACGAAGAGGCGTTGCTTCGAATTTACCAGCGGTTGCGGCCGGGAAATCCCCCGGCGCTGGAAAAGGCCAAGACGCTCTTTGACGAAAAATTCTACGACGAGAATCGCTATCGACTCGGAAAGGTCGGACGCTTTCGCATCAACCGCAAGCTCGACCTCGGCGTTTCCGAAAAGGAAATGACGCTCCGTCCCGAGGATATTCTCGCGTCGATCCGGTATCTGCTCGAACTGTCGACGCCTGGAACCGGCAACGCCCGAATCGACGACATCGACCACCTTGGCAATCGCCGGCTGCGAACGATCGAGGAGCTTGCAAGCGATGAATTGCGAAAGGGTTTTCTCAAGCTCCGCCGCACCGTTCAGGAACGGATGAGCCTCAAGGACCAGGAGGACATGACGCCGCGAAGCCTCATCAATCCGAAGAGCATCTCGGCGGCGATCGAGTATTTCTTCGGGCGTGGCGAGCTCTCGCAGGTCGTCGACCAGACCAATCCGCTGTCGCAATTGACCCACGAGCGGCGTCTCTCGGCGCTCGGTCCGGGCGGGTTGAACCGGAAGCGGGCCGGGTTCGAGGTTCGCGACGTGCATATTTCGCATTACGGACGGATTTGCCCGATCGAAACGCCTGAAGGAACCAACATCGGGCTTATTTCCAGCCTCGCGATTTACGCCGGCGTCGACGATTACGGATTCCTCGTCACGCCCTATCGCCGGGTCAACAAGGGCAAGGTCACGGATGAAACCGTGTGGCTCCGCGCCGACGAGGAAGCGGGCGCGTATGTCGCTCCCGCTGACACCGTCGTCGAGGGGGACGTGATCGCCGGTTCCAAGGCACTTGGCGGCAACATTATCGCGCGTTTCCGCGCTGACTTTGAACTGGTCGATCCGAAGGACGTTCAGTACATCGACGTCGCGCCGAGCCAGATGGTCGGCGTCTCCGCTGGCCTGATCCCCTTTCTCGAACACGACGACGCGAACCGCGCGCTGATGGGATCGAACATGCAGCGTCAGGCCGTCCCCCTGCTCGTGGCCGAGGCACCGATCGTCGGGACCGGTATGGAGCGGTCGATCGCCGAGAACTCAAGCATGGTGATCCGCGCCCGCCGCGCCGGGAAGGCGACTTACGTCGACGCCAGCCGGATCGAGATCGGCAGTGACGTGTATGAACTGAAAAAATACGTCGGTCTCAACGAGCGAACCTGCCTCAACCAGGCACCGATTATCAAGCCGGGCGACAAGGTCAGCCGTGGCCAGGTCATTGCCGACGGGGCGGCGACGCATCACGGCGTGCTCGCATTGGGACGCAACGTGCTGGTCGGCTTCATGTCGTTCGACGGGTACAACTTCGAGGATGCGATCATCATCAGCGAGGAGCTGGTCCAAAACGACACGTACACGTCGATCCACATCGAGGAATTCGACGTCGAGATTCGCGAGACGAAACTGGGCCGCGAGGAGTTCACTCGCGACATCCCCAACGTCAGCGAAAAGGCCCTCCGCAACCTCGACGCGACCGGGATCGTCCAGGTCGGTACCTACGTCCGCCAGGGCGATGTCCTGGTGGGCAAGGTATCGCCCAAATCGAAGACCGAACTGACGCCCGAGGAAAAACTTCTTCACGCAATCTTTGGGCGGGCGGGCGAGGACGTCAAGAACGACTCGCTCGAAGTCCCCTCGGGCATCGAGGGAATCGTCATCGACACGCAACGCTTTTCGCGCCGCATGAGTCTCTCGGAGGAGGAGCGAAAGGTCTTTGAAAAGGACCTCAAGGCCGCCGAGAACGACGGCAACGAGCGGATCGCGCGGGTCTTTACCGAAATGATCGAGGGGATCGAGCGCGTCGTCGGCAAGGTCTTGACCGACGAGGACGAGACGCCGCTGGTCCGCGATCATGAAGCACGTTTTATCGCCTCCCGCGCCGAGACGTTTCGGCTGGCACCGGTTATCGAACCGCTCCGCAGCGAGGAACGGATCGAACAGGTCCAGGCGATTTACGACGAGCAATGGCCGCTGGTCACCGCCGCCATCGACGCGCGTGACCGCGCTATCAACAGCATGAAGCGCGGCGACGAGTTGCGAAGCGGAGTGCTGCAGATGGTGAAGATTTACATTGCCACCAAGCGCGTCATCTCGGTCGGCGACAAGATGGCGGGCCGTCACGGCAACAAGGGCGTGATTGCCAAGATCATGCCGGTCGAGGACATGCCCTGTCTGGCGGATGGAACGCCGTTGCAGATTCTTCTCAATCCGCTCGGCGTCCCCAGCCGCATGAATGTCGGCCAGATTCTCGAAACGCATCTCGGATGGGCGGGCGCGAAACTGGGCTTTCGCGCGATCACACCCGTCTTCGACGGAGCCTCCGAAGAGACGATCAACGATTGCCTTGAGGAAGCCGGCTTGCCGCGCAACGGCAAGGCCCAGTTGTTTGACGGGCGAACAGGGTTGCCCCTCGATCAGCTTACGACCGTCGGCTACATCTACATGCTCAAGTTGCACCATCTTGTTGACGACAAGGTCCACGCGCGGAGCACGGGTCCCTACTCGCTCATCACCCAGCAACCGCTTGGCGGGAAGGCCCGTTTTGGCGGCCAGCGTTTCGGTGAAATGGAAGTGTGGGCACTCGAAGCCTACGGTGCCGCCTACATCCTTCAGGAATTGCTGACCGTCAAGAGCGACGACGTCGAGGGTCGTACCAAGATTTACGAATCGATGGTCAAGGGCGAAAACACACTCGAGGCCGGCACCCCCGCCAGCTTCGACGTGCTTACCAACGAGATTCGCGGACTGGCCCTCAACATGCAACTGGAGAAGCGACGCGGCTAGACCAGGCACCGCACTCCCCGGTCCTGCGCCGGTGGAGGGAAATGTCCGGACAAAAACCAAACAGACGATAACCCGAAACGCATTTTTCAACTGGAGCCGAGGATTATGGCAATCGCCGACACCTCCTACGATCGCATCAACGACTACGCCGCGGTCAAAATCAGCCTCGCTCGCCCCCACGACATCCGAAGCTGGTCGATGGGCGAAGTGAAGAAGCCCGAAACGATCAACTACCGCACTTACCGTCCTGAAAAGGACGGGCTTTTCTGCGAACGGATTTTCGGTCCGGAAAAGGACTGGGAATGCGCGTGCGGCAAGTACCGCGGCATGAAATACAAGGGGATGATCTGCGACCGCTGCGGCGTCAAGGTCACCCACTCGCGCGTCCGCCGCAAGCGGATGGGTCATATCGAACTCGCCGCGCCCGTCGTTCACATCTGGTTCTTCAAGGCAATGCCCAGCCGCCTCGGGAACCTCCTCGACATGAAAACGACGAGTCTCGAAAAGGTTATTTACTTTCAGGATTACGTCGTTGTCGATCCGGGAACGAGCGGACTTGAGCATCGTGCGCTGCTGACCGAGGAAGAGTACCGCGCCGCCCGCGCCGAACACAGCGAGGGTTCCTTCGAGGCGGGCATGGGAGCCGAGGCCGTTCGCAAGTTGCTGACCCAGCTCGATCTGGTCAAGCTCTCCGACGAGCTGCGCGTCAACCTCGCCGAAACCGGCTCGAAACAAAAGGCCAAGGACCTGACCAACCGGCTCCGCATCGTCGAATCGATCCGCGACAGCGAAAACAAGCCGGAGTGGATGGTCCTCGACGTGATCCCGGTGATCCCTCCCGACCTCCGCCCGCTTGTGCTGCTCGATTCGGGCAACTTCGCAACGAGTGATCTAAACGACCTGTATCGGCGAATCATCAACCGCAACAACCGGCTCCGCAAACTCGTCGACCTCAACGCGCCGGAAGTCATCATCAAGAATGAAAAACGAATGTTGCAGCAGTCGGTCGATGCGCTCTTTGACAACAACCGCTGCAAGAGGCCGGTGCTCGGCAGCAGCAATCGCCCCCTCAAGTCGCTGACGGACATGATCAAGGGCAAGCAGGGCCGCTTTCGCGAAAACCTGCTGGGAAAACGCGTCGACTACTCGGCGCGGAGCGTCATCGTCGTCGGGCCGCGACTGCGGCTCCACCAGTGCGGCTTGCCCAAGAAAATCGCCCTCGAACTTTACCAGCCCTTCATCATCCGCAAGCTCAAGGACAAGGGTCACGCCGACACCATCAAGAGCGCCAAGAAAATGCTCGAACGAAAGGACGAGGAGGTCTGGGACATCCTTGAGGAAGTGATCCAGAACCATCCGGTCCTCCTCAACCGTGCGCCGACGCTGCACCGGATGGGGATTCAGGCGTTTGAGCCGGTCCTCGTCGAGGGAAACGCGATTCACCTGCATCCCCTCGTTTGCAAGGGTTTCAACGCCGACTTCGACGGGGACCAGATGGCCGTCCACCTCCCTCTTTCGATCGAGGCCCAGGTCGAGGCGCATACGCTGATGATGTCGACCAACAACATCTTCGCGCCCTCCAATGGACGTCCCATTATGAGTCCGTCGCAGGATACGGTGATGGGTTGCAACTACATCACGATTTCACTTCCCAACCGTCCCGGCGAGGGGATGGTCTTCGCGTCGCTCGACGAGGCCGATATGGCCGCCTCGCATGGCATCATTGACCTGCACGCGAAAATCAAGGTCCGTCTGCCCGCCAATCGCAATCTCCGCGTCAGCGAGGAGGAAGTCCGCCCGAGCCAGATCGTCGAAACGACCTACGGGCGGATTCTCTTTAACCTGATGCTGCCGCCCGGCATGGACTTTTACAACTACCCGATGTCGAGCGGTGACCTCGCGACGGTCATCTCGGACTGCTACCAGCATCTGGGACGCCGCGCGACGATCAAGCTGCTCGACGACATGAACCAGCTCGGTTTTCGCGAGAGCACGCGAAGTGGTCTTTCCTTCGCCACCGACGACCTCGTCACGCCCGATAGCAAGGAAAAGATCGTTGCCGCCGCCGAAAAGGAAGTTCTCAAGTTCCGCAAGCACTACGAACGCGGCGTCATTACCGATCAGGAACGCTACAACAAGGTGCTTGATACGTGGACCCACGCGCGCGAGCAGATCACTTCCGAAATGATGCTCGCGATGGAAGCCGACGACCGCGGCGGTCACGGCTATATCAATCCGGTCTTTCTCATGGCCAACTCCGGCGCGCGAGGCGGTACCGAACAGATTCGTCAGCTTGCCGGGATGCGCGGACTGATGGCCAAACCGACCGGCGAGATCATCGAAACGCCGATCAAGGCGAACTTTCGCGAAGGTCTCTCGGTCCTCGAGTATTTCAGCTCGACCCACGGTGCCCGAAAGGGACTGGCCGACACGGCCCTCAAGACCGCCGACTCCGGTTACCTGACGCGCAAACTCGCCGACGTCGCCCAAAACGTCGTCGTCACGATGGAAGATTGCGGGACGACCCAGGGGATCACCAAAGGGGTCATCTACCGGGGTGAAAACGTCGAGGTCCGGCTCGCCATCGCGATCAAGGGCCGCGTCAGCCGCCAGAACATCGTCAATCCGGTGACCGACGACGTGATCGTTAAGGAAAACGAAATGATCACCCCCGATATCGCGCGGAAAATCGAGGAGATGGGCCTTGAGAAAATCCAGGTGCGAAGCCCGATGACGTGCGACGCCTCACTCGGCTGCTGCCGCCGTTGTTACGGCATGGACATGTCGACCGGGGCGCTCGTCGAGGAAGGCATGGCGGTCGGCATCATCGCCGCCCAGAGCATCGGCGAACCTGGCACGCAATTGACGATGCGGACTTTCCATATCGGCGGCGTCGCCGGGACACAGACCGAGGAAAGCGAAAAGAAATCGTCGAAGGGCGGCCTTGTCAAGCTCACTCGCGTCAAGTACGTGACCAACGACAACGGCGACAACATCGTGCTCACGCGAAACGGCGAGATCGCCATTCTCGACTCACGGGGACGCGAACTGGAAGTTCACAAGGTCCCGATGGGATCGATCCTCGCCGTCAACGACGATCAGCAAGTCGAACCCAACGCGATTCTCTGCCGCTGGAATCCGCACGCCATCCCGATCCTTTCGGAAGTCCACGGCAAGGTCCGCTACGAGGACATCGTCGATGGTGAAACAATGACCCTCTCGCGCGACGTGAGCGGAACGATCCGCCGCACGATCATCGAGCACAAGGGCGAACTGCACCCGCAAATCGTCGTCGAGGACGATGAGGGCAAGCCGCTCGACGTCTACTACTTGCCCGAACGCGCCAACATCGTCATCGAGGACGGTGCCCGGATTACCGCCGGGACGGTCGTTGCCGAAACGCCGCGTGAGGCGACCGGCATCACCGACATCACCGGCGGCCTCCCGCGAGTCACAGAAATCTTCGAGGCGCGGAAGCCCAAGGACCCCGCCGTTCTCGCCGAGATCGACGGGATGGTCGAAATCACGGGTGAGAAACGGCGCGGCAAGCGTACGATCATCGTCCGCAGCGAAAGCGGCATCGAACGCGAGCACCTCGTCCCGCCAGGGAAGCGGTTCCTCGTTCACGCCAGCGATTACGTCAAGGCCGGCAGTTCCCTCGTCGACGGCCCGCTCGTGCCTCACGACATCCTCCGCGTTTCCGGCGAAGAGGCGGTCCAGCAATATCTGCTGCACGAAATCCAGAATGTCTATCGCAGCCAGCGCGTCGAAATCAATGACAAGCACATTGAGATCATCATCGCCCGCATGTTGCGCAAGGTGAAAGTCGAACAACCCGGTGATACGAAGTTGCTCCCCGGACTGATCTGCGACCGGTTCTATTTCCGGCACCAGAACGAGGCGCTGGGCAAGTCGCTGAAGATTACCAAAAAAGGGGACAGCGACTACGAGGAAGGCGAGATCGTCGCCAAGGAACAACTTGAGGAAACCAACGCGCGGATCGAGGCCCTTGGCGGCACGCAGGCAAAGGGAACCAAGTGCAAGCCGGCCACCTGCAGCACCCAGTTGCTGGGGATCACCAAGGCGTCGGTGCAAAGCAGCAGTTTTATCTCCGCCGCCAGTTTCCAGGAGACCACCAAGGTCCTCACCGAAGCTGCCCTCGCCGGAAAGGTCGACAAACTCGTCGGTCTCAAGGAGAACGTCATCCTTGGACACCTGATTCCGGCCGGTACGGGATTCCGCACCTTCCAGGACGCCGAGGTCCATTTCCGTCTCGAGGCCATTCCTGGACTTGCTTCGTCAGGCCAATCACTTGCCGATTCGTTCCCTCTGCTCGATTCGGCGACGCCGTCGGAATTGGAGACGGGCGGCAGTGCCGCGACGGCCACTTCGTCAATGGAATCGCCAACCGGCGACGGCGACTTGTGGAACCACGAACTATTTGGCGACTCGGGCGTGAAAGCCGCGCCTGACGACCTGACCCAGGTCGAGGGAATCGGTCCGAGAACCCAGGAAGTCCTCAACCGCGCCGGAATTTACACCTTCCTCGAACTGTCGCAAGTCACGCCCGCGGAAATCCGCGGACTCCTGGAGGCGGAAGGTGGCATCATGGCCCTTCAGGACCCGACGACCTGGTCGCAACAGGCCGCCATGGCCGACGCCGGTCAGTGGGACGACTTGCGCGCGTGGCAGTCCGAACTCCTCGGCGGCGTTCCGCAGGAAGCAACCGGAATTTCCGATGACTTGACGAAAATCGAGGGGATCGGACCGGCGATTCAGAACGTGCTCATCGAGTCGGGAATCGCAACCTGGAAGAAACTTGCCGCCAGTGACGTCTCCCGAATTCGGGAAATCCTCACGGCGGCGGGAGGCAATTTCGCGACCCATGATCCAGGGACATGGCCCGCCCAGGCGGAAATGGCCGCCGACGGTCGCTGGGACGAATTGCAATCCTGGCAAGCGGAGCTCGACCACGGCCGCGTGTTGTAACCACGAAAGTGGCCGGTTCATCTCCGGTCCCCTGACCAGCGTTGTCTGGAGAACGAACCAGTTGGCGAAGCCCGAAATAATGCGAGGTTAGGCGCGCCCGGAGACTATTGCATTTTGTGCCCAACCGACTCGAACAAAAATCACCAAATTCTTTAGCGGAAGCAAGAGTTGAAAATGGAAACGGACATGGAACGTGAGCATCGGCATCGACACTACAATGCATTGGAAAGCGTTGGTGCGTTTTTGCTGCGTTACGGACTGGTGATCATTTTATTGTGGGTGGGAGCCCTGAAATTTACGGCTTATGAGGCGGAGGGCATCAAGGGACTGGTCGAAAACTCGCCGTTGATGTCGTGGATGCTCGACAGCTTGAGTCTGCAAACGCTTTCATCCATCATTGGCGGGACCGAAATTTTTCTGGCGATCCTGATTGCCACGCGTCCGTTTGCGCCAATGGTTTCCGCCATCGGAAGCATTCTCGCGATTTTCATGTTTCTGGTCACGCTCAGTTTCGTCTTTACGACGCCGGGCGTCTGGCAGCCGGACTACGGATTTCCCTTTCCATCGCCCATGCCGGGCCAGTTTCTGTTGAAGGATCTGCTGCTGCTCGCGACGGCTATCTGGACGGCCGGTGAAGCGTTGCATGCATCGCGCAGACATTAGAACTCGCTGCGCAGGCGGCGCTAGTTGCCATAGGAGACGATGAAGTGCTGGATCAGGTCCAGAAACCGCTCCCTTCTCGAACACACCCTGAATGATGGTCTTGAGTTCCGGGTTTCCTTTCGAGGCGATCTCCGCGCGCGGGGAGAGGGAGCTGGGGCCTTTCTCATGATCGGCCGGCGCGCTCCTGAAGCCACGCGAGAACCATTTTCCGGCCACTGCTGGTCGCCTGTTGCAAGAGCGTCTTGATGCGATGCCGGCCCAGCGCGCGCTCGAACGCCGACAAGACCGACACCGATCGCGCCTGGTCGAGTTGAGCGACCAGCGCCGGGACGAGGTTGCTCACGACACCCCATTGACGTTGCTCGTCGTCGCTCGTGCAGACCGGAACCACGTCGGCAACAAACTCGCCAAGGATTTCGTGGGTATAGCCTATTGCTCCGGCGATCGATATTTCCTTGGGCGAGGTCCCCTCGCGCCAGTCGTACGGCGGCGTCCACTGCATCACGGGTGACAACAAGTCGATATGTGTCAGCACGGCGATGATCGGCGGGGGCTTGAGCCTCGGGTTGGCGCGGTAATGATCGCGAACCCGCTGGAGAGTCGCCTTGTCCGCGTCGCGCGCCGGTGCATGGGCATCCAGAACCAGCAGCACCGCGTCGGCCTGTTCCAGCGCCGATTCAATCAATTCCGCCTGGGCCGCGGTCGCGCCCGCCTGACCGTAACCCGGCGTATCGAGCAAGGTGATCGTGTGCGGCTGACCCTCCAGCGATAATTGACAACGCTGGATCGCCCGGGTTGCCGGCAAAACGTCAACGCGCGCGTCACTGCGACCGACCAGCGCGTTGATCAGGCTCGATTTGCCGGCGCTCGTCTGGCCAACAAGGGCAATTTCGACGGATCCGTCAACGGACGTCGGGGCTGCCTTCTCTCCACGGGTCTCGTCAGTGACCGCGTCACCGGACAAGCCGTTTTGGCCGGGTTCACTTTCGAACGTCGCGCGCCATGCATCCGCGCCGCCGCGCAATCGGCCGCTGTTCATCTCGATCAGATAAAAACCGACCTGGCGAACAAATCGCAAGTAGACCGTTGCGAGCAGTTCCGATTGCACGCCGGCGGCAACCCGATCGGTCGTGGCGCGCGACGAACCGTAACGCGCGATGTTCAGCGGATTGAGCAAGATGGCTCCCGCCCAAACGGTATTGGTGATGTGGCGAATCCACTTCGGTGCCTGGGCAAGTGCCTGCCAGTGACCGATCGTCATCAATCGGCTGCCCGGCACCGATTCGAGAACGAGCTTTTCCAGATCGTCGGCGACGAGGCGAAATGCCGCGATGACTTCGGGAACGGTCAACGACGTGACGGGATCAGGCGCGTCAGGTCGATAGTGACGCGAGACGTCGCGGGCAAGCGATTGCGCCTGGCTGAGATAGAAATGCAGATCGGTCAGTTCGGCGGGACTGAGCGAGTCGACTTGCTTCTGGTAGCGCTGCACGATCTCCGCCGCCCCGGCATCGCGTGGCGTCCAGTGCCCCGAGCCGGGAGGAAGCGTTTCAGGAGAAGGCCGCACGGGCCAGAGCCACGCGACCAGCCACGTCAACAACCAGACCGCCGGGATCAGCCACCACAGCCAGCCCATCCATCCGATCTGCCACACCGCCACGCTGCCAACGATCGCGTAGACCACGACGGGCAAGGCGAGCAAGACGACGAGCACCGCGGAGCGGGTCGTGAGAAAGCGAAAGGACTTTCGTTGACGAGATTCCAAGGGTCCCACCGGTTTCGCAAACGTTATTTTGAAAAGCGTGTCGCAGTTAACGACCGGAATTCGAGCCATCGGCGACGCGACCAATCCTCAAGCCCCATACGCACAAAAGCCTCGCTCACGCGGAATTATAATAGCAGAGTGGCACAGCGTTGTTTTTGGTCCAAAGGGAAGAAACCTGGAGATGCAACCTCTCTTCATTCGGCGGACGTTTTCATGCCGGAGGCATTCAAAGCCATTAGCCGGTGGTTTGAGCGCAGCGAACTCCACCGGTAACCAGCTCTCCGCGGGTTCCGCTACGGGAGAGTCGCTTTCCAGAACGACTCTCCCCGCCGGAGCTGTTCCCGATAGACGGCGCGCAGTTCGGCGGCCGTCGGGATGTGACCCTTGTTGACTTCCATGAAATACCAGTTCCACGCCCAGCCTGTCGCATACGTTAGCGCGAACGTTGCGGCGGCATTCACGGCGCTGCCGACCCACGGAATGAACTTGAGCGCCTCGCGGACCGCCATTCGCGCGGCGATGCGACCACCCATGGCCGCCGTCACCGATGCGATTGTCTGCGAGTCGGGTTTCTGGTTGTTGAGCCGTGCGATCTTCCACGCCATTCGCGACTGGACGCCGAGCACGAGCGGAATGTCGGCCCACGGCAGCGGCACCGCCGCGGCGCTCGCCGCCAGAAAACTGTGAGCGAGAATGACCGGCGCAACCTTGTGATAAAGCGCTCGCGACAACGACTGGTTCAGTTCGTCCATCTGAATCAGCGACTGGCGGTAGGCGGCCGGCAACATTTCGAGAATCGCTTCCTTTAATCGCTGGCCGCCAAACTCCGGCGGCGAAAATCCCTCGCCCGGCGGCGTAAGATCAATCGCAACCGTCCGGTCAACCAGTTCGTCAAATCGCTTGAGTTGAGCCTCGATGCTTCGCCGCAAGCCTTCTGGCACGGTCGCCGGCAGCTTGTCCAGTTCCCGAACGTCGAAAGGGTCGGGTTCGGGATGCGGTTTGCCCGGATACCCGTCATGCAGACACGTGAGCACCAGCAGGACTGGTCGATGCGAACTGGACCTGCGAAGTTGACGCAACGGGCGGAGAACCTGATCGACCGCCTGATCCATCGCGCGAACGGAAACGATGATCAAGTGGGCATCGATGTCAAAGCGGGCAAGATCGGAGGCGGGATCGTAGCCCGCTTCGCCCAAACCACGCGTATCGAGAAAGTGGACGATCGGTGCCGTTTCGTCCGGAAAATGATAGACGCGCGAGTATTTCGTTTGCGGCCGGAATCCGCTGCCAATCTCCGCTTCGGTCGCGCCAGTCAGACAGCGGATCATCGACGTCTTGCCGCTTGCCGTCTTGCCGAGCAGCCAAAGAACGGGAATCGGTGCCGCCTCGATCAGTTGCTGATGCCGTTGATCGACCGCGTTCTCGGGGTGCGACATCGGATCAGGGAAGAATCGGCTACTCGGAACTGATCGTAAACAACAGCCGCCTCGGCCGAACGTCGAAGCGTGACCGATCGACCTCCGGGACCAGCGATTCGATCTCGAAGGGCCTCGCAATCGAATTCCCCGCAAGGTCCTCGAGCCGCGAATCGATCTCGATCACGAATTCATCCGCCGTCCATGGACGATGCGGTGTGAAACTCCATTGCGTTTCGCCGCGACTGACGGTTGTTTCTCCCGGAACGCGTTGATCAACTTGGAACACCTCAATCGCGTGATCGAGCATCGCGCGGTCGAGCGGTTCGCCGAAATCAATAAAAAGCGGCTCGTGCGACCCCGCCGTCGGGGCGCGGATCGTCCACTTGTCGGGATCGGGCTGCGTTCGATCCGGCTCGACGACGGTGAACGAGTGGCGCTCCGACTTGTCCAACTTTTTCAGCGCCGCGCTGCGCCAACGATCGTCGACGACCAGTGTGTAGGTTTGACCAACCTGAAACGGCAAATCCAGTTGTTCGTGCCTCGCCAAACCGCGCTTGATCCGTCCGGGATCGAAGAGGATCGTGAATTGGCACCCCGAAGCGTCCCACAGTTCCTGGGGTATTTCGAGAAAGGCCTCTTCAACCCTCCGTCCGTCCTTGTCGAGAAAGCGAATTGAGTGGTAGGCCTCACCGCGATTCATGGGCGCGGAGAATCGCAAGTACATCTTGAGCAGGTTTTGCGGGACGCAGTCGGACGATGGAAAAACGCCCGCAACTTCCGGTGTGACGACCTCCGCGCCAGGCAGGGTGAACGCGCGAGTCAACGGTGTAGCGCCACGAAGCGAGTCGAGGCCCAGTCGTACTTCGTACCGCGCGCCCACAACCAGCGGGAAGCGCGGCTCAAGGACCAGCCGGTCGTCGGCAAGGATGACGCGCGCCATCATGGGAATGGACTGGCCCGCGACGAACGCCTGAAAGACGCTTTCGAGCTGGCCGTTCGATTCCAGTTCGTTGAGCCGCTCAATGTCGGCGTCCGTCAACCCGACAATTTCAAACCCGGGGCGGTCCTGACCCGTTACGAGGTCCGCTTGCACCTCGATCGTCTGGGCGACGCCGCCCGTCGCGAAAAACGCCAGCACGGCGACGACCATCGCGATCGCGGCGTCGAGGATCGGGAATCGGTGAAAAATAAAGTCGCCTATCACTCTGATGAACGTGTATCTACCGCAATCATCCTGCTCGTACTCGTACTCGAACACCCCGATCGAGTACGAGTCCCGCTTCGCTGAGTACGACGTAATGAATCTTTGCGGACAAGCGAAACGAACGTCACGGCAACGGGACCACTTTCAGGTCGTGACGTCCGGATTCGTCCTTGAGGATGACGATCGCATGATCGGGTCCAAACTTGTCGAGCTGGACCGCGGATTTCAGTTCCTCGATCGTTTCGTAAGGCTGACCGGCGGTTCCACCATCGGTGACGTGTTCGGTGATGCCTTCGTCGCGCTGGATGTTCTCGGTCGAGATTTTCATCATGCCGCGCGCGGAGTTGGCCATCAGGATAAAGGGCTTGCCATCCTGTTCGTAAACAAACATGTCAAGCGGCGAATTCCAGTTGCCCAGCTCAGCGACCGTCGTGCCGCGAATCTTTTCGCCCCGGGTCACTTCGTCGAGCGGGAACCGCACCAGCGGCGTACACGTGTAGGCCGCGACGACGTACGGTTCGTTGTCGACCGTGATCGCGGTGAAAGTGCGGACCGGCGCGCTCGTTTCGTACTTGCCGTGTGCGCCGTGATAAACTTCCAGCGCCGTTCCGGCGACGTCCGCGGAGAAAGGGTAGGGGATTGCGCGGAGGCTGGACGAAAACTCCTCGTTGGACAGTCCCGCCACGACGACCTGGTTATCAATCAGCGCGATGTCGGTGATCGAAACCATCCGCTGCGAGCGGCCGCGGCGATCAGTGTCGCCTTGATCCGGCGGATTCGGCAACGCGGCGACGGCGTGGGGGATGTCCTTGAGCGACAGTTCCGTCAGACTGCCGTCGGCGGCGAGTTTGAGGATCACGGCCTCGGCATCCGGCCCGCTTCCCCGTGAGAGGGAGAGGTAAGGTGTTCCGCTGATCGGGTTCACGGCCAGGTCGTTGATCACGATCGACTCGGCGGAGACGCCCAGGCTGGCGGCAATCTTCTGCTCGAGCTGGTCGATGCGAAACTCGGGATTGAATTCGCTCGACTGGCGATCGCCGGTATCGAGGGCAAAAACACTGGCCGAGACAGGGTCGCCGACGAAGAGCACGCCATCAGGACCGAACGCGAGCGGCCCGGCGAATTTCAGTTCGGCGGTTCCTCGCTGGAGTTTTTGCAGGTGTTCCTGCGCCTCCGCCGTCGTCACCAGCATGGCGATCACGGACAGGCAGTACAACAGTCGAGCGGCTTTCATAAAAGTTCTCCCGGAATGATGGATGTTGCGATCGTTCGCGCGGGTGGATTTTCCGACGGCCCGCATTGTACCAGTGCATGAAGCGAAAATCACGCAAGCGCCCCGTCGTGCGGCACCTTGCCGTTTGGTCCGCTGAATTCGCCTTTTTCGTCAGCGACCGCTCGGCTAGAATCCACCGGGGAACCGCCGCGGATTGGATTTCCCGGTCAAGACGGCCCCGATTTCAAATTATGGCCCGGTTAAAAAGGAGTTTTGGCATGGCACGGGATGAACGGCGTCAACAAAAGAAACTTCAAGTCAAACGCGCGAGGCGCAAGAGTCGGCAAAAGAAAACCGTCTTGTCAAAGAATCCGCAAGCACGGCTGGTTTCCGCCGCGAAATGGCCAGTGCAGCATTCCCGCATAAGCTTGACAGTTTTCGACGAAGGCCTGGGACACGCGCACTTGAGCCGCAGGGCACCTAACGGCGCAACCGCCACCGCCCTGTTTCTCATTGACATGTATTGTCTGGGTGTAAAGGACGCCCTCGTGCATATTGGCGGCGATGGCAAGGCCAACCGCCTGATTGAGCAGCTCGACGACCACGACACCCGGTGGAAAAAAGTCTCTCCGGAATCCATTCGCAAGCTCGTTGAGGAGGCCGTTGGCTTTGCCCTTTCGCTGGGGCTTCCTCCGCACCCAGATTGTGCCCAGGCGATGTCTCTCTTTGGCGACCTTGACCCAAGCCGCTCTACAGAGGAATTTCAGTTCGGCTTTGACGGCAAGCCGAATTTCGTCGCCGGGCCTTACGACAGTCCCGCACGAATTGAGCAGGTCATCGACGCACTCACGCAATCCTGCGGCGAAGGCAACTTTGATTATACCCTTCCGTTCACGGAGGCGCATGCCCTCAGGTTTTTCGACGAGTGAGGTCTCCCGTCGGCAACGACCAACCTGAAATATCAATCGTTGGCAACCATTGTGTTGCCGAACCGCGCGGCGGATAATGGCCGGATGAGGAGTTCCCCATGAAATTGGAATCCGCACCCGTGCGATTGACACCCCAATTCGCGATCCCCCGCGATTGGCGACTCGCCGATCTCCAGCAGCGACTGGGAGATATTCCCGCCGAACGCATTCGTCTCAACCCGCCACCCGGCTACGCGACCGAGGAGGACGTGCTGCGTATCGAAGCGGAAGAAGACGTGTTGTGCGAACTGGAAGAAGGAATCCTCGTGGAGAAGCCGATGGGATGGTACGAGAGTTTACTGGCGGGCCTGATCATCACGGCGATCAACAAACATCTGGAAAAGAATCATCTGGGGAGAGCGCTCGGTGCGGACGGCTCGCTCCAAATTCTGCCGGGCATCGTGAAAATCCCCGATGTCTCGTTCATCAGTTGGTCGCGGTTCCCCAGGGAAGAACTTCCCCGCCGCCCGATCCCGGCTCTGATCCCCGATCTGGTGGTCGAAGTGCTTTCGGAGACCAACACGAAACAGGAAATGAATGCCAAGCTGAAGCGCTATTTTCAAGCCGGTGTCAGCCTCGTGTGGTACGTGGACCCGACGTCGCGTTCGGCCACGGTTTACACCGGTGCCGATCGAGCGACGCTGATTCCGCCGACCGGAGAACTCGACGGTGGTGATGTCTTGCCAGGCTTTAACCTTTCCCTTCCGTGGCTCTTTGAACAGGCCGATCGTCGTGCGCCATAAGTCCGTCATGTCCCTCGCATTCGAACCCGCGCAGTTGACCCCTCAATTCGCGATCCCCCGCGATTGGCGGCTCGCCGATCTCCAGCAGCGACTGGGCGATATTCCCGCCGAACGCATTCGGTTGAATCCGCCGCCGGGTTATGCGACCGAGGAGGACGTCCTTCGCATCGAAGCGGAAGAAGACGTGTTGTGCGAACTGGAAGATGGAGTCCTC
>JBGTFW010000321.1:0-7702 GCA_041747075.1 Pirellulaceae bacterium
GGGCCGGCGAAGTCTCCGCGGCTGGCTCATCGACGATTTTCAGGACAAGCAAAAAGCGTCGTCGCGAGTTGCCGCCCGGAGAGTCGGCTTCGCCCAACTGCAACGATAGATCCTCGCGAGCTGACTCAAGGGCTTCGCGCGACGGCGTCGGATCAGGTGCCGGAACTCCAGCATGGGTGCTTCGATCGTGGAATTCGAGAATCCGGAAGTTCATTCCGTCGCTGGCCAGCCCCTCCGACATGTCTTTGTCGAGTTCCGGATTACCAGGTGGAGCACCGTCTCCCCCCCCCTCTCCGAACCGAGCCCGACTGAGCGAAGCGTCACTGGATATCGCCCCTCCGATCGTCGAGGTCTGCTCGTTGTCGACGATCACCGGCTGCCCAAGCTGGTCAAGCAGAGCCTCCATTTCGCGCGAGGATGCTTCAACGACAACAAGCCGCGTTTCAGCCGAAGCGGTCTCCGCCGGACTCAGGGACGTTTCCGCCGCTGACTTTTCTTGCAGGTCGTGTTTCGCCGAAGTCTTTTCCCGTGAATCGCCGGCCTCACCCGCCTGAGCCGGAATTCCTGTCGGTTCCTGCAAACGGGGTTGCAATTCGGCACCCGGATAAAACTGGGCGTCCTCGGAGCGCGCTTCGCCGCTCCGACCTTCAACGATCATCCGCTCGAGTCGATCCGCCGTCGTCGTGACAAGAATGATGTCGTCATATTGGTGCGGTGACACCGATTTCGCCAACGGTGCCGCCTCGTCCGACTCGCCCCTTGCCGCCGATTGACCTTGTATTTCGTCCCGCAATCGCCGATCGGCGATTGAATCGTCAGGCAACACCGCTGATTCTTCAGCACGTAACCCCGCGTCATCTTTGCTGAAGATACCCAGCCAGTTGTTCCGTCCTTGCACGGGTTGCCCTTCAGAATCCCGATAGCCGGAGGGTTCGTCCGCTCCGACCAACGCGTCCTGGGTTTCTCTTCCAGGCTCCAAATCGACGGATTCCTTGCCGGGCGGGCGATCGGCGATGGACATGCTTTCCGATTTCTTATCCATCGGAGCGGACGCGGACGTCCGACTCGCGACTTCCGAAGCTTGCTCCACGGGACGCACCAGCACGATCAACAACAGCGCCGCCGTCAGCGCCGAAATCGCAACAGCGGCGTGCCGCCAGACGCGACGACCGCCACGCCGGACCGATGCCGGCGAGAGTAGTTCGACGTCCTGGTCCGCGGCAATTCGGGGACGGTGCCCGTCAAGCTGACGGGTGACGCGCGCGGGGAATCCCTTGTCCAGCCGATAGCGTGGAGCACCGCGGAACTGGTTGCGAAGCTGTTGCAGTTCGCGGAGTAATTCAGCGGCGCTCATGTCGTGACCGAGAATCCCCGCGACGCGCGCGCGGTCAAGCGGCTTGAGCCGGTCGTCCAGGTAGTCGTTAAGGTCCTCGGTTGTCCAGGTGGACATGTTTCAAACTCGTGGAAGTAGTGTGGTGACAGTCCCTGTCAGTTTTCGTTCTGGAAATAGCCTGCCAGTTCCTCCCTGAGCTGAGCGCGGGCGCGATGGAGGCGGCTTCGCACCGTTCCCACCGGCAAGTCCAGTATTTCCGAAATCTCCTCGTAACTCAGTTCGTCCATTTCACGCAAGACAAGGATCGCCCGGTGTTCCTCGTTGAGCCGCGCCATGGCGGCCATCAATTCACCCGCGCGCTCTTGTTCGTGGATTCTCGCGTCCGGTCCCGGTCCCGCGCCGTCGAGAGCGGCACCGGCGTCGAGCAGATCGCGCTCGACCGACACGTGCGACCGGCGCCTACGTCGGCGGCTGATCGCGGTATTGAACGCAATTCGGTAAAGCCATGTATAAAACGAACTCTTGCGCTGAAACGTGGCGAGGCGCGTGAAGGAAAGGATGAAACTTTCCTGCAAGACGTCTTCGGCTTCGGTCGTGTTTCGCAGGTAGTGGACGAGGCTGTTGTACAACCGGTCCTGGTACCTCGTGATCAGACAACCAAAGGCCTCGGTGTCACCCGACATCGATTGCTCGATCAATCGGGCATCCTCGGTGGCTGGGCCGAATTCGTTCACGACTTCTTGCAGTGCTTGAGACGACGAAATACACGGGAAAGTTCCCGTTTTTGACGATTCACCCACAAAAAAAGGCCCCCAGATTCGGGGGATTCCATCACTTTCAATGGATTATAGGCCAATCGGACGGGCCAGGGTATCTCCACCCGGACGACCGAAACGGGCGACCGGCTGGCGGGCGAGGGTGAACAACGCAATACCCCCTGCGAACATGACCAGACTGACCCACTGCGCGATCGTCAGGCTTGTTCCGAATTGCCCGTACTCGTCCTGGCGAATGATCTCCAGCAAGAAACGGGTGACCGCGTAGAAAATGAGCAGCAACGCAAAGACCTGTCCGTCGTATCGGCGCATCGGAAAATAGAACCACAGCACCGTCGCCAGCAGGAACGCGTTGATCGAAGCGAGCAATTGCGCCGGCGTGACGCCCAGTGAGCGGGCAGGTATCGTCGCAAAGGGGATGTCGATCGCGCGGTCTTGCTCGCGAACGGTCAGTTCCAGGCCGGTCGGTACTCCCTCATGCTCGATCCGCAAGTACTTGTCGACCGGCATCAACGTTTCGGGCAGTTCAACGAAAAACCACTGACCTGCCTTGACACCCGACCTGTCGGCAATCGAACCCGGCTCGACCCCTGTGGCATATCGCCATCCCGCCGCTGCAAGCTCCGCGTCGCCGTCGTTCGATTCAGGTCGTTCCACTGAGTCAATTCCCAGCAGTTCGCCGGTATACAACTGGCGCATGTAGGGCGGCGCGCCGGCGGGAAAGTGCTGGGCAATCGATGGCAAGTCGCAAACGCCACCAAAGCAACAACCGTTCATCAAGCACCCGATGCGTCCCAGTGACAGGCCCACCAACATTCCCGGAGCGGAGATGTCGGCCAGCTTGAGAATCGGCAGCCGCGCGCGAGACATATAAATCCAGCCGCCCAGCCCGCCACCGATCAGACTGCCGTAAACGACTAGTCCCCCTTCGGTCAGGTTAATCATGTCACGCATCGCAGCGAGCGGCGGCTGGCGGACAAATTCGTCCAGATTCTGGATCACGTAAAAGAGCCGTGCTCCAATGATCCCGCATACCACGGAAACAAAGATCGCGGTGAGCACCCGGTCGGGGTTCAGCCCTTCGCGCCACGCGCGCCACACCGTCATGCCGATCCCCGCAACCAGGCCGAGAAGGACCATCACGCCGTACCCGCGCACGGCCAGCCCGCCAGGAATGGGAGGTCCGTTCGGATCTTCGGGATTGATCTCCGCAACCTCGATTCCAGGAACGACGAAATAAAGCAGCGCCGCGCCGACCAGCCAGACCGGCAAGAAATTGAGCGACTCGCTTCCCCACCCCTTTCGCCAGACGAGAGCACCAAGAACGAGCAGCCCCGCGCCAAGCCACCCGATCAGCAACGGGCCATGGAACAGCCAGTGCGGAATATGAAAAAGCGTCTGTTGCAAGGAACAACCAGTGGCAGTAGCGCGCGGGGAGGGCCGTTTGACTGATTTTGCGGTGCCCCTGCAGTTTTCACAAGCACGTCATCCCTTCGGCACGGCGTCGCATCCATCCACATCAATTCAAGGATGTCGCGGGCGGCACGGGCGGAACGTACCGGCGTTTTGGCACGGGGCTTGCATAAGCATTCGCCCGGAAGTGGTGGCCCCACCAATTGCGAAAGCGATTGACTGGGGCTGGAACCGAGACGAGGTAGTGCCCAAACCACTTCACTAACCCTGTCGTGGTTTGGGCCTCCATTATTCCTCGTTATTCATCCTCGTCCCGGAATGAACGCCCCTCTGCAAGGAAAGGCAAGCCGCGAAAAAGTCATCGGCGCGAATTTCAAGAACAATCGGTGGTGTAGAATGGTGTATCAAAACGCTTCATGTGTTGCGAAATGATACACTCCGCTTGACCGACTTAGCCGCCGAAACGTAAAAAAATTCGCAAACGAACACCCACGATCAACGAGACAAATATTCGGGCTTGGCCGCTTTTTGCCGCCAAGCCCGTTCTTTTTGCCACTCGCCAACGTTAAATTGATAGCTCTGACGCTTTCAACCCCGGACATTTCCTGATGTACGGTTTTTCAACTAGACTCTCGTCCGTTTACGCTGCAATTCTTTGGGGCGTTGCCTTGAGTGCCACCGAGGTACCGGCCCAGTCCAGCAAGGCAGATGCGGAGCCGGTCGTCCCGCAAGTTCGCCAGATCAACGAATTGGTGCGTGTCATGTGGAAGGCGTGGGAGGTCAAGCCCGCGGCACCCGCGACGGACGAGGAATGGTGCCGTCGCGTTTTTCTGGACTTGCTGGGGCGGATTCCGAAAGTCGCCGAACTCAACGAATTCCTCAACGACAGAAACCGGAACCGTCGCGAGGCGCTCGTCGATCAACTCCTCGAGGACGACCAATACACCGAAGAGTTTTCCCGCAACTGGACGACGATCTGGACCAATTTGCTGATCGGCCGGACGGGTGGCAACGGCAACAATTCGATGATCGACCGCTCGGGCATGCAAAAGTACTTGCGCGATTCGTTCGCGCGAAACAAACCGTACGACCGGATGGTGCGGGAACTGGTCACGGCAACCGGTCAGCCCTCACCGGACGACGAACGGTTCAACGGTGCGGTGAATTTTCTGATCGACAAGGTGAATGAGGAAAACGCCGCGCAGGCGACCGCCGCGACATCGCGCATTTTCCTCGGCCTGCAGGTCCAATGCACGCAATGCCACAACCATCCCTTCAACGAATGGAAACAGCAAACCTACTGGGAGATGAACGCCTTCTTTCGCCAGGCGCGGGCCAACGGCGGACCGCGCGCGGCAATGATGGGAGGCGACAACGAACTGGTTGATCGCGACTACCGTGGCGAAAGCAGCGAGATTGAACAAGCCGACCTTTTTTTCGAACTGCGCAATGGACTGGTCAAGGTCGCCTATCCCGTTTTCGTTGACGGAACACAGATTGAACCGCACGGCGCGGTCAATCGCGTGAATCGGCGCGAGGAACTGGCGCGGCTGATGCTCGATTCGCCTTACGTGGAAATGGCAATGGTCAACCGGATGTGGTCGCACTTTCTCGGTTACGGCTTTACGCGGCCGGTCGACGACCTCGGACCGCACAACGAGCCTTCGCATCCCGAACTGTTCGGTTACCTGTCCGCCGAGTTCCGCGGAAGTGGATTCGATGTCCGCCAGTTGATTCGCTGGATCGTCCTTTCGGAAACCTACAGCCTCTCCAGCCGCATCACGCGCGGCAACGAGACGGACGACCCGGACGCCGGCAAGACACCGTTGTTTTCGCGGTTTTATCTGCGGCAAATGCGGGCCGAGGAGCTGTACGAGAGCCTGCTTTCGGCCTCCCGCGCCGACGTGGCCGCGGGTAACTACGAAGAACAGGAACAGCGCAAGAACCAGTGGCTGCAACAGTTCGCACAGGCTTTTGGAACCGACGAAGGGGATGAAACGACCAGTTTCGCGGGGACGATTCCCCAGGTTCTCATGATGTTCAACGGAGAGATGATCCGCGCGGCGACCAGCGCCGAAAGCGGTGGAATCGTCGAGTGGCTCGCTGGAGATTCGTCGATGGACGCGCGCGAAAAAATCAACTGGCTCTTCCTCGCCGGATTGTCGCGACGCGCGACGCGCGACGAATTGGCAATGGCCGGGCAATTGCACGAGGCGCGCGGAGGGAATGCACGCGAGGCTCTCGAAGACCTTTGGTGGGTCATCCTCAACAGCAACGAATTCATCTTCAATCACTGATCCGTGAAAACCGACCCCCGAATACTTTCAAAAGGCGCTGCCATGAATTTCCAGACACCGGCCGGGATGACGCGTCGCCATTTCGCATGGCACTTGCTCGGCGCCACGGCATTTGCCGGCACCGCGCTGGCGTTTGGAAGAAGTCTTTCCGCCGCCGCGCCAATGCTCGCGCGAAATCGCAAGAGTGCGATCCTCCTCTGGATGGGAGGCGGTCCCTCGACGCTCGATATCTGGGACCTCAAGCCGGGTACGAACACCGGCGGAGAATTTCGCCCGATCAAGACGGCGGGCGAAGTGCAAATTTGCGAACACCTCCCATTGGTTGCCGGGCACATGGACAAGCTGGCGATCGTCCGAAGCATGAGCACGCGCGAGGCCGATCATGATCGCGGCCGCTATTACATGCATACCGGCTATGTCCCCAATCCGAACATGGAGCACCCGGGATACGGCTCGGTCATTTCGCACCAGTTGGCGGGCCAGCGGCAGGGTCTCGAGTTGCCGCCGTTTGTCAGCGTCGGTGGACCGAGCGAGGGTCCCGGTTTCCTTGGGATGGCGTGGGCACCCTTTTCAGTCGACTCCAACGGCAACGTTCGCAACCTGGAAATGAACTTGCCCCCCGATCGGCTGAGCCAGCGGATGCAGGCCCTGCGGCTGCTCGAAAGCGGCTTTATCGATCAGAAGCGGGGATCCGGCGCAACCGAGCACGCCAAGGTTCTTCAAAAGACCCTCGATCTGATGACGAGCCAGCAAATGTCCGCCTTTCGCGTCCAGACTGAACCGGAGGAAGTCCGTCAGCGATACGGCGAAAACAATTTCGGACGCGGTTGCCTGATGGCGCGGCGGCTGGTCGAGTCGGGCGTGCCATTCGTGGAGGTCAATCTCGGCGGATGGGACGACCACCAAACGATTTTTCCGGCGTTGCGCGACACGCGGCTGCCGATGCTCGATCAGGGGATGAGCGCGCTCGTGGACGATCTTTCGCAACGCGGATTGCTGGACGACACCGTCATCATCTGGATGGGCGAATTCGGGCGCACGCCGCGCATTAATGGAAACGCCGGGCGCGATCACTGGGCGCGCTCGTGGAGCGTAGTGGTCGGCGGCGGCGGCCTGAAAGGTGGACAGGCAATCGGTGCAACCAACGAGGACGGCACGCAAGTCGAAGGGCCTTCGTGGTCATCGGAGGACCTGATGGCGACCGTTTGCCGGGCGATGGGAATTCCGCTGGAGACGACCTTTACGAGCAATGACGGGCGCCCGATGAAGATCGCCAACAGCGGCCGCGTGATTGAAGAGCTGTTTTGACGTCGCCACTTCGTGGTGCACCGGCTCGATTAGGGATCGGGAAGCGTTCCAGTACAGTCAATGTTGTTCCATGCCGTCCGGAGACGACGTCAATCAACCGGAAGACTGCCGCTCCGGTCATCGATTGGCTCGTGGTGTTTTGGCTGCCACACGGGTCGACCCGAGACAGCTTGCCGACGGGCAGCGTCCGCTGCGATGGCAGCCGTATCCCCCTCGATGTAAAGTGTGTCCATCGCGGAATTCTATCACGACCCACGGCGACCCGGACGACAAGGGAAGCGGGGCCAGGCGGACGCAGCAATGTAGCGGAACTCGCGGAGAGTTTCGGTTTGGGCAGCGCTGAAACGCGCTGAAAGGCCCGCGCGCCGAAAGCCTTGGCGGCTTCCGCTACGACCCCGCGCGCCGAAAGCCTTGGCGGCTTCCGCTACGAAGAGACGCACCGCTAGCCCGGTTTTTCGTTCGTCTCGTCCGGCTTCTCGTCGCGCTGGTTTTTTCCAGCCGGCGGTTTCCTTTCGCCCGAGGGGCGGGGTTCGGACTTTTTCTGGTGAAACTGCAACAGGTCCGAAAAAGAACGC
>JBGTFW010000322.1:0-3809 GCA_041747075.1 Pirellulaceae bacterium
ATCGGGTGCCAGGTTGTCTTGACTTCGCAAAAGTCGTTGATCAGGTACGGGTTCTCGTTGTCGTCGCTCGTCCAGTCGCAGTCGTAGTGGCGGACTCGCTTGACGTTGCCCGCCGAGAGGTCCCGAACGGTCGCCACCAAATCGGCATCGTCCCGATCGACGGCCACCGCGTTCACGTCCATATGACTGGCGAAATGACCGGCAAGTTCCCCCGCGTCGCCGGTCAGTATATTAATAACGCCGCCTGGGACGTCTGATGAATGGACGACTTCCGCAAATGTGATCGCCGGCAAGGGACGCTCGCGCGACGCGAGAACCACGCATGTGTTGCCCCCGGCGATCACCGGCGCGATCAGCGAAACCAGGCCGAGAAGCGGACTGGTCTCCGAGGCAATGATCGCGACGATGCCCGTCGGTTCGAGCAGCGAGAAATTGAAATGCGACGAAGCGACCGGGTTGACGCTGCTGAATATCTGCTGGAACTTGTCGCACCAGCCGGCGTAGTGAATCAACCGGTCAATCGCCTGCCGCGTTTCAGCATCGGCGGACCGGGCGTCAATTCCTGTCCGGACCAGTTCAGTGGCGAACTGGTCGCGGCGTCCCTCCATCATCTCGGCGATCCGGTAAAGAATTTGCCCGCGATTGAAAGCCGACTTGCCGCACCAGCCTGGCAGCGCGCCGCGCGCCGCCGCCACGGCATCGCGAAAATCCTTGCGCGAGGCGAGACACACGTTGATTGCAACGCCGTCGATCGGCGGCTGGTAGTACCGCCCCGATTCGCTGCGCGGAAATTGGCCGTTGATATAGAGTTTGTACGTCTTTTGGACAGGCAGTCGATCGACGGGTGATTTGGACATCAGGAATTTTCCAAACAGGTCTTCGCGAACCAAAAAGTTACAGCGGCTTTCTATTTCACGTACGCGGCCAGCCCATGCAGGCCCCCCTCGCGCCCGTAGCCGCTTTCCTTGTAGCCGCCAAAGGGGGACGACGGGTCGAATTTGTTGAACGTGTTGGCCCACACGACCCCGGCGCGAAGGCGCGCCGTGAGATTGAAAATGCGCGACCCTTTGTCCGTCCACACGCCTGCCGACAGACCATAGGGGGTGTTGTTGGCCTTTTGAATGACTTCGGCAACCGTGCGGAAGGTCTGAACCGCGAGCACCGGGCCAAAAATTTCTTCCTGGGCGATCCGGTTCGACTGGGCAACGTCGGTAAAGAGCGTCGGACGGCACCAAAAACCGCGTTCGGGCAGCGGACACGATGGCTGGTAAAAGCGTGCCCCCTCGCGCTTGCCGATCTCCAGGTACTCCGAAATCGTCTCCAGTTGTCCACGGCTGTTAATCGCTCCGATGTCCGTATTCTTGTCCAGCGGATCGCCGACGACGAGTGAGTCCATGCGGTGTTTCAGTTTCCGGATGACTTCGTCGTGAACCGACTCCTGGACGAAAAGCCGGCTGCCGGCGCAGCACACATGGCCCTGATTGAAGTAAATACCGTTGACGATCCCCTCGACGGCCTGATCAATCGTCGCGTCGTCGAGAATGATGTTGGCCGCCTTGCCGCCCAATTCGAGCGTGCATTTTTTTGGCGAACCGGCAATAGCCTTTTGAATGATCTTGCCGACTTCGGTCGAGCCGGTAAAGGCAATCTTGTCGATGCCCGGATGGCGGACAATTTCCGCACCGACATCGCCGTGACCGGTGATGATATTCACCGCACCCGGCGGCAAGTCCGCTTGCTGAATGATCTCGGCCAGCTTCATGGCGGTCAGCGACGTCGATTCGGCGGGCTTCAGGACAACGGTGTTCCCGGTCGCGAGCGCCGGTGCGATCTTCCACGCGGCCATCAGTAGCGGAAAATTCCACGGGATGATCTGCCCGGCGACACCCAACGGTTGCGGGTCGCGATTCGGGAAAGCATACCGTATTTTGTCGGCCCAGCCCGCGTAATAGAAAAAGTGCGCGGCGGCAAGCGGGATATCGATGTCGCGCGACTCGCGGTTTGGCTTGCCGCCGTCCATCGACTCGATCACGGCCAGTTCGCGCGCCCGTTCCTGAATGATCCGTGCGATGCGATAAACGTACTTGCCGCGCTCGCGACCCGGCATGTTCGACCAGTGCTTTTCATAACAGGTCCGTGCGGCCCGAACCGCCCGATCGACGTCTTTGCTCGTCGATTCGGTGAGCGAAGCGAGTCGCTCTTCGGTAGCGGGATTGATCGAGTCGAATCGTTGGTCGGCTGACGATTCAGTGAACTGGCCGTCAATAAACAGCAAATAGCTGTCGGCCAGCGCGATGTGGCCGGTACTTTCGGGCGCCGGGGAGAGCGTCCAGTCGGGCGATTCCGACTGGCGTTGTCCGTCCAGCAACTTCGGTTGGGTGCCAGGCTCATTCATGCGTGTTTAGTCGATGGA
The DNA here is from genome assembly GCA_041747075.1 of Pirellulaceae bacterium. Lineage (GTDB taxonomy): Bacteria > Planctomycetota > Planctomycetia > Pirellulales > Pirellulaceae > CAJQPP01. Next base: position 2,414 of record JBGTFW010000322.1, read on the forward strand.
AAAATAGTCGGCCGACTGGTAGACGCCGGTTTGTTGCTTGACAATTTGCATCAGTACGTCGTTGGCCAGGCTGCTTGCGCCGAAGCGGAACCACTCCGGGGATAGCCACTGGTGGCCGAGCGTCTCACGAACCATGACCAGGTAATGGAGCGCGAGCTGCGCTTTCGAAATGCCCCCGGCCGGTTTCATGCCGATCATCTGGCCGGTGCGAACGTAATGATCGCGTATCGCCTCGAGCATGACGAGCGTCACTGGCAGGGTCGCGGCCGGCTGGATTTTTCCCGTCGACGTTTTGATAAAGTCCGCTCCTCCGGCAATGGCGATATCACTGGCGCGGCGCACGGCATCGAAGGTGCCCAGTTCGCCCGTTTCGAGAATCACCTTGAGCCGCGCCGTGCCGCATGTCTCCTTGACCTCGGCGATCTCGTCGAGCACGTATTGGTAATCGCCGCGATGAAATCGCCCGCGCGAAATGACCATGTCAATCTCGTCGGCACCGGCGTCGACCGCCATTCTTGTGTCCGCCAGCTTGACTTCCAGTGAAGCGTTACCGCTGGGAAAAGCGGTCGCCACCGAGGCAACGCGAACGCCCGACCCATCGAGTTGCCGTTTGGCCAGTGCCACAAAGTTCGGATAGACGCAAACGGCGGCGACCGTCGGCAGGCCCGGAACGGCGTCGTGCAGATGCCGCGCCTTGTAGCACATTTGGCGAACGCGCCCGTCGGTGTCCATTCCTTCAAGGGTCGTCAAATCGATCATGCCAAGGACCATTTTCAGGCCCTGCAGCTTGGAAGTGGATTTGATACTCCGTTTGGTGAACCGCTCGGCGCGTTCAACAACACCCGTTTGATCGACGGTGGGAAATATCGAGGGAAGTGCGTTCATCCGGTGTGTTGCCAGCTTGAAATGACTGTTTTGGTATTCTCGCAGTGCGATCGGATCAAGGCAACGGTCGCTCAATCCGCCAATTCCCCGCAGGTTCAACGTGAAATACGACACCTGATGCGGAAGAACTGTTGTCAGTACGATGGCGGCGCGCCCTTGTTCGGATAGGCGAACGACGGGCAACGAGCGACAGGAAATCGCTCGAATCCGGGGAATTCGCCCCAATGCGCCGTTTCCCCAACGCTGGCATGGCACGTGCAACTGATATGACTCATCGCCGCGCTGCAATGGCAGTCGGCTCCGTCCCAACTTGAAGGCTCATGGCAAATTGCGAGAGTTTTCATTTGGAAGCATTTAAATTAGAAACAGTTACCGGAGCAGTTATTATCCCCGCAGCCACGGCTACAGTGGGTACGGTAATCATCGTGACTACAGCGGCTACAACGGCTACGGTCGCAGCTATTATCGCCCGTTGTACGGCAGCGGGTATAACTACTACAACCGGCGCGGC